>NZ_JBSIPX010000002.1:0-426643 GCF_053668055.1 Massilia sp. SYSU DXS3249 | reverse complement strand
TCATTGAGGCCCCGGGCCTCAATGACAACTCCACGCTACGGTCCGGCTAATCCGCCGACTTCAACTGCACCCGGCGCACACTGCGCCGCCAATCGTCGAGCGGCATCACCGTATCGTTCTGCAGATCTTCCACCAGGATCTCGCCGCCCTGGTGCGCGACGAGGAAGCTCTCGCGGCGCTGCACCGACTGCGCGCGGTTCTCCACGAAACTCATCTGAAAATACTGCTTGCCGTTGAGCGTGCGCGGCGTCGGGTCGTCTTCGATGATGGCGCCGTGCGCCTTGCCGCGCGAGCGCTTTTCGATCTCGCCCGACCAGGCCTTCACTTCCGGCAGCGCCAGCAGGGCGGCCATCGCCTGTTCCTTCGTCAGCGCGGGCGCCGGCTTGGGCTGGACGGCGGCGGGTTTCGGCGGCGCCGGCGGCGGAACTTCTTTGTCCTTGCAGCCGCCAAGAAAGGCGGCGAAGGCGGCGCAGCAGGCCAGCAGGCGAAGGGCGGGAGCGGAAAACGGGCCGCGTTGGATCATGTGGTACCTCGTGAAAGCGAGCGGCCATACTAGCCCAAGTGTGGCCGCCCGGCAATCATAGGCGGCCGGCTCAGCCCTCGCCCTCGATCTCTTCCTTCAGCGACGCCATGTCGATCACATAGCGGAAGCGTGCGTCTCCCTTTTCCACCTTTTTATAGGCGTCGTTCACCTCCTGGATGCGGATCATCTCGATCTCCGGCCCGATGCCGTGCTCTGCGCAGAAATCCAGCACTTCCTGGGTTTCAGCTAGGTTGCCGATCAGCGAACCGGCCACCGAACGGCGCTTCATGGCCAGCTGCATGTTGTCCGTCGGCGCAAGCGGCTCGAGCGCGCCGACCACGCACAGCACGCGGTCGCGCTTGAGCAGTTCGACGAAGGGATTCAGGTCGTGCTTTTCCGGCACCGTCGAGAGGATGAAGTCGAAGCTCATCGCCAGCTCCTCAAGGGCCTTCTTGTCCTTTTCCAGCACGGCCTTGAAGCCCAGCTTTTCCGCCTCCTCGATTTTCTCCTTGGTCGTTGTGAACAGCGTCACCTCGGCGCCCATCGCCCTGGCCAGCTTGGCCGCCATGTGGCCCAGACCGCCCATGCCGATCACGCCGACCTTGTCGCCGGCCTTGACGCCCCAGCGTTTCATCGGCGAATACGTGGTGACGCCGGCGCACAGGATAGGCGCCGCCACTTCCGGGCGCAGCTTCGCCGGAATCTTCAGCACGAAGTCTTCCTTCACCACCAGCAGGTTGGAATAGCCGCCGAAGGTGTTGTCGCGGCCGTAGATGTTTTCGCCGGCCTTCGATTTCGGCAGCAGGGGGCCGTTGTAGGTGGCCAGCCAGCTGTTCGGGCTCCCGCAGTAGTTCTGGTCGCCGCATTGGCACGCTTCGCACTGGCCGCAGCTGTCGATCATGCAGCCGACGCCGACCAGATCGCCCACGGAATGGCGCGTGACCGCCGATCCGGCTTTGGTGACGCGGCCGACGATCTCGTGGCCGGGCACGCAGGGATAGACGGTGTTCGACCACTCGTTCTTCACCTGGTGGATGTCCGAGTGGCAGACGCCGCAGTACAGCACCTCGATTTCGACTTCGTGCGCCCCCGCTTCCTCGCGCTCGAATACGTGGGGTTTCAGGCGGCTGAAGGAGTGCTTCGCCGCATAGCCGGTGACCTTGATCATGTTCGCTCCTCTGGAAATGGAGCGGGGACGATAGGCCTGGTGCGCGGCCGCGTCTGTTAAGTCGCGCGCCCACGGCGCGATCGGAGCGCTGCTGCAAGGTGTGCGGGCCGAATCGTGAAGGCGGGGTGCTAGACTTGGGGCGTGCCCAACCTGGAAAGAACCGATGCGCTTTACCAGGTCCGGTGCGGGGGAGGGCAGGCGGTAGCCAGCGCGGCGTATTTAAAGGAGGAGCTGGCCCGGTTCAGGGCGCGGGCGGGCAAGTAGGTCGTACCCGGCGTTCAGTCCTCCGCCTGCAAACCATTGTCCTCGCACCAGCGGCGCAGCGCGGTCCGGGTGGCATCCTCGCGAAAGCGTTCCCAGGCTTCCCCCGCGCCACGCTCTTCCAGCAGGCACGCAAAGCCCTCGATGTCCCGGTCGCTGAACAGGCCGCGCACCAGGGACTGGTCCTCGGGCAGGTGGGTAGCGGCAAAGCGCAGCACGAGCTCGTCGCCGATGCCGAGCGTGCCGGCGGGCGGCACAGTCACGTAGCGCGCGTCCTCGCCGGAGGCCGAGGGCATCGGCGCCTCCTCGTCCATGTACTCGTCGTTCAGGAGGTGGATCATGCCGGTGTCGCGCGCCACCATGGCCGTGACCGCGCCGCCGCCATCCTCGACCCTCATGGCCGCCTGTTCGAGTTCATCCAGGTTGACTGTTGACATGGCTGCTCCTGTGCGGGAAGTCGAGGCAGACAGTATGCGGCGCTTGCGCGCGACCCCTGCGCACGGTTGGACGCGGCAGGGCAGGCAGGCAGGCTTCAGCCCAGCTGCAAGCCATGCTCCGCGCACCATCCGGCCAGCACCGCGCGCGTCTGCGCCTCGCGGAAATCGTGCCAGCGGTCGGTCAGGCCGCGTTCCCCGACCAGCTCGCTGAAATGGCGGTAGGCGTCCGGGCGCCTGAACATCTGGCGCACCCGGTCGGCATCCTTTTCCATGGCGGCGTCGGCGAAATCGAACACCAGTTCGAGTCCGAGGTTCAGCGTGCGCATGTGCGGAACCGGGACGTAGCGTGGCGAGCTGTCGATATCGTCCGGCAGCGGGGCCGATTCCCCGGCGAACAGCTCCGAGCGGATATGCACCTGGCCCGTATCGAGGGACACCCAGGCTTTATCCGGGGTTCCCGATTCGGACACGATCAACACGGCGTCTTCGAGGTCGTCTGCGTCTACTGTAGGCATTGCATTCTCCAAAAGTAAAAAAGCCTGCAAGGCGAACCTTGCAGGCTTGATTTTGCACAGGGTGCCGGCGAACCGGCGCTCCCCTGGGCGGACCGGCAATTACATCATGCCGTCCATACCGCCCATGCCGCCCATGCCACCCATACCGCCCATGCCGCCGGCTGGCTTGTCTTCAGCCAGTTCCGACACCATGCAGTCGGTGGTCAGCATCAGGCCGGCGATCGACGCTGCGTTCTGCAGGGCCGAACGGGTGACCTTGGCTGGGTCCAGCACGCCCATTTCGACCATGTCGCCATAGGTGCCGTTGGCGGCGTTGTAGCCGTAGTTGCCCTGGCCGGCCAGGACGCCTGCGACGACGACCGATGCTTCTTCGCCGGCGTTCTGGACGATCATGCGCAGCGGCTCTTCCATGGCGCGCAGGACGATCTTGATGCCGGCTTCCTGGTCAGGATTGTCGCCTTGCACTTGCAGGTTGGCGCGGGCACGCAGCAGGGCGACGCCGCCGCCTGGCACGATGCCTTCTTCAACGGCTGCGCGGGTAGCGTGCAGCGCGTCTTCCACGCGGGCTTTCTTTTCCTTCATTTCGACTTCGGTGGCAGCGCCGACCTTGATCACGGCAACGCCGCCGGCCAGTTTGGCCACGCGCTCTTGCAGCTTCTCGCGGTCGTAGTCCGAGGTCGCTTCTTCGATCTGGATGCGCACTTGCTTGACGCGTGCTTCGATCGATTCCGCGGCGCCGGCGCCGTCGATGATGATGGTGTTTTCCTTGCCGACTTCGACGCGCTTGGCCTGGCCCAGTTCAGCCAGGGTGACCTTTTCCAGGGTCAGGCCGACTTCTTCGGCGATCACCTGGCCGCCGGTCAGGACAGCGATGTCTTCCAGCATGGCCTTGCGACGGTCGCCGAAGCCTGGGGCTTTCACAGCAACGGTCTTCAGGATGCCGCGGATGTTGTTGACGACCAGGGTCGCCAGCGCTTCGCCTTCGATGTCTTCGGCGATGATCACCAGCGGACGGCCGGCCTTGGCAACCTGCTCCAGCACCGGCAGCAGGTCACGGATGTTCGAGATCTTCTTGTCGCACAGCAGGACGAACGGATTGTCGTGGATGGCGACTTGCTTGTCCGGGTTGTTGATGAAGTAAGGCGACAGGTAGCCGCGGTCGAACTGCATGCCTTCGACGATGTCGAGTTCGTCGTTCAGCGACTTGCCGTCTTCGACGGTGATGACGCCTTCCTTGCCGACCTTTTCCATCGCTTCAGCGATGCGCTCGCCGATCGAGTAGTCCGAGTTCGCGGAGATGGCGCCGACTTGCGCGATTTCCTTCGAGGTGGTGCATGGCTTGGCGATCTTGGCCAGCTCTTCGACGGTGGCTGCAACAGCCTTGTCGATGCCGCGCTTCAGGTCCATCGGGTTCATGCCGGCGGCAACGAACTTCATGCCTTCGCGCACGATGGCTTGTGCCAGCACGGTCGCGGTGGTGGTGCCGTCGCCGGCGTTGTCGCTGGTTTTAGAGGCGACTTCCTTGACCATCTGCGCGCCCATGTTCATGAGCTTGTCTTTGAGTTCGATCTCTTTCGCGACCGAGACGCCGTCCTTGGTGACGGTCGGGGCGCCGAACGAGCGGTCCAGCACGACGTTGCGGCCTTTCGGGCCCAGGGTGACCTTGACTGCGTTGGCGAGGATGTTGACGCCTTCAACCATCTTGGCGCGCGCTGCGTCGCCGAAAATTACTTCTTTAGCTGCCATTTTGTATTTCTCCGTTTATTCGGTAGATGTTCTGGGGGAGGATTACTTGACCAGCACGGCCATGATGTCTTCTTCGCGCATCACCAGCAGTTCCTGGCCGTCGACCTTGACGGTCTGGCCCGAATACTTGCCGAACAGGACGCGGTCGCCAACCTGGACTTCCAGTGCACGCAGCTGACCGTTGTCCTGGACTTTGCCATTGCCGACGGCGAGGATCTCGCCCTGGTCCGGCTTCTCGGCGGCTGCATCAGGGATGATCAGGCCGGAGGCAGTCTTGGTTTCCTGGTCGAGACGCTTCACGATAACGCGATCGTGCAGAGGGCGAAGGTTCATGCAAAACTCCTTATTCAGTGGTTTGGACTAGCTTTTGTTTGCGTTGTGGCCACATCGCGACGTGCGCTGCGGCTTGAAAGAGTTGTTAGCACTCTCTACTAACGAGTGCTAATTATAGGGACGACATCTGCCTATTTCAAGACGCCATGTTGCTTATTTAACTGTTGCCGTTTGCGTCAGCTCAAGCGCGACTGGCTTGCCGAGTGACCATGGCGCAGGCACAAAGCGGAGAGACTAGCACCGAAGGGAGAAGGCTTGACGCACCGTTGGCTGGGAATTGATCGCGATCAAAATGTTTGACGAAATCTTCAGAGGGATGCAAATTGCATAAGGAAGATGCGTGTGTCCGGGCAAGCTCACGCGAGCCGAGGGCCTGCTGCATCGTACGCTATCATGTTGACTGTCCAACCAGAACGGACCTATAGTTACGAATGATTTCCGAATTCCAAGACCTATCCGACAAAATCGAGCAGCTTGCAGCGCTGGTCGGGACGCTGCGCAACGAGAATGCGCAGTTGCTTCAGACTAACGTGCTGCTCAACGAAGTGAACACGGCGCTCGTCGAGCGCCTGGTCGAGGCCCAGAACCGCATCGAGGCGGTCATCGCGCAATTGCCCGCGCCTGAGAGCGATGAGGCCGGCGATGCCGAAGCCGATGGCGCAGAAGACGACGAACCCATGCACACCGAGGCCGCCCGATGATCTACCTTGACGTCACGATCATGGGCCAGCCCTACCGCCTGGCCTGCAAGGAAGGCGAGCAGGCCACGCTGCGCGACGCCGTGCGCTACCTCGACGGCAAGATGATCGCGCTGCGCGACTCCGGCAAGGTGAAGGGCAACGACCGCATCGCCGTCATGGCCGCGCTCAGCGTCGCTGCGGAATTCCTGTCGGTCAAGTCGCCGCAAGGTCCGCTGTCGGACATGACGATGCTGGAAGTCAAGCAAAAAATCGAGGCGATGCACACCGTGCTCGACGCTGCCCTCGCACCGCAACAAAATCCGTCCTGACCGGTCAAATTCGTTTGACATGCCGGTTCAAGCGAGTAAACTGCGAGGCACCCTGCGGTGTTCGAGATTGCCATATATTCCTTGAACCATTTACATGCATAGGTTGCGGGATATGTTCGGTGGGCGTGAGCGTCGCTAGTTCGACGAACCCGAAATTGAATTGACTGTGACCACCTTGAGCCATCAGGTTCGGGATGCCGGCAAAAAACGGCACAGGCGGGGCTCTATTCCACAAAAGCGGTTGCGGCCATCGGCACGCAGCCGTTTTTTTATGCGCGCACGCTTTTCGGCGGTGCCCGCGGTTTTTAAACATTGGAGCAGGATCGATGCCTTACTGGTTGATGAAATCCGAGCCGGATGAAGTCAGTTTCGACGACGTTCGCGCCGCGCCCGGGCAGACCGTGGCCTGGTTCGGCGTGCGCAATTATCAGGCGCGTAATTTCATGCGCGATGCAATGCAGGTCGGCGACGGCATCCTGTTTTATCACTCCAGTTGCGCCGTTCCCGGTGTCGCCGGCATTGCGGAAGTGGCCAGCACGCCGTATCCGGACGCCACCCAGTTCGATAGCGCCGGCAAATACTTCGACCCGAAAGCGACGCGCGAACAACCGCGCTGGATTTCCGTGGACGTGCGCGCAAAAGAGCAGGGCCGCTATTTGCCGCTGGCGGAAATGCGCACGGTTCCCGAACTCGAAGACATGGTATTGCTCCAGAAAGGCAGCCGACTTTCCATTTCGCCCGTCACGCCGGGACAATGGAAGCGCATTCTCCAGCTGCTGCGCGATCCGGGCTGAATCGCCCGCACCATCTCCTCGTCAGCGCTGGGCCGGCGCCTGCCTGATCAGGCCCTCGAGCCGCGCGGTCGGCGCCGGCGTCATTTTTTCGGCGGACGAGCGCAGGCAGGCGACGACTTCCGCGCGCACGGCCTCGCGCTCGGCCACGTTGCAGATCAGCGCGAGCTCGACCAGGAAAGCGCGTTCCGGTTCCGGCATGCTCTCGATGGCGGGCCAGACGACGGCGAGCCGGTCGAGCGTCTTGTCCGCATGCGTCTTGAGCATGTAGCGGGCGCCGAAGAAGCCGAAGATCGCCAGCACGACGATCGGAACGATCAGGAAGAGCAGGCTGGGGGATTTGGGTGTGGATGTGGACATGGCCTGCATGATACCGGACGCGGCGCGGAGAAGCGGGTCCGCACCCTCATTCGGCGGCCGGGCGGCCCCTGGCCTTGCCCGCCTTGGCCGTGTCGCTTTCCGCCTGCAGCTCCTTGTTGAGGAAGTAGTTCAGGGCGGTCCGGATCACGGCGATGGCCGCCAGCTTGCCGATCCGGTCCCAGGTCGGCGCGACCGAAGTCGACAGGATGTCGGCGGCCAGCTGCAGTTCGAGGGCCAGCGTCAGGTGCCGCGCGAACGACAGCCTGATCGGGATGAAGCTGCCGCCCCGGTCGAACAGCATGTGGCGCAGCAGCGCGACGATGACTACCACGACGCCGGCGGCAATGACGAGCGCACCCAGCGCTTCGACGAGCAGCCTAAGCCATTCCACGGACGAGCGCACGCTTTCTTCGACCTGTTCGAACAAGAACGCCTCCTGTATTCGTACCCGGTTCCAGACTAGCACGACAGCGGAGATGGCCGTCGCAGCCATCGGCGGCGACCGCGCCGAAATCGCTTGCAATAGTTAGATGATTAGCTAATAATCGTTTCATGAGCACCGTATTCAAAGCCTTGTCCGATCCGACCCGCCGTAAAGTCCTGCAGCTGCTGCAAGCCGGACCCATCGGCGCGGGAGAACTCGCGGAGATGTTCGACGTCTCCAAGCCCACCATGTCGGCCCATTTCGCCGTGCTGGTGGGCGCCGGGCTGATCGAGGCCGAGAAGCAGGGGCGCAACGTTACTTACCGCCTGAAATTGTCGGTGCTGGAAGAAGCGTTGCTGGGTTTTGCGCAGGCGTTTGGTTTGCAGGTCACGCGGCCGGAAGACGGCCATTCCGAAGTCGAATCGAAACAGGAGAAACCATGAAGGCTCACCCACTGGGGCGCGCGCTTGCCGGCGCCGCGTTCATCCTCGCCGCCTCCGCCGTCCTGCGCTGGGCCACGCCCGGCTACCTGGACGAGGAGACGGGGCAGCGCCTGACCGGGGTGCTGCTGGGCTTTGTCGTCGTGGTGTATGCGAACGCCATCCCGAAATCCCTGGTCGCGCTGGCGCGGCTGCGCTGCTCGCCGGCGCAGGAGCAGGCGGCGCGCCGCTTTGCCGGCTGGAGCCTGGTGCTGGGCGGCCTCGGCTACATGGCGGCGGCCCTGGCCGCGCCGCTGGAGACGATGCACCTGGTGGGCGGCGCCATCCTGGCCGTGGCGCTGGCGGCGGCGGTCCTGCGCTGCATGCGCAGCGGCGGCGCCGTACAAGGTTAAGGAGCGGGCCATGTTCGCAATGCTGATGGGCCTGAAGGGAATCGCGCCGCGCGAGCTGCACGAACGCATGGGGCAGGGTGGCATCACCGTGCTCGACATGAACGCGCGCCATGCCTGGCTGCAGGCGCGCGTGCCGGGCGCGCTCAACCTGGCGCCGGATTTCGACGCGGCGCTGCTGCCGGCCGAACGCGCCACGCCGCTCGTGTTCTACTGCTCGAACCCGCTGTGCAGGAAGGCGCCGAATGCGGCGCGCCGCGCCGAAAAGCTGGGCTATACGGATGTGCGCGTGATGTCGGCCGGGATCAGCGGCTGGCTCGGGGCGCGCCTGCCGGTCGAGAGCGGTGCCTGACGAGCCAGCGGCACGCGCTGCGCGCTTCGACTTTTCACCGGCCATCGACTAGACTCTGTTCCTCATCCGTTTCGAGGTAAGCGCTTTGTCGATGGCATCCTGTCCCCTGTCCAGCACGTCCGTCCACCTCTTCGCCAGGGAGGGCGCATGGACCCCTTGCTGATCCTGGCCCTGCTGGCCATGGGCGCCTTTGGCGGTTTCGCCGCCGGGCTGCTCGGCATCGGCGGCGGCATGGTGCTGGTGCCTTTCATTACCATGATTTTCACGGCGCGCGGCGTGCCGGACGCGCTGGTGGTGCACATGGCGATCGCGACCTCGCTCGCCACCATCATGTTCACCTCGCTGTCCTCGGTGCGCGCCCACCACAAGCATGGGGCGGTGCTCTGGCATGTCGTAAAACTGCTGGCGCCGGGAATCGTGGTCGGCTCCATGATCGGGCCGTGGATCGGCAAGCAGATGAATTCCTCGGCGCTGGCTTTCTTCTTCGGCATCTTCGTCGCCTTCTCCGCTACGCAAATGCTGGTCAACAAGAAGCCGGCGGCGGCGCGCGACTTGCCGGGCACGCCGGGCATGTTCGCCACGGGCGGCCTGATCGGCATCCTGTCCGGGCTGGTGGGGGCGGGCGGCGGCTTCATCTCCGTTCCCTTCATGACCTGGTGTAACGTGCGCATCCACAATGCGGTGGCCACCAGCGCCGCGCTCGGGTTCCCGATCGCGCTGGCCGGCACCCTGGCCAACATCTTCTATGGCTGGGGCGAGCCGGGACTGCCGGAGTATTCGCTCGGCTTCATCTACGTGCCGGCCCTGTTGATCATCGTGGCGGCCAGCATGACCATGGCGCCGCTGGGGGCGCGCACCGCGCACCGGATGGAGGTGCGCCAGCTGCAGAAGGTGTTTGCGGTGATCCTGTATGCGCTGGCCGCCTACATGTTCTGGAAGGCGGCGCAGTAAGAGCGCCTAACAAAACCGCCATGGCTGCGTTGCAGCGTCTCGCCGTACACGCGTACTGTCTTCGACGCCGCGCCTTGCCCTGACGGTTTTGTTAGGCGCTCTTAAGGCAGGCGCGTCAGCCCGCCGCCGCCAGCACGGCCGCGCCGTCGGCGGCCAGCGTGGACAGCGCGAAGCAGCGCCGGCCCGCGCTTTTTGCGGCATACAAGGCCTTGTCCGCTTCGCTGCCGAGGACCGAGGCATCGACCGGGAAGCTGTCCGTGTAGGCGACGCCGATGCTGGTCGTGACCATCCGTTCGCCCGCTTCCAGCACGAAGGGATGCTCGAAGGCCTTCAGGATCTTGCTGGCGACCAGCGTGGCCTCGTCGGGCGACTTCAGGCCTTCGAGGATGACGGTGAACTCGTCGCCCGCCAGGCGGCAGGCCGTGTCGGTCATGCGCACCGCGCCCTTGATGCGCCGGGCGAATTCGTGCAGGACCGCGTCGCCCGCGGCATGGCCGAGGGTATCGTTGACCTGCTTGAAATGGTCGACGTCGAGGAACATCAGGGCGATGCCCTGGGCATTGCGCTGGGCGCGCTGCAGCGCCACTTCCAGCCGTTCCTGGTAGGCGCGGCGGTTCGGCAGGCCGGTCAGGGCGTCGACGCGCGCCAGCTTGTCGAGCTCCTCGGCATGCAGCCGGGCGGCGGACACGTCGGTGCCGAGCACGTAGACGCCGTTGAAGACGCCGAAGTGGATGTCGGGGATGCGCGTGATCTCGACCGTGCGCAGCCCGTCCCGCAGCGGCAGCGACCTTTCGAAACGCACCGTCTCGCCGGCCCGGTTGCGCTCCTGCAGCGACTGGTGCTGCTCGGCATAGAAGACGTCGCCCATGACTTCCCTGACGGTGCGGCCCAGGATGTCCTGCGGCGCCAGCCCGAACCATTCCTGGTAGGTGGCGTTCGCGAACGTGTAGCGCTCGCCGGCGTCGATGTAGCCGATCAGCACCGGCAGGTTGTTCGTGATCGTGCGCAGGCTGCGTTCGCTCGCTTCCAGGCGGCGTGCCGACTCCTTCAGCGCCGTCACATCCTTGAGCGTGATGACGGCCCCGATGCCGGCGCCGTCCTTCGCATGCAACGCGCGGCCGCTGGCCAGCACGATGCGCGGCGCGGCGCCCGGCGGCTTGATCGTCATCTCGGTGTTTTCGATCAGTTCGCCATGCAGGGCGCGGTACAGCGGGACCTGCTCCGGCGCCATCAGGGTTTCGCCGTCGGCATGGAACAGGCGGTAATGCTCGGCCCACTGCCCGGGAGGAACCGGAGCGACTGTCAAGCCGACGATCTCGCGGGCCGCGTCATTGAACATCGTCAGATCACCAGACTGCGAGCAGACCACCACGCCGACGTCGATTGAATCGAGCACGGCATTGAGCAGCTCGCGCTCGCGGGCAAGTTCGTCCTCGATCCCCTTGCGTACCGAGATGTCCTGGATGAAGGTGCCGAAGAAGTGGGTGTCACCCGCATTGATCAAGCCGATGGTCATCTCGACCGGGAACTCCTCGCCGTTGCGGCGCAAGGCAAACAGCTGGAGGCGCTTGCCGACCACGCCCGAGCTGCCGCTGACCGAGTAACGCTGCATACCGGCTTCGTGCGCATCGCGGAAGCGCGGCGGGATGATGGTCTCGGTGACCGTGCGCCCGACGACTTCCTCGCGGGTCCAGCCGAAGATCTCCTGCGCGCGCGGGTTCCAGTCCGTGATACGACCCTGGGCGTCGACGCCCACGAAGGCGTCGAGCGCCGTGTCGATGATGGCCTTGACCCGGCGTTCGCCCTTGCGCGTTTCTTCGGCCGCGCGATGGAGTTCCGTCGTGCGCTCGGCAACGCGCGTCTCCAGGCTCGCGTTCAGTTCGCGCAGGCCCTGTTCGTTGGCCAGCAGTTTCGAGAGCAGCGCATCGAGCGTGCTGTGCAGGATCTGGACTTCGGCCAGGCGGCTGTCGATCGGCGGGATGTCGCGGGCATGGCCGGCGCGCAGCGCTTCGGCGTGGTGCGTGATCCTGACCAGGGGTTTGGTGATGTTGCGCGAGAAGAGCCAGACCAGCAGCGACACCAGCCCCGCCGCGAGCAAGCCCCCCCAGAGGATCTTGTCGCGCAGCGCGTCGACCGGTGCGAATGCCGCGGCCAGCGGCTGGCGCACGACGACGACCCAGCCCAATCCCGGGTAGGAATCGTAGCCGTTGCTGTGGCTGTAGCCGACCAGGTAGCGCTTGCCGTCCGGCCAGGTTTCGATGACGGAACCGTTCTTGCCGCCCGCAGCGCGCAGGAAGCTTTCCTGGCGCAGGGTCTGGTCCGCATATTCCTTCGGGCCCAGCAGCACCACGCCGTTCCGGCTCAGGATGAGGGTGTCGACCGCCTTGCGTTCGGCCAGCGGACGCAGCACCGAGCGCTCGATGTCCGCCGCCCAATGCCAGCTCAGGTGGGTGCTGAAGACGCCGGCGATAACCCCATTCGGGTCGCGGTAGGGGAAGGCGATGTCGAAGAAACGCTTGGGTTCGCCGCGTGGATTGGGCAGCAGCTTGGCCAGCAGCACCGCCTCGTGTACGTCGTGCAGGTGAACGCCGTCGTAGGCGGCCGCGAACCAGGGGCGGGCCGATACGTCCTTGCCCTCCAGCAGGCCCTTGGTCGCGATCTTGACGGTGCCGCGGTTGTCGGTCAGGCCGATCCACGCGTAATACGGATGGGTGCTCTGCATGCTCTCGAGCACTGCGCGCTTGGCTTCGACCGGCACGGCGGGATTCGTGATTTCATAGCGTTCGGCCATGAGCTGCACTTCGCGATAGCGTTCGTACATGCCGCGGTCGAGCTTGTCTGTGGTCTGGAAGGCCAGCTCCGCCAGGTCCCGCCCAATATCCGTCTCGGCCTGTTTCGTCATCGTGTAGCCGACCAGCTGCAAAGTGACAAAGGTGAGCAGCAGCATGATCGCCGCCGATACCCCGGCAAGGGACGCGGCCAATCCGATACGGCGAAGACGTTGATCAGAAGACATTGATGTTAGGTATGGGCAAGAATGATGCGGCGCAACAGCTTATCACGAGCGTGACGCCGTATTTCAGCGCCGCCGACTTGTCGCCGGAATAGGAGGAAGGCCGCGCCACTCTGTGGCGCGAATTCGACAGTTTTACCTGTCAATGCAGCGCTAGGCGCGCAGCGGCTGCTTGCCCTCGCGCGAATACGCCCAGCCCAGCATGGCCAGCGCCGCGACGATCATCGGCAGCGACAGCACCTGGCCCGAGGTGATCGGCAGGCCGGCCACCGTCGTTTGCCAGTCCGGCACGCGGAAGTATTCGGTGAAGAAGCGGGCGCAGCCGTAGAGCAGGGTGAACATCGCGCCGACCGCCAGGCGGGGGCGTGCCTTGCGCGCGAAGGGCCACAGGATCAGGAACACGAGGATGCCGTCGACCAGCATCTGGTACAGCGGCGACGGGTGGCGCAGGCCTTCGATGAAGACCGGCGGGACGCGCCAGCCGTCGGCGGGCCAGGCCATCGCCCACGGCAGGCTCGGGTCGGCGATGCGGCCCGGCAGTTCGTGGTTGATGAAGTTGCCCAGGCGGCCGGCGGCATAGCCTAGCGGCACCATCGGGGCGATGAAATCCCAGACGTCGAGCACGTTGCGCTTGGCCTTGCGCGCCCACAGCGACATGGCGATCAGCACGCCCAGGAAGCCGCCGTGGAAGGACATGCCGCCCTGCCAGATTTTAAAAATCTCGATCGGGTTGGCGAAGAAATGGGCCGGCTGGTAGAACAGCACCTCGCCCAGGCGGCCGCCGACGACGACCCCGAGCATGCCGTAGAACAGCATGTCGTCCAGGTCTTCGTTCTTCCAGCCCTGGGCCGCGATATGCGGCTGCTTGATGCGCACGCGGCCCAGCAGCAGGAACAGCGCGAACGCGACCACGTACATCAGGCCGTACCAGTGAATGGCGACCGGGCCGATCGAAAAGGCGACCGGGTCGGGATTCGGGTGTACCAGCATTGTTTATTTCCTCAGTAATTCCAAAAAGCCGCGCAGCACGGGCGACGGGTTGTCGCGCCGCCAGCAAACGCCCAGTTCGACCAGCGGCGTCGGGCCTGCAAGGGCACGGTATTCTACGCCGGGACGCATCAGGTTCGACACGGATTGTGGCACAAGTGCCAAGCCCATGCCTGCAGAGACCAGGCTGACGATGGTCTGCATCTGGATCGCTTCCTGGCCGATGACGGGCACGATGCCGGCGTCGTGGAAGCAGCTGAGGATGGCGTCATGCAGGCCGGGTGCGCTCTTGCGCGGGAAAATGATGAGGGGGAGGGGAGGAAGCGCACCGAGCGCCACCGGGCCGTCGGCATCGATCAGCCCCGCGGGCGCGCACAGCACCAGCGGCTCTTCCAGCAGGCGCAGGTAGTCGAGGGAGGCCTGCGCCTTGTCGGGCAGCGGCGCGATCACGAGGCCGGCGTCGATGCGTTCGTGCTGCAGATCGTCGATCTGCAGGTCGGTGGTCGCTTCCTGCAGCACCAGCTGGACGCCGGGGAAGGCGGCGCTGTAGTCGCGCAGTAGCGGCGGCAGCACGCTGTAGTCGGCCGGCGTCACGAAAGAGAGGGCCAGCCTGCCCGCCTCGCCGGCCGCGGCGCGGCGCACCAGTTCCGGCAAGCCGCCCGCCGCTTCCAGCAGGCGGCGCGCTTCAGGCAGCAGGGCGCTGCCGGCCGGCGTCAGTTCGACCTGGCGCCGGCTGCGCAGGAACAGCGGCGCACCCAGCGCCTCCTCGAAGGCGGCGATCGTCTGCGACAGGGGCGGCTGGGTCATGTGCAGGCGCTCGGCGGCGCGCCCGAAATGCAGCTCTTCGGCGACGGTAACGAAATAGCGCAGCTGGCGCAGTTCAAGGTTCATCGATATGCGTTTCCATGGATAAGGGGTGGATCGATATGCGCAGCATATCAGAGCCCGGCATATCTTCCATTTGACGCCCGCCATCGTTCACGGCATGCTGGAACGATTCCCCTCCAGGAGTCCATCATGGCCAACCCGCCGCGCTACAACCGCCGCTCGCGCAACGTCACCGAGGGCGTCGCCCGCAGCCCCAACCGTTCGATGTACTACGCGATGGGCTACACCGAGGACGATTTCGGCAAGCCGATGATCGGCGTCGCCAACGGCCACTCGACCATCACCCCCTGCAACTCGGGCCTGCAAAAGCTGGCCGACATCGCGATTGCCACGGTCAGGCAGGCCGGCGCCAACCCGCAGGTGTTCGGCACCCCGACCATTTCCGACGGCATGTCGATGGGCACCGAAGGCATGAAGTTTTCGCTGATCTCGCGCGAGGTCATCGCCGACTGCATCGAAACCTGCGTCAACGGCCAGTGGATGGACGGCGTGGTCGTGATCGGCGGCTGCGACAAGAACATGCCGGGCGGGATGATCGCCCTGGCGCGCGCCAACGTGCCCGGCATTTATGTCTACGGCGGCACGATCAAGCCGGGCAACTGGAAGGGCAAGGACCTGACCATCGTGTCGGCCTTCGAGGCGGTCGGGGAGTTCACGGCCGGGCGCATGAGCCAGGAGGATTTCGACGGCATCGAACGCAACGCCTGCCCCTCGTCCGGCTCCTGCGGCGGCATGTACACGGCCAACACCATGTCGTCCTCGTTCGAGGCGCTCGGCATGTCGCTGCTGTACTCGTCGACGATGGCCAACCCGGACGAGGAAAAGGTGGCCTCCTGCGCCGAGTCGGCCCGCGTGCTGGTCGAGGCGGTGAAACGCGACCTCAAGCCGCGCGACATCATCACCCGCGCCTCCATCGAGAATGCCGTCTCCCTGATCATGGCTACCGGCGGTTCGACCAACGCCGTGCTGCACTACCTCGCCATCGCCCACGCGGCCGAGGTCGAATGGACGCTCGACGATTTCGAGCGCGTGCGGCGCAAGGTGCCCGTCATCTGCAACCTGAAACCCTCGGGCCAGTACGTGGCGACCGACCTGCACCGGGCCGGCGGCGTGCCGCAGGTGATGAAGCTGCTGCTGGACGCCGGCCTGATCGATGGCAGCTGCATCACGATTACCGGGCGCACGCTGGCCGAGGAACTGGCCGACGTACCCTCGACCCCGCCGGCGGGGCAGGACGTGATCCACACGATAGACCAGGCCTTGTACGCCCAGGGCCACCTGGCGGTGCTGAAGGGGAATCTGTCGCCGGAAGGCTGCGTGGCCAAGATCACCGGCCTGAAAAATCCTGCGATCACCGGACCGGCGCGCGTGTTCGACGACGAGTATTCGGCGATGGACGCGATCATGGCCAAGCGCATCCTGCCCGGCGACGTGCTGGTGCTGCGCTACCTCGGCCCGAAGGGCGGCCCCGGCATGCCGGAAATGCTGGCCCCGACCGGCGCCCTGATCGGCCAGGGCCTGGGCGAATCGGTCGGCCTGATCACGGACGGACGCTTCTCGGGCGGCACCTGGGGCATGGTGGTCGGGCACGTGTCGCCGGAAGCCTTCGAGGGCGGCACCATCGCGCTGGTGGAGGAGGGCGATTCGGTGACGATCGACGCCAACGCCTTATTGATTCAACTGAACCTGCCCGACGAGGAAATCGCTCGCCGCCGCGCCGCCTGGACCCGGCCAGCGCCGCGTTACACGCGCGGCGTGCTGGCCAAGTTCGCGGCACTGGCGTCGAGCGCGAGCAAGGGCGCGGTGACAGGGTGATGGATTCGTAGGGTGGACCGCTCCGCCGTCCACGCGTTCAACCAGCAGATGAAACGTCGCGACGCATCACGCAGCGGTTGAACGCGTGGACGGGAGACCCGTCCACCCTACGTACATGGCCGCCGTCAGGCGGCCACACCCGGCACCGGCAAAGGCTCCGGCTCCGACCCGTGCGGCTGCCGCAGCGGGATGCGCACCAGGAACTCGCTGCCGCGGCCGGCGCCTTCGCTGCGCACCTCGACCGTCCCCTGGTGCAGGGAGACGATCTCGCGCACCACCGCCAGGCCGATCCCGAGGCCCGACCCGCGCGCGGCGCCCGTGCCGGCCTGGGTGAACACGTCGAAGATGCGCGGCAGCAGTTCGGGGCTGATGCCCTGGCCGTTGTCCTTGATGTTGCAGATGAAATGGGTCTGGTCGGCCGTGGCCGTGACCCAGACCGTGCCGCCCGCGGACGTGTACTTGACGGCATTGTTGATCAGGTTGACGAACACTTGCAGCAGGCGCCGCGAATCGACCTCGATCTCGAGCGGCAGGGGCGGCAGCACCGGAATCAGGGTCTGCTTCTTGGTCTGGGCGCCCGTGCGGCAGCTGTCGATGGCCTCGTGCAGGCAGTCCTGCAGCAGGACCCGCTCGTAGGCGATGCTCATCTTGCCGGTCTGGACCCGCGTCAGGTCGACCAGGTCTTCGACCAGTTTCTCGAGGAAGCCGATCTGGCGGTCCATGATCTGGATCGGCTGGGCCTGGCGCGGGTCGCCGCCGGGGAGGCGCTTCATCAGCTCCAGGCCGGTTTTCAGGGGCGCGAGCGGGTTGCGCATTTCGTGGGCGATGGTGCCGATGAAGACGTTCTTTTCGTTTTCCTGGACGCTGCAGTCCTGCAGCACGTTCTCCAGGTATTTCATGCGCGCGCGCAGGTGGGTGGCGTCGCGGAAGATTTTCATGAAGCGGGGCTGGGTGCCGGGTGCGCCCGGCATCAGGATCGACACGCCGCTCGACCACAGGCGCGAACCGTCCTTGCGCATGTGCCAGCGTTCGTCCTCGGCGACGCCGACGATGCGCGCCGTGTCCGCCTCGTGTTCGTCGAGCTTGCGGGCGCGGTCTTCGGGTACGAACAGCATGGCCGTCGGCTGGCCCAGCACCTCGTCGGCAGTCCAGCCGGTAAGGTGGAAGGCGCCCTCGTTCCAGCCGCTGATGCGGTAGTCGTGCTCGTAGAACATGATGCCGTACTGCCGCGTTTCGCGCAGCATCAGCTCGGTGAAGGCAGCCGCCTGTGCGGCGCTCCAGTGACTGTTCGGCCCATGCTCCATACGTTTCCTCGACCCAGATGACTATCCATTCTAGCGCGGAGGGCGGAACGGGGGCCTCACGGTTGAGCTGCTGAGCAAACGCGGCGCCCGGGAGTGGGCGTGACGGCGGGCAGGAGGGGAATTACTTGCGCTTGTCGAATGTATTCTTGACGCGTGCCTGGCGGCGCTTTTCGTCTTCGTTGTGGGCTTTTTTCTTGTCCCAGCCAAGCAGCTTTTCGATATATTCGAACCAGACGAAGGCGAACACCATCAGGCCGACGATCCACCACCAGGACAACTCGGCGAAGCGCCAGACTTCGAAAAAGCGCAGGACGACCAGCGCGGCAATCAACAGGATCAAGGGCATGTTTTTCTCCAGAACCCGGCCATCTTACGGATTTTTTAGTGCTCTGTGGCAAAATAACGCTTGGGATCGACACGGAGTGGCGCTGCCGCAACCAGAAAACGTAAGCGACGTTACAGAGTGTGACCGCCGACTGCCGGCGCCCCGAAACGCGGTAGAATGCAATCATTACTTTTGGAGAAGTCAGATGAAACGGTCTTTGATCTTGTGTGGTGTCTTGTCGGTTCTTGCATCCTCGAGTGCGTTCGCGCAGGCCGACCTCGCCAAAGCCAAGAATTGCATGGCCTGCCATGCCGTAGCGAATAAAGTCGTCGGTCCTGCCTACAAGGACGTGGCCGCCAAGTACGCCGGCCAGAAGGGCGCGGAAGACAAGCTGGTGGCGAAAGTCATGAAGGGCGGCGCGGGCGCCTGGGGTTCGGTGCCGATGCCGGCCAATCCGCAGGTGAGCGAAGCGGATGCGCGCAGCCTGGTTAAGTGGATCCTGGCCACTAAATAAACCACGAGCGCCTGACAAACTCACATGGCGGCGTTGCACCGTCTCGCCGTACCAACGTACTGTCTTCGACGCTGCGCCTTGCCCTGTGAGCTTGTCAGGCGCTCGTAACTGCAGCAAGAAATGTCAAAAGCGCGCCGGCCCGAGCCGAGCGCGCTTTTTTTATGCCCTCATGATCAGCGAATCACATCGATCCTGGTGCGCTTGCCGCCCTTGTAGGTGTACAGGGTCAGCGCGCCATTGTTGATGTCGCCGGAAGCGTCGAAGGCGATCGGGCCGGTGACGCCCTTGTAGTTGATCTTCTTGAGCTCGGGCAGGTACTTCATCGGCTCGGCCGATTTCGCCGCCTGCATGGCCGCCGCCATCACCATCACCGCATCGTAGACATAGGGCGCATACAGCTGGACGTCCTGCCCGGTCTTCTGCTTGAAGCGGGCGCGGAAGTCGGCCATGGCTTTCTCCTGCTCGGCCCCGGCCACGCCGCCGGCTTCCGCGCAGATCACCTTGCCCTCGCCGACGGCGTCGCCCGCCAGCCGGCCCAGGGCTTCGGTGCAGATCCCGTCGCCGCCCATGAAGCGGGCGTTGATGCCGAGCGCCTTCATCTGCTTGAGCATGGGGCCGCCCACCGAATCCATGCCGCCGAAGAAGACCAGGTCGGGCTTCTTGGAGCGGATCGAGGTCAGGATGGCCGTGTAGTCGGTCGCGCTGGCGCTGGTGAATTCCTTGCCGACGATGCGCACGCCCGGCCCCTTGGCCCCCTTCAGGAACTCGGCGGCCACGCCTTGGCCGTAGGTGGTGCGGTCGTCGATGACGGCGATGTTCTTCACCTTCAGCGTGTCGATGGCGTACTTGCCGAGGGTGCCGCCGAGCTTGGCGTCGTTCGCCACCACCCGGAAGGCGCCGGGGAAGCGCTGTTTCGTGTACTGGGTGGCGGTGGTGGCCGGCGAAATCTGCGGGATGCCGGCGTCGTTGTAGATCTTCGAGGCGGGTACCGAGGTGCCGGAATTGAGGTGGCCGATCACGCCTTTCACCTTGGCGTCGACCAGTTTCTGGGCGACGGCCGTGCCCTGCTTGGGATCGGAGGCGTCGTCCTCGGAGAGCAGCTGCAGCGTCACCTTCTGGCCGTTGATGGTGAAGCCCTTGGCGTTGAGTTCGTCGACCGCCATGCGCGCGGCCAGCTCGTTGTCCTTGCCGAGGTGGGCGTTGGGACCGGAAACCGGGGCGACGTGGCCGATCTTCACGACTTGCTGGGCCTGGACGGCCCCGGTCACGCACAAGGTCACCGCGAGGAATAGGGGCTTGATGGTCATGCGTTCTCCATTGGATGGTGGAGGCGACCGCCCGATGAACCGCCGGCGTGCGCCGTGTTGCGATTTATAGCAGGGCAAAGGTACAACAAAATTCCGTCCGGCGAAAGCGCTAAAGCGGAGGTATGCAGGAGGCCTACTTTTGCACGGCCGCGATCTGCTGCGCCACCATCTGCTCGACCGCCTGGCGCAGGCCGATGTGGATCTGGTCGCCCGCGGAGGCGAGGGCGTTGCGCACGATGGCGTCGAGCTGGGGCTGGAGCTGGGCGACGATGCGCTCGGCGATGCGGCGCTCGAGGGCGTCCCAGTCGGGTTCGGGGGCGGGGGCCGGGACAGGCTCGGCGGGCGCCGCCTCGGCAGGAACCGGCTCGGCGGCAGCCAGCTCGGCGGCGGGCTCGAGCTCGGCAGGCATGGGCTCCAGCACCACTTCAGTCAACACGGGAATGCTGCTGTCAAATGCCGGATTCTGGTTCATGACTGGCCTGCGACGAAGTGGGTCAGGGGATAGGATTGCTTCTTGTAGGCGACGTAGCGCTGGCGCCCGGCGGCGGCGTCCGCCTCGTCCGTGGAGATGATCTCGAACACCCGCGCGAACTGGGCGAACGTACTGGGCGTGCGGCGCGTCAGGTTGACCAGCATGTCGTGGTGCGGCAGGGCCGCCTCTTCGCTGCTGGTGACGATGATCGGCGTTTCCGGCGCCAGCGGGTCGTCCGCCAGCACATGGGGCAGGAAATCGGTGTCGGACAGCGTCCACAGGGCGTCGTTCAGCGCCGCGGCCTGGGCGTCGTCCTCGGCCAGCAGCACGACTTTCGCCTTGGCCGCATAGGCCTTGCGCGCCAGGCGGCAGGCGTAGGCGAGCTTGTCGGGGATATTGGTGTGGAAGTCGATCCGGGTCATGGTGACGGATTGTAAACCGGAGCGCTGCGGTTTGGTGGGTTTGGGAGCGTCCCGGCGCGAAAGGCCGGGACGCGGGTTGTTTCAGATCAGATCAGATCAGATCAGGAGCCGCTCATGCCGCTGTGGCGCAGCAGGGCGTCGATCGAGGGTTCGCGGCCGCGGAAGGCCTTGAACGATTCCAGCGCCGGGCGCGAGCCGCCCATCGCCAGGATCTCGCGCTGGAAGCGCCGTCCGGTCTCCGCCGACAGTTCGCCGCCGCCGGCTTCGAGCGCTTCCTCGAAGGCCGCATACGCGTCCGCCGACAGCACTTCCGCCCACTTGTAGCTGTAGTAGCCGGCCGCGTAACCACCCGCGAAGATGTGGCCGAACGAGTGTTGGAAGCGGTTGAAGGACGGCGGGATCATCACCGAGAACTTGCTGCGCACGTCGTCAATCAGTTCCTGCACGGTCCGCTGGCTGCCTGGGTCGAAGTCGTAGTGCAGGTGCATGTCGATCAGCGAGAACTCGACCTGGCGCAGGGTCTGCATGCCGGACTGGAAGTTCTTCGCCGCCAGCATTTTGTCGTACAGCGCGCGCGGCAACGGCTCGCCGGTCTTGAAGTGGGCGGTCATGCCTTGCAGCACGTCCCACTCCCAGCAGAAGTTTTCCATGAACTGGGACGGCAGCTCGACCGCATCCCATTCCACGCCCGAGATGCCCGATACCGACAATTCCTCGACTTCGGTCAGCATGTGGTGCAGGCCGTGGCCGAATTCGTGGAACAGGGTCGTCACTTCGTCGTGCGTGAACAGCGAAGGCTGCAGCTTGCCGTCGACAGTCGCCGGCGGGGTGAAGTTGCAGGTGAGGTAGGCAACCGGGGTCTGCACGATGCCGCCCGTCGTCATACGGCGGCCGCGCGCATCGTCCATCCAGGCGCCCTGGCCCTTGCCGGCGCGCGCGTACAGGTCGAAATAGAACTGGCCGACCAGTTCTCCGTCGCGCTCGATGCGGTAGAAGCGCACGTCCGGATGCCAGACCGGGGCCGTGTCCGGCTTGATCTGTACCGAGAACAGGCTTTGGACGACCTTGAACAGGCCTTCGATCACCTTCGGCTCGGGGAAGTACTCCTTGACTTCCTGCGCCGAGAAGGCATAGCGCTTTTCGCGCAGCTTTTCCGAGGAGTAGGCAACGTCCCAGGCCTGCATGTCGTCGATGCCGAGTTCGTCTTTCGCAAAGGCGCGCAGTTCAGCCAGGTCCTTCTCGGCGAACGGACGGGCGCGCTTGGCCAGGTCTTCAAGGAATTGAATGACGTGTTCCGGGCTCTCGGCCATCTTCGGCACCAGCGACACTTCGGCGAAGTTGCGGTAGTCGAGCAGCTTGGCTTCCTCGTCGCGCAGCTTCAGGAGGGTGGCGATGTTGGACGTGTTGTCCCACTTCTCCAGCTCGGAAAAGACGCTGCCCATTTCCGAGGCCTTGGTGGCGCTGGCGCGGTAGATCGTCTCGCGCAATTTGCGGCTGTCGGCGAACTGCAGCAGCGGGAAGTAGGACGGGAAGTGCAGGGTGAACTGCCAGCCGGTCTTGCCCGCGGCCTCGGCGGCCGCGCGGGCGGCGGCTTTCGCGTCCTCGGGCAGGCCGGCCAGTTCCGCTTCGTCTTCGACCAGCAGCTTGTAGTCGTTGGTGGCGTCGAGCACGTTTTCCGAGAAGCGCGTCGAGGTGGCGGCGTGCTGCTCCTGGATGGCGGCGAAGCGTTCCTTTTTATCGGCCGGCAGCTCGGCGCCGCCCAGGCGGAAGTCGCGCAGGGCGTTCTCGACGATGCGCTTGCGGGCCGGGCTCAGGCTGTCGTATTCGGCGCCGGCGCGGATGGCCTTGTACTTGTCGAACAGCACTTCGTTCTGGCCGAGGGTGGTCCAGAACTCGGTGACCTTCGGCTGGTTTTCGTTGTAGGTGGCGCGCAGCTCGGGCGTATCGGCCACGTGGTTCAGGTGGTTGACGATGCCCCAGGCGCGGCCCAGGCGTTCGGTCGCTTCCTCGAGCGGCACCACGAAATTGTCCCAAGTCACGGACTCGGTCGGCGCTTCGAGCCTGGCCACCACCTCGGTGGCCTCCTTGATCAGCTGTTCGATGGCCGGGGTGACGTGTTCCGGGCGGAACAGGTCGAAGCGCGGCAGGCCGGAAAAATCGAGGAGGGAATTGCTGGTGTCAATGCTCATGGTGTTCCTTTCAAGGTGCCGGCATCGACCTTCTCGATCGACGCCGGTCGCTCATTCACTTCATCAAGCGATGCCCGCCTTCGGGACCATTCCTGCCGGCGGGGCAAGGCGTTCCTGGTTCTTGCCGAGCACGCGTTCCGCGGACTCGACGGTATTCATCAACAGCATCGTGATCGTCATCGGGCCGACGCCGCCCGGCACCGGGGTGATGTGCGAGGCGACTTCGCGCACGCCGGCGAAGTCGACGTCGCCGCACAGCTTGCCGGCGTCGTCGCGGTTCATGCCGACGTCGATCACGATGGCGCCCGGCTTGACCATGTCGGCGGTGACGGTGTTGCGGCGGCCGACGGCGGCCACGACTACGTCGGCCTGGCGCGTGTAGACGCCCAGGTCCGGCGTCGCGCTATGGCATATGGTCACGGTAGCGTTGGCTTGCAAGAGCAGCAGCGCCATCGGCTTGCCGACGGTGTTCGAGCGGCCGATGACGACGGCATGCTTGCCGCGCAGGTCGACGCCGGTCGATTCGATCAGCTTCATGCAGCCGTAGGGCGTGCAGGGGCGGAAGCCCGGCAGGTTGGCGACCAGTTCGCCGGCCGACAGCACCGAGTAGCCATCGACGTCCTTGGAAGTCGCGATCGCCTCGATCACCTTGTTCGGGCTGATGTGGCGCGGCAGGGGCATCTGCACCAGGATGCCGTGGATCGAAGGGTCTTCGTTCAGAGCTTCGATGCGGGCCAGCAGGGCGGCTTCGGTCAGGTCGGCATCGTATTTTTCGAGTACCGAGTGGAAACCGACGTCGCCGCAGGCCTTGACCTTGTTGCGCACATAGACCTGGCTGGCCGGGTCTTCGCCGACCAGGATCACGGCCAGCCCCGGCTGCTGGCCGGCCGCGGTGAGTTTGGCCGCGCGCTCGGCGATTTCGGCACGCAGTTGCTGGGAAAGTTGGACTCCGTCGATCAGTTGGGCAGGCATGGTGGGGCTCATCACTGGACAAAGATGAAATTATACGGCGCGCGCAGGTATCGCGCGCCGCGCTCCGTGGTTCGTTGTCATATTTACAGATGGGGCCGGGGTAGCAACCAGAAGTATTCGAGCCCACCCCACAACATCCAATTCGCATACCTAATTCCATATTATGAAATGAAATATCGTAATTTGAAAAAGAATAATCTCACTGGTAGAATCTACCGGTTATTTTCAGGTTAGTTGTTCAATACAATCCGCCGCCGGCGATCTGGGGATCGGGGTGGGGCACCACACTAAGGAGACGCATCAATGTCAGCTCAACTCGATCAGTTGACGGCGCAGGCCGCCAACGACCCGGACACGCTCGAAACCCAGGAATGGCTTCAGGCTCTGGAAGCGGTCATCGAAAACGAAGGTACCGACCGCGCGCACTACCTTATGGAACGCCTGGTCGACCTGGCGCGCCGCCGTGGCGCCCACATCCCGTTCTCCAGCAACACCGCCTACGTCAACACGATTCCGGCCCACCTGAACGTGAACTGCCCGGGCAACCTCGAATACGAAGAGCGCCTGCGCTCGTGGATGCGCTGGAACGCGATGGCGATGGTCGTCAAGGCCAACCGCGCCGACGGCGACCTGGGCGGCCACATCTCGTCCTTCGCCTCGCTGGCCAACATGCTGGGCATCGGCTTCAACCACTTCTGGCACGCCCCGACCGAGACCCACGGCGGCGACCTGCTCTACATCCAGGGCCACTCTTCGCCCGGCATCTACGCGCGCGCCTACCTCGAAGGCCGCATCACCGAAGAGCAGATGCTGAACTTCCGCCGCGAAGTCGACGGCAAGGGCCTCTCGTCCTATCCGCACCCGAAACTGATGCCGGACTTCTGGCAGTTCCCGACCGTCTCGATGGGCCTGGGCCCGCTGATGGCGATTTACCAGGCACGCTTCCTGAAGTACCTGCACGCCCGCGGCATCGCCGACACCGCCAACCGCAAGGTCTGGGTCTTCTGCGGCGACGGCGAGATGGACGAGCCGGAATCGATGGGCGCGATCGGCATGGCCGCGCGCGAGCAGCTCGACAACCTGGTCATGGTCGTCAACTGCAACCTGCAGCGCCTGGACGGCCCGGTGCGCGGCAACGGCAAGATCATCCAGGAACTGGAAGCGGACTTCCGCGGCGCCGGCTGGAACGTCGTCAAGGTCATCTGGGGCTCGCAGTGGGACGCCCTGCTCTCAAAAGACAAGGATGGCATCCTGCAGCGCGTGATGATGGAAACCGTCGACGGCGAATACCAGAACTACAAGGCCAAGGACGGCGCCTACGTGCGCAAGCACTTCTTCGGCAAGCACCCCGAGCTGCTGAAGATGGTCGCCAACATGAGCGACGACGACATCTGGCGCCTGACCCGCGGCGGCCACGACCCGCACAAGATCTACGCGGCCTTCAAGAACGCGCAAGAGAACAAGGGCACCCCGACCGTGCTGCTGGTGAAGACCGTCAAGGGCTTCGGCATGGGCAAGTCGGGCGAGGCGCGCAACACCGCGCACCAGACCAAGAAGCTCGATGATGAAGCAATCCGCGAAATGCGCGACCGCTTCAACATTCCTATCCCGGACGACAAGCTGGCCGAGATCCCGTTCTTCAAGCCTTCCGACGACTCGCCTGAGATGAAGTACCTGCACGAGCGCCGCCAGGCCCTCGGCGGTTACCTGCCGCAGCGCCGCCAGCAGGCCGACGAGCAGCTGGTCGTGCCGCCGCTGGAAGCCTTCAATGCCGTGCTCCAGCCGACTGCAGCGGGCCGCGAAATCTCGACCACGCAGTCCTACGTGCGCGTCATTACGACCCTGCTGAAAGACCAGAGCCTGGGCCAGCGCATCGTCCCGATCCTGGTCGACGAATCGCGTACCTTCGGCATGGAAGGCCTGTTCCGCCAGATCGGCATCTTCAACCAGCAGGGCCAGCTGTACGAGCCGGTCGATAAAGACCAGGTCATGTACTACCGCGAAGACAAGGCCGGCCAGATCCTGCAGGAGGGTATCAACGAAGCGGGCGGCATGAGCTCGTGGATCGCCGCGGCGACCTCGTACTCGTCGAACAACCGCACGATGGTCCCGTTCTACACCTTCTACTCGATGTTCGGCATGCAGCGCGTGGGCGACCTGGTCTGGCTGGCGGGCGACATCCGTGCGCGCGGCTTCCTGATGGGCGGCACCGCCGGCCGCACGACGCTCAACGGCGAAGGCCTGCAGCACGAAGACGGCCATAGCCACATCATCGCCGCGACCGTGCCGAACTGCCTGCCGTACGATCCGACCTTCGGCCACGAAGTCGCCGTGATCATCCAGGACGGCCTGCGCCGGATGGTGACTGAACAGGAAGACGTGTTCTACTACATCACCATCATGAACGAGAACTACGAGCAGCCGGGCCTCAAGCCTGGTACGGAAGAGGGCATCCTGAAGGGCATGTACCTGTTCCAGGAAGGCGATGCGAACGCCCAGAACCGCGTCCAGCTGATCGGTTGCGGCACCATCCTGCGCGAATCGATCTTCGCCGCCGAACTGCTCAAGAACGACTGGGGCGTCGCCGCCGACATCTGGTCCGCTCCGTCGCTGACGCTGCTGGCCCGCGATGGCCAGGACTGCGAGCGCTGGAACATGGTCAACCCGACCGCCGAGCAGCGCGTGCCGTACGTGACCCAGCTGATGCAGAACACGAGCGGCCCGATCGTCGCGACCACCGACTACATGCGCCTGTTCGCCGAGCAGATCCGCGGCTTCATGCCGAAAGACCGCACCTACAAGGTGCTCGGCACCGACGGCTTCGGCCGCTCGGATTCGCGCGTCAAGCTGCGCGAGTTCTTCGAGGTGAACCGCTACTACGTCACCGTCGCCGCCCTGCGCGCGCTGGCCGACGAAGGCAAGATCGACATGTCGGTCGTGGCGCAAGCCATCGAGAAGTACGGCATCGATGCGAACAAGCCGAATCCTGTGACCCAGTAATGCGAGTGGTATCCGCCATTCCTGCTCCCCTCAGGGGCGCAGGAATGGCGGCAACTCTACCAAGCTAACAAAAAATAACGGAGCTAATACGATGAGCATTGTGGAAGTCAAAGTCCCGGACATCGGCGACTTCAAGGAAGTCGAAGTCATCGAACTGATGGTCAAAGTCGGCGATACGATCAAGGTCGACCAGTCGCTGGTCACCGTGGAATCGGACAAGGCCAGCATGGAGATCCCGTCCAGCCATGCGGGCGTGGTCAAGGAAATCAAGGTCAAGGTCGGCGACAAGGTTGCCGAAGGTTCGCTGGTGCTGATGGTCGAGGAAGCCGCCGGTGGCGCAGCCGCCGCGCCTACTGAAGCCGCACCTGCGGCTGCTCCTGCTGCCGCGCCGGCGCCTGCCGCTGCGCCGGCACCAGCTGCCGCTGCACCGGCTCCAGCCCCTGCGCCGGCTCCTGCCGCTGCGCCTGCACCGGCCGCCGCTCCAGCCGGAGATGCATCCAAAGCCCACGCATCGCCATCGATCCGCAAGTTCGCCCGCGAACTCGGCGTCGACCTGTCGCGCGTGCCGGGCACCGGCCCGAAGAACCGCATCACCCAGCAGGATGTGCAGAACTTCGTCAAGGGCGTGATGGCCGCGCCAAGCGCCGCCGCTGCACCAAGCAAGGGCGGTTCCGGCGTCGGCCTGGACCTGCTGCCATGGCCGTCGCTCGACTTCTCGAAGTTCGGCCCGACCGAACTGCTGCCGCTCTCGCGCATCAAGAAGATCAGCGGCCCGAACCTGCACCGCAACTGGGTCATGATCCCGCATGTGACGACCTTCGACGAAGCCGACGTCACCGACCTGGAACAGTTCCGCGTCGATTCGAACGCCGCGCTGGCCAAGCAGAAGTCGGCGGTCAAGCTGACCATGCTCGCTTTCGTCATCAAGGCCTCGGTCGCCGCGCTGAAGAAGTTCCCGCAATTTAACGCCTCGCTGAGCGAAGACGGCGCCAACCTGATCCTCAAGCAGTACTACAACATCGGCTTCGCGGCCGACACCCCGAACGGCCTGGTGGTCCCGGTCGTCAAGGATGCGGACAAGAAGACCGTGTCGCAGATCGCCACCGAGATGGGCGAACTGTCGGCCCAGGCGCGCGAAGGCAAGCTGTCGCCTGCCAACATGCAGGGCGCGACCTTCACGATCTCGTCGCTTGGTGGTATTGGAGGCACGGCCTTCACGCCGATCATCAACGCACCTGAACTGGCGATCCTCGGCCTGTCGAAGTCGGCCATGAAGCCGGTGTGGGATGGTTCGACCTTCCAGCCGCGCCTGATGCTGCCGCTGTCGCTGTCCTACGACCACCGCGTGATCGATGGCGCCGGCGCTGCACGCTTCGCCGCCTACCTGGCCGAAGTGCTGGCCGACCTGCGCAAGACCCTTCTGTAAGGAGCGCCGAGCATGAGTACTGTTGAAGTAAAAGTCCCGAACATCGGCGATTTCAAGGACGTCGAAATCATCGAGCTGATGGTCAAGCCCGGCGACACGATCAAGGTCGACCAGTCGCTGGTCACCGTGGAGTCGGACAAGGCCTCGATGGAGATTCCGTCGACCCACGCCGGCGTGGTCAAGGAGCTGAAGGTCGCCGTCGGCGACAAGGTGAACGAAGGTTCGCTGCTGCTGATGCTGGAAGAGAGCGGTGCCGGCGCTTCGGCGCCCGCGGCTGCCGCTCCTGCTGCAGCTCCTGCGGCATCGGCCGCACCTGCAGCCCAGATCGGCGCGCAGGCTGTCGCGCCGACCGCCGCTGCCGGCCCGACCGACTCGTACGCGCCGGCCCACAAGGCCGACGCCGCCGCGCCGAACGCGGTGCCTGCACCTGCCGCAGCCAGCTACAGCGGCCAGGTCGACATCGAGTGCGAGATGATGGTGCTGGGCGCCGGCCCCGGCGGCTACTCGGCCGCCTTCCGTTCGGCGGACCTCGGCATGAACACGGTGCTGGTCGAGAAGTACGCCACCCTGGGCGGCGTCTGCCTGAACGTGGGCTGCATCCCGTCGAAGGCGCTGCTGCACATGGCGCACATCATCGACGAGACCGCGCACATGAGCGCCAACGGCGTCACCTTCGCCAAGCCCGAGATCGACATCGACAAGCTGCGCGGCTACAAGGACGGCGTCATCAAGAAGATGACCGGCGGCCTGGCCTTCATGGCCAAGGCGCGCAAGGTCAACGTGGTGCAGGGCGTGGGCCAGTTCCTGAGCCCGAACCACATCGAAGTCACCGGCAGCGACGGCGCGAAGAAGGTCGTGAAGTTCGCCAAGGCGATCATCGCCGCCGGCTCCGCGGTGGTGAAGTTGCCGTTCGTGCCGGAAGACCCGCGCATCGTCGACTCGACCGGCGCGCTGGAACTGCGCCAGGTACCGAAGAAGATGCTGGTCATCGGCGGCGGCATCATCGGCCTGGAAATGGCGACCGTGTACTCGACCCTCGGCGCGCGCATCGACGTCGTCGAAATGATGGACGGCCTGATGCAGGGCGCCGACCGCGAGGCGGTGAAAGTCTGGCAGAAGTACAACGCGCACCGCTTCGACAACATCATGCTCAAGACGAAGACCGTCGGCGTGGAAGCCCTCCCTGAAGGCATCAAGGTGACCTTCGAGTCGGCCGAGGCAGGCGTGGCCGCACCGGAACCGCAGCTGTACGACCTGGTGCTGGTGGCCGTCGGCCGCAGCCCGAACGGCAAGAAGATCGCGGCCGACAAGGCCGGCGTGGCGGTGACCGACCGCGGCTTCATCGGCGTGGACGGCCAGATGCGCACCAACGTGCCGCACATCTTCGCCATCGGCGACCTGGTCGGCCAGCCGATGCTGGCCCACAAGGCGGTGCACGAGGCGCACGTCGCGGCGGAAGCGGCGTTTGGCGAGAAGGCTTACTTCGACGCGAAGGTCATTCCGTCGGTGGCCTACACCGATCCGGAAGTGGCGTGGGCCGGCCTCACCGAAGACGAAGCCAAGCAGAAGGGCATCAAGGTCGAGAAGGGCCACTTCCCGTGGAACGCCAGCGGCCGCGCGGTCGCCAACGGCCGCGACGAAGGCTTCACCAAGCTGCTGTTCGACGCCGAAACCCACCGCATCATCGGCGGCACCATCGTCGGCACGAATGCCGGCGACATGATCGGCGAGATCGCGCTGGCCATCGAGATGGGCGCCGACGGCGTCGACATCGGCAAGACGATCCACCCGCACCCGACCCTGGGCGAGTCGATCGGCATGGCGGCGGAAGTGTACAAGGGCGTCTGCACGGACTTGCCACCGGCGCGCAAGCGCTGAGCGTCAACCTGACGCAGTCATCGTAACGGGACCTGAGGGTCCCGTTTTTGTGTTCAGCCACGTCGAGAAACCGAGGGTTACTGCCCGGCTGGCAGCTGCTTTCCCACCGTTCGTCCGCACCGCATGTCGATTCGTCCGATAGCGCGTGCGCACAGGGATGCCAACTTGGCATAGTGCCGTTTTCCCTACCACGGAGGACAGCATGAAGAAAATACTGGCTGCGGCGTGCCTGGCCGCGCTCGGCGGCATGGCGCCCGCGCTTGCCGAGGATGTGCCGCCGGCACAGCTGAAGGCCGAGATCACGGCAGCCGACGCGCGCCTGTTCGGGGGGCTGAACGCGCGCGACATCGGGCCGCTGAAGGCCGGCTTCAGCCCGCGCCTCGAGTTCTATCACGACCGCAGCGGACTGACCGACTATGCCCAGAACATCGCCATCTTCGAACGCAATTTTGCGGCGCCGAACCGCATCCGGCGCGAAGTGATGCCAGACACCGTCGAAGTCTTCCCCGCCGGCCCGAACCACGCCATGCACATCGGCAAGCATCGCTTCTGCAACAAGCCATCGGCGACGGCGCCGGAAGAGTGCGGCGTGTACGGCTTCTCGATGGTGTGGGAGCGCGAGGATGGCCAATGGAAGCTGCTGCGGGTGCTCAGCTACGGGCATTGAAGCGTGGGAGGCCTGGGTCAAGCCGGCCCATGCCATACCGCTAGTCCCGGAACGCCCCTGACGCGATGCGCTCGAATCGCCGTGTCCGGAGTGGAAGTCCATCGCTGCGCGCCTGCCGGACTGCGTGTGCGTCGGACATCCTGCGCCGCTCCGGATGGGCGAGCACGCGCAGGATGGTGCTTTCGTTCACTCCGTGGTCCTTCATGAAAATCCACGCATTGATTGCGCCACATTCAAGGTCGAGCACCAGTCCGCGCTGGACGATGGCGCGCAAGTGCTCATTGAGCCGGTCGAAGTGGGGCATCGGCGCTCCTGCGCCAGGGGCCCGCGAAGGTGGATTCGACGCGGCCGCCATGTTCGGTTCTTTCATGTCTGTTCCTTGGTTTCCTTCAGCGGACCGGTACAGTCAGGAGGCCGCATGCCTGCGGCCTCCTGTTCGCTCACGACATCATGTGACCCGGGTCAGAGCGAAAGCCTGTCAGGCATTGCGGCGTGCACGGCGGCGCGCAGCGCCCAGTCCCATCGCCCCGAGGCCAAGCAAGGCCAGGGACGCCGGTTCCGGTACGTCGCTCGGAGGCGGCAGGCTGCCCTCGTCGAGCAGCGCGTAGTGGATGGTGCCGCCGAAGACCAGGAACTCACCCACGCCGTCACCCCAGAACTGCACTTTGGTGAACGACGACGTGTCGTCGAATGCGCCGACGAATACCTCGGCAAGGCCATCGAAGAACACGTCGCCGAACACTTCCGACATGCCGACCTGGATCGGCGCGCCGTCATCGAAGGAAATATACAGTGCGGACGGCTGGCAGCAGGTGCCCCAGTCGCCGACTTCGAAGCCGATCGCATTGACGGCCGAGTTGAACGTCAGGGTGACGCCGCTGGCGATGGAACCATTGCCGGTCGCGCCGAACGGCGAGATATCGATGACCTGGCCGGACAGGTTGCCGTAGGTGGTAGGCGAGAGGAAGCCCCCGCTGGTGCGCGTCAGCGTGTACGAACCGCGCGTGATACTGTCGCCACCGACCAGGTTTTCCAGCTTGTCGTGCGTCGCAGTGGCGCCTGCGGCGTCCACGACAGCGTTGTAATTATCCAGGCCGTCGGTGAGCGAGCCGAATACGGTGACGGTGGTGGCGTTCGCCGAGAGGGAAGCCATTCCCAGGAGGACGGGCAACAGAACGGAGCGTAACAAAGAATGCATTTTTTTCCCCTATTGAGTGTGTTGGAAGCCGTATTTACGGCAGAGCCCACTATGCATTTTGCATGCCAGGGTAACGATTCTTTTGTAATCATTGGTTTACGCACTTCTTTGTGCGCTAGCGAACACAGCATGTAAATTTACTCGACAATAAGTAGTCTTTTTTGAGTAACCGCTAGGAAATGTAGCGTTGCCGTTGGAAATGAAAGTATTGAGGCATCAGGCAGAGTTAGCCACTTTCAACAGATGAGTTCAGTGCTTGCTGGGTATGTTAGTCTTGCCCAGCCCGCGTAGACACAGATGAGGTTCTCCTTGCTGTCCAGACGACACTTTGCCTTAGGTATTCTCATGCTCACGACCGCCGGGAAGGGACTTGCCGCCCAGCCGCCGCTGCCCGTCATGCTGGTTCAGTACCACGTTCCCGGAAACTCGGCCGAACAGGTGGAACGCGGGTTGACCAGCCTGGTCGAACGCGCCCTGGCGAAGCTGCACCGGGTCGTCGCCATCCATTCCACGACGGGTCATGGCGCCGGCGATATCGTCGTCGAGGTCGAAATCCATTTCGAAGGCGGCGCGGGCAGGCAGGACCTGGCGGAGGTGATGCACCGGATCGCGCAGCTGGACTTCGACAGCGAGGTGCAGCCTGCTGCCGTCGCCCTGCATCTGCGGCAGCCGCGCCTCGGCTGACGGCCGGTCGGCAGCCGGGCTGCGCGCCGCCAGTGATTCTCACATTGCGCTCAGGCGCGCGCTTGCTATGATGAAGTAGCGTTCAGGCGGGTTTGAAAACCGCGCCAGCGCACCATTGCGTGTCACAGGAGACTGACATGGAAGAGCACGGCAAAGAATACGTCGGGACGGTCTTCGTCCTGCCCGAATCGCGCGCCTTCGAGCTGAAGACGACCATGAACGGCGTGCCGGTCACGCTGCACGGCACCGTCGCCCAGCACCTGGCGGAACAGCTCACGGGGCACGCGCCGGCCGACGAGACCATCGACGTGCGCCAGCTGGCGATGCAGCCGCGCCGGGTCGAGGTGCTGACGCGCGACATCCACGAGCGGCACCGCGCGCCGCGCAGGGTGCACTTCCTGATGCGCGTGCTCGACGGCGGCGTGCAGCCGAACCACCGGGATGCGTCGGCCACGGCCTGAAGCGCGTTCGTGGCCCTGACGTCAGGTCTTAGCGCAGGCGCACACTGGTGACGAGCGGCGCGTCGCCCAGCTCGATCAGGGCGTCCTCGAAGCGGGGCGGGCCGAACTTGCTGCGCGCGTCGCGGCTGAAACCGTAGGGTTCCTTCGGGATGCCGACCAGGTTGCGGTCGAGTTCGCCATTATCGTTTTCGTCCTGGTAGGCGAGCACCGCCCAGGTGCCCGGGGGCACGTCCTTGACGACGACGGTGGTTTCGCCGGCGCGGGCCGGCGCCGAGGCGCTGTGGGCGCATTGCTTCAGGAAGCGTTCCTTGTCGCAGACGGCGACGTTGACCTTGCCCTTCGCGGCCGTGATCCCCGAGACCCGGACTTCGATGTTGCCGGCCGAGGCGGTGAGGACAGGCAGGAGCAGGGCGCCGCCGAGGAGGCGCGACAGGACGGGGCGGGACAAATACATCATTGCGTTTTTCCTTCTCCAAATTGTTGTGAATTAGGCCGGCGCTGCAGGACACACCGGAGCCGTGCGCGCATGCCCCTATGGTAGGCTGTTGCTATCTCTTTTTCCTGCGCACCCGCTGCATCCATGCTGCTCAATACGCTCATCGTCGTGGCCACCATCGTGCTGATGGAAGTGTTTTCCATCGTCGTGCACAAGTACGTCATGCACGGCTTCGGCTGGGGCTGGCATCGCTCGCACCACGAGCCGAGGACAGGCTGGTTCGAGAAGAACGACCTGTATGCCGTCGTGTTCGCGGTCGTGGCGACCGTCCTCGTGTATTTCGGCGGCAAAGGCGCCTGGCCGCTGCAGTGGATCGGCGTTGGCATGACGGCCTATGGCCTGCTGTACTTCGTCGCGCACGACGGGCTGGTGCACCGGCGCTGGCCCTTCCACATCGTACCGCGCAGCGGTTACGCCAAGCGCATCTACCAGGCGCACCGCCTGCACCATGCGGTGCCGGGCAAGGATGGCGCGGTGTCCTTCGGCTTCCTGTACGCGCCGCCGGTCGCCACCCTCAAACGGCAGTTGCAGGCGCTGCATGGCGGGGCGCTCCAGAAGCAGCACCCGGACGCTGCCACAGATGCGCAGGACGCTCCTGCGCCGCGCCGGCACGCGAAGCAAGCGCGCTGACGCCGCCCTTCGCCAGCAGCCACAGCTTGGTGGCCTTGGAGGTGCCGACCCGCTCGTCCCAGGCGCGCGGTCCGCGTGCCTTGACCTCGATCCCGATTTGCCGGTACACGTTGCGCGCGGTGGCGATCGCCCAGGCCGAACGCAAGGGCAGGGCCTGGACGCCGACGGCCGCCGAGTCGTAATACGGTTCCGCATGGTCGACCAGGCGCGCCGCCACCTTCGCCAGCGGCACGCGGTGGCGCGGCAGGGCAACTTCATCGAGGGAAATGCCCGCCTCGCGCAGCCACTCGGCCGGCAGGTAGCAGCGCCCGTTGCGGGCGTCCTCGACGATGTCGCGCGCGATGTTCGTCAGCTGGAAGGCCAGCCCGAGGTCGCAGGCGCGGTCGAGCACCGCCGGGTCCTTCGCGCCCATGATCGAGGCCATCATCAGGCCGACGACGCCGGCCACGTGATAGCAGTAGCGCAGCGTGTCCTCGATCGTTTCGTAGCGCGCGCCCTCGACATCCATCGCGAAGCCGTCCAGGTGATCGAAGGCGAAGCGCGGCTCGATGGCGTGGCGCAGCGCGACTTCCTGGAAGGCGGCAAAGGCCGGGTCGTGCATGGCGTCGCCCGCATAGGCGCGCGTGGTCTGCTCGCGCAGCACCATCAGCTCGCGTGCGGCATCGTGCGGGCTGGGCGCGACGGTATTGAGCCCCAGTTCCTGGCCGTCGACCACATCGTCGCAATGGCGGCACCAGGCGTAGAGCATCAGCACGCTGCGCCGGGTGGCGGGGTCGAACAGCCTGGCCGCCGCCGCAAAACTCTTCGAGCCGACCTTGATGGTTTCGGTCGCATGCTCCAGCAGCGCCTCGCTCATGCCAGCGCCTCCTCGATCATCAGGCCGGCCGTGGCCTTGGCCGAACCGATCACGCCCGGCACCCCGGCGCCGGGGTGCGTGCCGGCGCCGACCAGGTAGAGGTTGCCGAGCTCCTTGTCGCGGTTGTGCGGGCGGAACCAGGCACTTTGCGTGAGGATGGGTTCGAGCGAGAAGGCCGAGCCGACGTGGGCGTTGAGCTGGTCGCGGAAGTCGAAGGGCGTAAAAATGCGGCTGGTGACGAGCTGGCTGCGCAGGCCCGGCATGTAGCGCTTTTCGAGATAGTCGAAGATGCGGTCGCGGTAGAGCGGGCCTTCGACTTCCCAGTCGATCGGCGCATTGCCGAGATGGGGCACCGGCGCCAGCACGTAGTGGCTGCCGCAGCCGGGTGGCGCCAGCGACGGATCGGTGACGCAGGGTGCGTGCAGGTAGAGCGAAAAATCCTCGGCCAGGGTGTCGCCCTTGAAAATCTCGTCGATCAGTCCCTGGTAGCGCGGCCCGAAGCAGACCGTGTGGTGCTGCAGTTGCGAATGATGGTGGTCGAGCCCGAAGTAGAGCACGAACAGCGAATTCGAAAAGCGCTTCTTGCCGAGACTGGCCGCCTCGCTCACGCCGCGCGGGTGCTGGCCCAGCAAGGACTTGTAGGTATGGACCACGTCGGCGTTCGAGGCAACCGCGTCGGCCGGGAACAGGCGCCCATCCTCGAGGCGCACGCCGGACACCCGGTTGCCGCTCGTTTCGATCTGCGCCACCGGCGCATTGAGCTCGATGCGCCCGCCGATGTCCTCGAACAGGCGCACCAGGGCTTTTACCAGTGCCCCGGTGCCGCCGCGCGGGAACCACACGCCCCAGCGCCGCTCGAGTGCGTGGATCAGGGTGTAGATCGACGAGGTGGCGAAGGGATTGCCGCCGACCAGCAGAGAGTGGAAAGAGAAGGCCTGGCGCAGGTGCTCGTCCTGGACGAAGCGCGACACCATGCTGTAGACGCTGCGCCAGGCCTGCAGGCGCGCCAGCTGCGGGCCGGCGCCGATCATGTCGCGGAAGGACAGGAAAGGAATCGTGCCGAGCTTGACGTAACCCTCCTCGAACACGGCTTTCGAATAGGCGAGGAAGCGGGCGTAGCCGGCGACGTCGGCCGGGTTGCGCGCGTGGATCTGGCGGTCGAGCGCTTCCTGGTCGTTGGCGTAGTCGAAGTGGCTGCCGTCTTCCCAGCACAGGCGGTAGAAGGGCGCGACCGGCAGCATCTCGACATAGTCTTCAATGCGCTTGCCGGCGGCCGCGAACAGTTCTTCGATACAGGACGGATCGGTGATGACGGTCGGGCCGGCGTCGAACACGAAGCCCTGGTCTTCGTAGACGTAGGCGCGTCCGCCGGGCTTGTCGCGCTTTTCCAGCAGCGTGGTCTGCATGCCGCTGGCCTGCAGGCGGATCGCCAGGGCCAGCCCGCCGAAGCCGGCGCCGACCACCACAGCTTTTTTCGAAGCATTCATTCGGAATTCCTGATCTGGTTCGGATGGATCTTGCATGCGGCAGACATGGCCTGGCGCACGGGTACGGGAGGTTTGCCGGTGAGGACGCGCGCCTTGTCCGCCAGGCGCAGGCGCCCGGCATAAAAGCGTGCGATCAGGGGCGCCGGCAGCCGGTAAAAACGCTGCATCACGACCCAGCGCCTGTCGGCGCTGCCGGCCAAAAACAGCATGCGGTTGAGCAGGCGGAAGAAGCGCTGGCTGCGCCATTCGGCTTGTGCTTCGTCGCGGATGGCGGCGAACAGGGCGGGCGCCGACAGGTCGCCCAGGCGCGCGATGCGTTCCGCCAGGCGCACCGCATGCGGCAGCGAGTAGCCGGTGGTCGCGTGGAACAGGCCGGCGCGCAGGCCGGAACAGGGCTGGCCGTCGAGGTCGGCCCAGAAGCCGTCGATGTCGCCCGCCAGCACGATCGGCAGCGAGCCGTGTTCTTCGCGGATGACTTCCTCGATGCGCCAGCCGCGCGCGGCCGCATAGGCGGCGATGTTGGCGCGCAGCCGCTGCGGCTCCCATTGCCTGGAATCGACGTAATGGGTGTCCTCGATCAGCACCCGGTCGGGGCCGAAGGGCAGCAGGTAGACGAAGCGGTAGCCGCCCTGCTGCTCGACGCTGGCATCCATGATCACCGGGGCGTGTAAACCGTGCGGGGCGGCCAGCTTCACTTCCTGGCCGAGGAAGGTCTGATAGCCCAGGGCGAGGCGGCTGCTGGCGCGCATGCCGCGCCCGTCGATGACGGCGCCGGCGTGCAGGGTCTCGCCGGTGCCCAGCGTCACCCAGGACGGGCCGAGCGCGCTCACTTGCACGCCGGTGCGCAGCGTGCCGCCCAGGGCAGCTTCGATCACGTCCGCAAAATCGTCGGAAGCGATGCTGGCATAGCCGCTCTCGAGCGTGCGCGCATAGCCGGGGAAGACCACGTCGTAACGCGGCCAGCGCGTGCCGACGAGCGGCGCCAGCCAGGCGCGCTGGGCGGCATCGAGGTCGCTGTCGTGGAAGGACCAGGTGTGGTTGCCGCCGATGCGCGCGCCGCTTTCCAGCAGAAGGATTTGTAGATCCGGGCGCTGGCTGCGCAGGCGCCAGGCGATCAGGCCGTTGGCGAGGCCGCCGCCGACCAGGATCAGGTCCCAGGTCGCCCGTTCCGGTTCAGGGATGGCGCGCCTATCCATGGACGCTCTCCGCGGGCTGCCTGATCCGCAAGGCCTGCTCGACGATGTCGGCGGCACGCGCGGTGCCGCCGGCTCCCCGCACGCTGTGCGCCAGTTGCACGCTGCGTTCGCGGAACGCCGGTTCCTCGAGCAGGCACCCGAGCTGGCGCCCGAGCGTGGCGGCACTCGTAAAACGGGCCGAGGCGCGCAGGCCGACGCCGGCATGGACGATGCGCGCCGCCGCACCGGGCTGGTCGAAGGCGATCGGCAGCGCCAGGATGGGCGTGTGGGCGGCGATCGCATCCATCACCGTGTTCAGGCCGGCGTGCGAGACGACGGCGTCGGCGCGCTCCAGCACGGCCTGCTGCGGCGCGAAGGCGCAGACCCAGTCTGCCCCGGCCTGCCGCAGCGCCTGGGCCTGGCGCGCGTCCAGTCCGCCGCAGTGCGCCACCAGCAGCTGCACGCCGCGCGCGCGGCAGGCTTTGGCGATGCGTTTGAACAGGCCGAGGCGCTGGCCCTGCAGCGTGCCGAGCGAGGCGAACACGAAAGGACGATGTGGATCGATGTCGGGCAGGGCTTCGATGTTCGCAGGCGCCGTCCCTTCGGCGCGCAACGGCCCGACGTGGTGGAAGTGCGCCGGTAATTCCTTGCGCGGGAACTCGAAGGCGGCCACGGTCTGGCTGATCTGCGCCAGCGGCGACAGGCATTCGTGCAGGGCGCCGCGGCTTGGGACGCCCAGGCGCCGCGCCTCGCCTTCGATGGCCTGGCGGTGCGGCGACATCATCCAGTCGTAGACGCGGGTGCTGCCCTCGACGACCTGCAGCGCGCGTTCGCTGTCGCTCCAGGCGAAGGGCATCACCGGCAGCGGGATGCCGGGCTCGCGGTTGACCGGCAGCGCGCAGGCCACCGACACGAAGGGCAGGCCCGTGCTCTCGGCCACCAGCCCGGCGGCCGCTTCCATCTGGTCGCCGATCAGGGCGTCGATTTTCAGGGCTTCGATGGCAGCCGGCAGTTCGCGGCATAGCATGGCGGTCGTCTGCGCCATGTCGACGATGACGCGGCGCAGCCCGAGCGGGCTGCCCGGATTGGCCGCGCGCCTCAGGGACGCAGCGAGCGACCCGGGCGGATGGCTGGCGCCACCCAGTGCGCGGAAGCCGATACGGGCATCGCGCACATACGCGGACGCATCCGCCTGCTGCAAAAAGGTGACGCGGTGCCCGCGCGCGACGAGGGCGAGGGCGAGCGCGGACAGCGCGCTGAAGTGGCTGTAGAAAGCGGGGGCCACCACGCCGAAATGGGCCATGCGATGGTCCTCGTCTAGGCGTCGTGGCGGTGAATGCGCGGTGCCCCAGCGCTCAATGGTGCACCTGGCGTTCGGCCTGCGCGGCCTGCGCGGCGGCGGACCGGAAGCCGGCGCCGCCCGCGAACAGGGTGTCCACGAAACGGCGCGTGCGCTGCTTGCTGCCGATGGCGTCGGTCAGGTAGCGGTCGGCGTCGTCGAGGTGGGTCGCCAGGCGCTGGCGCGCTTCCTCGAGGCCGAGGGCGTTGATGAGCGTGGCCTTGCCGAGGTCCTTGCCGGTGTCCTTGCCGGTGACGGCGCTGTCGTTGCCGGGGCCGTCCTGGAAATCGTCGCGGATCTGGAAGGCGTGGCCGGCCGCCAGCGCAAAGGCGCGCAGCGATTCGGCGACGCACTCGTCGGACTCGGCGACGATGGCGGCCATGTCGACCGAGACGCCGAGCAGCACGCCGGTTTTGAGTTCGTTGGTGGTGGCGATTTCCTCGGCGGTGCGCTGGCCGCCGCTGCGCAGGTCCTCGAACTGCCCGCGCACGAGGCCCTGGGCGCCGACCGTCTCGGCCAGCTTCGCGACCAGGCGCGCGCGCACCAGCGGCGGAATATCGGGTGCGGTCGCCAGGATGCCGAAGGCGCGGCTGAGCAGCGCGACCGAGGCCAGGATGGCGACGTCTTCGCCGAACTGGACGTGGATGGTCGGCTGGCCGCGGCGCAGCATGGCGTTGTCCATGCAGGGCATGTCGTCGAGGATGAGGGAAGCGGCGTGCACCATCTCGACCGCGCAGGCGATGTCGACCAGGGCAGGGGAGGAGCAGCCGAGGTCGCGCGCGACCAGCATCAGCAGCAGCGGACGCATGCGCTTGCCAGCGCCGAGCGTGCCCGCGCGCATAGCCCGCGCCAGCAGGTCGGCGTCGCTGCCGCTGTCGGCCAGGAGCTGCGCGATGCGCTCTTCGAATTCGCGGCGGATGGTGTCGATTTCCGCCAGCCAGGGATCGCCGCGTTTTTCCAGGTCGAGCCCGTTGAACCGTCGTGTCGTGGTAGTCATGCGCCGATCCTTTTGCCGAGAGTGTGCAAAAAATTGATGAATTCACCATGGATGATAGCGGAATTCATCCTCTGTGGCCGTCAATTGTTTCAACTGTGCGGTGGTCGTTTATGCAAGAGATTTTCGTCAATTTCGGCATTTGTTTGGGGCGCTGGAGGCACCTGCGCACCGCGGGCCGGTCTGTTGGTCCTGTTTGTCCCGGGACAAGCGGCGCAAGGCATAATGCTGGCTCAACAATATCCAGGGGAGTGTGCATGAGATCGTTCCTGACAACCTGCGCCTGCCTGCTGGCAGGCGTGCTGGCCTGCGTGCCGTTTGCGGCGCCGGCCCAGGCGCAGGCGCGCGTCGCCGTCGGCAGCCTCGAGCGGCTGGCGATGGTGCCGTCGAAGTTCATCGATCCGCGTCCCGTCGAGGTGTGGCTGCCGGAGGGCTATGCCGACAAGGCGCGTGCCGGCAAGCGCTTCAAGGTGCTCTACATGCACGACGGCCAGATGCTGTTCGACGCAAGTACGACCTGGAACAAGACCGCCTGGAACGTGCACGAGGTGCTGGCGCGCCTGGTGCGCGAGGGGAAGGTCGCGGACACGATCATCGTCGGCGTCTTCAACATCGACAAGCAGCGCTACATCGAATACTTCCCGCAGAAATTCCTCGACGAGATGACGCCCGCCGCGCGCGGCGCCTTCCTGCGCGATGGGCTCAAGGGCAGTCCCCAGGCCGACAACTACCTGCGCTTCCTGGTGCAGGAACTCAAGCCGCTGGTCGACGCCCGCTACGCGACGCGCACCGGGCCGCTCGACACCGTCACCATGGGCGCCAGCATGGGCGGCCTGATCTCGGTGTATGCGATGGCCGAGTACCCGCAGGTATTCGGGGGCGCGGCCGGCCTCTCGACCCACTGGCCCGGCACCGGCAAGCCGAACGCGCTGCTGCCGCTGGCCGCCTACAACTACCTGAACCGCAAGCTGCCCGCGCCGCAGGGACACAGGCTGTACCAGGACCACGGCGACCAGGGACTGGACGCGCTGTACGCGCCCTACCAGCGCTTCGTCGACCAGATCGTGCGCGACGCGGGGTACACCGATGCGCATTACCTGAGCAAGGTGTATCCGGGGGAGGACCACAACGAAAAGGCGTGGAACCGGCGGCTGGAAGTGCCCTTGGTGTTCCTGTTGGGCGAAGCGGGGAAGTGAATGGCTTGCCCGCTGGGTGGCCGGGTTGATCCGCTTGCAGCAGGTGTTCATAAAAAAAATGCCGCCGGGTGCAAGCCGGGCGGCATTGTTTGTGTGGTGCGCGGCCTCGGCACGCGCCTGGATCGCTCAACTGTAACTGGTCCAGCTTTGCGGGATCTCGATGTGGCCGGACTTGGCCGCGTCGGCATACGCGCGCATTTCGGCAACGACTGCTTCCAGCTGTTCGTTGCCCGGGTTCTGGAGAAAGCCCTTCATGCGCTCGTGCAGCGAAGCCTGCTGGTCGCGCCATTCATAACGGGAAGTCTTGCTCATGCGACCCCCTTACAGCCAACAGCCGTGATGTTCTTGTAGATATCCATGACACCCTCCTTATTTTGAGGCTACCAGTCTCGCATAGGGGCCTGCACCACATCAGTGCGATGACGCACACTGCCCTCCGGCGCCGGCCTACCTGAGCACCGCCCGGTAGAACATCTCGAGCCGTTCGCCGAGCAGGCGATGGGCTTCCTCGCGGGCCGGCTGCGCCTCCGGAAACACCAGGCGCGCGATCGGATCGCCGGAAATCCAGCCGGTGAGAAAACCAGGCAATTGCTCAAAGGAGAGGTCAGTGCGCAATTGCGCGCGCACGTCGGGCCGCGCAAAAAAGCGTGCCAGCATGTTGCCGGTCAGGCGCGGGCCGGAACCATAAAAGGTGTCGGCCAGTTCCGGGTTGCCCGGCGCCTCGGCGATCACGACGCGCTGCATGGCGATGGCCTGTTCGTTGCACAGCAAGTCGAAGAACTGGTGCGCGAAATCGTCGACCACCTCGCGGAAGGGGCGGGTGTCGTGCTCCATGTCGCGCATCGGGAAGAAACGGTCGCGGCGCGATTCGAGCACCGCGGCGAGCAGGCCGGCCTTGCCGCCGAATTTGACGTAGATGGTGCGCACCGCGACCCGCGCCGTGCGCGCGATCGCTTCCAGGCTGGTACGCGTGTAGCCGTTCTTCAGGAACAGCGCGGCGGCCGTGTCGATCAGGTCGTGCATGCGCGCCTCGACGTCGCTGGCCTTCGGCCGTCCGGCGCCGCGCAGGCTGGTCGTGGCAGTGGCCGGCGATGGTTTGGTCATGGCATTACTCATGGGCCTTACTTTACGGCAGCGACAAATGAAATGCAACCGTTTCATTTCTTGACGAACCCGGCCGCTTGCCGAATAATGGCGGACACTGCATACATCCCATTTCTTTTTTCGGAGTTGCTTCATGTCCCAAACGCAGCCCTCGCACGAGCACAAGCCGCTCGCCTCCGCGACGCCTCCATCGACGCCGCCCGCACCGGCTGCGGCCGGCAAGGCCCCGCCCAACAAGCGCGTGCTGGCTGTGGTCGGCCTGATCGCCGTGGCGGCGCTGTTCGCCGGCGGGCGCATGTGGTACCGCAGCCATAACTTCGTCGACACCGAGAACGCCTACGTGGCCGGCCACGTGCACCCGGTGTCGGCGCGCATCGCCGGCGTCGTTACGCGGGTGCTGGTGGAAGACAACCAGCATGTGAAGGCGGGCGACGTCATCGCCGAACTCGACCCGGCCGACCAGCACGTTCGCGTCGAGCAGATCGAGGCGCAGATCGCCAGCGCGAAGCAGCAGGTGATCCAGGCCGACGCCCAGGTGGCGCAGGTGCGCGCCCAGGCCGAAGCGGCAAAGGCCCAGGTCGGCCAGGCGCAGGCCCTGGCCCTGCGCGCACGCCAGGACGCCGAGCGTTTCGGCCAGCTGTACACGAAGCAGATGAAGGCCGTCTCGAAGGCCGAAGTCGATGCCGCCAACGCCGCGCGCACGGCCGCCGCCGCCGACGTCAACGCGCGCCGCGACAACGCCGCCGCCGCCGACGCCCAGATCACCGCCGCCTCGTCGGCGCGCGACGTGTTCAAGGCCCAGATCAAGGTGCTGCAGGCGCAGCTGAAGGACGCGAAACAGCAGGTCGGCTACAGCCGCATCCTGGCGCCGGTCGATGGCCGCATCGGCCGCCGCAGCGTCGAAGTCGGGGCGCGCGTGCAGCCGGGCCAGCAGCTGGTGGCCGTGGTCGAGGACAAGGTCTGGGTCACCGCCAACTTCAAGGAAACCCAGCTGGCCGGCCTGAAGCCGGGCCAGGCGGTCGACCTCGAAGTCGATGCGCTGCCCGGCGAACACCTGGTCGGCCGCGTGGACAGCTTCGCGCCTGCCTCGGGCAACCAGTTCGCCCTGCTGCCGGCCGATAACGCGACCGGCAACTTCACCAAGATCGTGCAGCGCGTGCCGGTGAAGATCACCCTGGCGCCGGCCGACGTGCAGCGCCTCGCCGGCCGCCTGGTGCCGGGCATGTCGGTGGTGGCGGAAGTCGACCTGCGCCAGGAGACCGAAAAGCGAGCGGAACAGCCCGTACGCACCGCAGCGGCCAGGTAAGAAGGGTTCCCATGACGAGTACGACCAAGCCCGCGCTTCCGGTGTTCCCGGGCGCGCCCGCGGCCGGTGCGGCCGTGGACCTGCGCACCTGGATCGCGGTCGCCGCCGGCATGCTCGGCGCCTTCATGGCGGTGCTCGACATCCAGATCACCAACTCGTCGCTGCGCGACATCCTGGGCACGCTCAACGCCACCCAGGAAGAGGGATCGTGGATCTCCACCGCCTACCTGTGCGCCGAGATCGTCGTCATTCCGATGACGGCGCTGTTCGCCCGCGCCTTTGGCGTGCGCCGCTACATGATCGGCACCACCGCGCTGTTCCTCGTCTTCTCCACCCTGTGCGGCGCGGCCTGGAACCTCGAGAGCATGATCGTGTTCCGCATGCTGCAGGGCTTCACCGGCGGCGCGCTGATCCCGATGGCGATGACGCTCGTGATGACGCGCCTGCCAAGCTCGAAGCGCGCGGTCGGCATGGCCATCTTCGGCCTCACCGCGACCCTCGCCCCGGCCATGGGCCCGACCCTCGGCGGCTACCTGTCCGAGCTGTACGGCTGGCCCTCGATCTTCTACATCAACTGGGTGCCGGGCGTGCTGCTCATCGCCGGCATGGTGTATGGCCTGGACCGCGAGCCCGCGCAGATCCGCACCCTGGTGAACGCCGACTGGCTCGGCATCGGCCTGATGGCGATGGGCCTGGGCTGCCTGACGATCTTCCTGGAAGAGGGCAACTCGAAGGACTGGTTCGATTCGCAGTTCATCATCACCTTCGCGGCGCTGGCGCTGATCGGCATCCTCGGCTGGGTCACCGTCGCTTTCACCCGACAGCAGTCCTTCGTCAACCTGCGCCTCTACGGCCAGCGCAACTTCCTGATCGCCACCGTGCTGTCGGCCGTCACCGGCATGGGCCTGTACGGTTCTTCTTACCTGCTGCCGCTGTACCTGGGCCAGATCGCGGGCTACACGCCGATGCAGATCGGCGAAGTGATCGCCTGGGTCGGCCTGCCCCAGCTGCTGGTGATGCCCTTCGCTGCCGCGCTGTCCTCGAAAGTCGACAACCGCATCATGTGCAGCTTCGGCCTGCTGCTGTTCGGCGGCTCCTGCCTGATGAACGCCTTCATGGACGCGAACACCGGCTATGACCAGCTGATGTTCACCCAGGTCGTGCGCGCCATCGGCCAGCCCTTCGTGATGCTGACCCTGTCGAACTTCGCCATGAACGGCATCGCGCCGAAGGACATGCCCTCGGCCTCGAGCCTGTTCAACATGACCCGCAACCTGGGCGGCTCGATCGGCATCGCCATGCTGGCGACCTCGCTCACCAACCGCGAGCACTTCCACTCCGCGCGCCTGGGCGAGTCGATCTCGAGCTACGCCGCGCCGACCCAGGAACGCATCGAGCAGATGACGCAAGCCTTCGTCGCCTCCGGCGTCGACCCGGCGACGGCCGCCAACCAGGCGCTGGCCGCGCTCGACCGCATCGTGCGACGCGAAGCCTATGTGATGGCCTACAACGACGGCTTCCTGATCGTCGGCGCGATCCTGGTGAGCTGCATCGCCATGGTCTGGCTGGCCGACAAGGTCAAGTCCCCCGGCGGCGCCGGCGGCGGTGGCCATTGAAATTGTTTAAGAGATGAGACCTATCATGTTCTATTCCTCCTTTGCCCAGATGTTCCCGCGCCGCGCGCTCGGTATCAGTGTCAGCCTGGCGCTGGCCGTGCTGGTGAGCGGCTGCTCCACCATCGGCCGCGATTTCGTCGCGCCGAAACCGGTCGAGACGCTGGCCTATCGCCATGCCGCTACGGTGAGCGACACTGCGCGCCTGCCGGCGACGTGGTGGACCGTGTTCGGCGACGCCACCCTGACGAATCTGGAAGAGCGCGCCCTGCGCGACAACCCGGGTGCGAAAGCGGCCGCGCAGCGCCTGCTGCAGGCGCAGGCCCAGCTGGGCGTGCTGCGGGCCGGCCAGGCGCCGAACCTGTCGGTGAACGCGGGCGTGTCGAATTCGCGCACCTCGGCCGAGACCTCGCAGGCGCTGGCCCTGGGCGGACGTTCGATCGAAGGCAACAACTTCAGCGTCGGCGCCGCCCTGTCCTATGAGCTCGACCTCTGGGGCCGCGTGCGGCGCGTGGTCGAAGCGGCCGACGCCCAGGCGCTGGCGGCCCAGGACGACCGCGACGGCGTGCTGCTGATGCTCTCGAGCCAGGTGGCGCAAAGCTATTGGCAGCTGCGCGGCCTGGATGCGGAAAGCGCTATCCTGATGGATGCGCTGGCGGCCCGGCGCGAAGCGCAGGAACTGGTCGAGGCACGCTTCGAGGCCGGCCTGTCGAACGAACTGGACGTGTCGCGCGCACGCATCGAGCGCGCGAATGCCGAAGCCGACCTGCACGAGGTGCAGCGCCAGCGCAACCTGGTGGAACACGCGCTGGCGACCCTGGTCGGCACCTCGCCGAGCGCGCCGCTGGTGGCGCCGCTGGCCAAGCCCTCGCTGCCGCTGCCGCCGTCGATTCCGGTCGGCCTGCCGGCTAGCCTGCTGGCCCAGCGTCCGGACCTCGCGGCCAGCGTGGCCAACCTGCGCGCGGCGAATGCGCAGGCGGCCGTGGCCGAAGGCGCGTTCTATCCTTCGCTGACGCTGACCTCGAATTTCGGTTTCGCGTCGGAGTCGCTGCGCGAACTGGCCGGCGGCAGTGCGCGCCAGTTCTCGATCGGGCCGCTGGCCCTGTCGCTGCCGGTGTTCGACGGCGGCCGCAACAAGGCGAACCTGGCCCTGTACCGCGCGCGCTACGAGGAAGCGGTGGCGAACCACGAAAACCGTTTGCTGACCGCGCTGCGCGAAGTCGAGGACGCGCTGTCGGATGCGCAGCAGCGCCAGAAGCAGGGCGACGTGCAGGCCCAGGCCCAGCAGGCCGCCGGCCGCGCATTGCTGGTAGCGCAGGCGCGCTACGAGCGCGGCATCTCGACCTACCTCGACGTGACCGACGCCCAGCGCAGCGCGTTGGCCGCCGACCGCGCCGCGGCGCAGATCCGTACCCAGCGTTTGCTGGCCTCGGTGGCCGTGGCCCGCGCGCTCGGCGGCGGGTGGTCGGAAGCGCCCGCGCTCGCGACGGTACGCTGATTTTGTAGGGTGGGCACTTGTGCCCACGCGGTACGGGCGCTACCCTGCACCGTTAGCGGTGATGACTCGCTCGCACCGCGTCCATGAACGAATGTCATGCACCGCGTTCGGAATGTCGTCGATGTCGCGAGCGACAATTTACCGCAGCGAGTGCAAGGACACGCCCGTACCGCGTGGGCACAAGTGCCCACCCTACGAAACCCTGGCTTCGCTCTGCCACCGTATTACAATCCCCCGGTTGCCTTTTCACCAAATAAAACCAGGGGACCCATGAAACTTCTTCTCGCTCCACTCGTGCTGGCCATCGCGGCCGCCTCCGCCGTCGCAGCCGAAGCGCCCGCCGTCCAACCCCATGCGGCCAGCGCCGCCGAACTGCATGCGATGGCGAAGCGCTTCGCTCCGATCGAGCTGCGTGCCGACACGGCGGCGCTCTCGAAAGGCGACCGCGCCGCCATCGTCAAACTGATCGAGGCCGCGAAGATCGTCGATACCCTGCAACTGCGCCAGCGCTGGGCCGGCAACGAAGCGCTGTGGGCCGCCCTGCAGAAGGACAATTCCCCGCTCGGTAAGGCGCGCCAGCAGGCCTTCTGGCTGAACAAGGGCCCGTGGTCCATCATCGACAACAACAGCTCCTTCATGCCGCCCGAGTATGCGGGCATCGCGATCCCGCCCCAGAAGCCGGCCGGGGCCAACTTCTATCCGGCCGGTGCGAGCAAGGCCGCGCTGGAAACGTGGATGAACGCGCTGCCGGCAAAGGACAAGGAAGCCGCCCAGTGGTACTTCACCGTCATCCGCAGCGGCCCGGACGGCAAGTTCCGCACTGTGAAGTACTCGGACGAATACCGGCCGGAGCTGGAAAAGCTCGCGGCACTCCTGCGCGAAGCGGCGGCCAGCACCGACAACGCCTCCCTGAAAAAATTCCTCACCCTGCGCGCCGACGCTTTCCTGTCGAACGATTACCTGGCCTCGGACTTCGCCTGGATGGACCTGGATTCCCCGGTCGATGTCACCATCGGGCCCTATGAAACCTATAACGACGAGCTGTTCGGCTACAAGGCGGCCTTCGAGGCCTATGTCAGCGTGCGCGACGCCAAGGAGACGCAGAAGCTGAACTTCTTCGGCAAGCACATGCAGGAGCTGGAAGACAACCTGCCGGTCGACAAGCAGTACCGCAACCCGAAGGTCGGGGCGATGGCGCCGATGGTAGTGGTGAACCAGATCTATGGCGCCGGCGACGGCAACATGGGCGTGCAGACGGCAGCCTACAACCTGCCGAACGACGAGCGCGTCATCCGCGAGCGCGGCTCGAAGCGCGTCATGCTCAAGAACATCCAGGAAGCGAAGTTCGAATCGACCCTGAAGCCGATCACGAAGCAGGTATTGCGCCCGCAAGACCAGAAGGACCTCGACTTCGATTCCTTCTTCACCCACATCCTGGCGCACGAGATCATGCACGGCCTGGGGCCGCACGTCACGAAGAGCGGGGGCAAGGAATCGACCCCGAGACAAGAACTGAAGGACACCTATTCGACCATCGAAGAGGCCAAGGCCGACATTACCGGCCTGTGGGCGCTGCGCTACATGATGGACAAGGGCCAGCTGAAGGACACGCTGGGGCAGGGCGAAGCCGCCGAGCGCAAGCTGTACAACACCTTCCTGGCTTCGAGCTTCCGCACGCTGCACTTCGGCCTGACCTCGTCGCACGCGCGCGGCATGGCGATCCAGGTGAACTACCTGCTCGACAAGGGCGGCTTCGTGTCGCATGGCGACGGCACCTTCTCGGTCGATTTCAAGAAAATCAAACAGGCCGTGATCGACCTCGACCGCGAGTTCCTGACGATCGAGGCGACCGGCGACTACGCGCGCGCCAAGGCGATGATGGCGAAATACGTGGTCATCCGCCCCGACGTGCAGAAGGCGCTCGACAAGCTGAAGGCGGTGCCCAACGACATCCGTCCGGCCTTCGTGACCGCAGCGAGCCTCGTGGGTACGAAATAAGCCTGTTTGCCAAATATGGCAAATTTTCTCTGCATCAACGAGAAATTTGTTGTATTTGATTAACTAAGTAAAAATACCTAGTACAGCTCTGCTATAGTGTCGACCTTTCCGTGGGGCAATATTGCCCTGCGCGCTGCCGGAGCGCAGTTCCGGCCACTATAGCGAGCCTCCATGTCCTCTTCTAAACTGACCATCGGAACCCGGTTGGCCCTGGGTTTCGGCGCCGTGCTGGCGCTGATGATGGTGCTGACTGCCCTTGCCGTCAGCCGCGTCGGCCACATCGACGAGACCCTGAACCACATCAACGACGTCAACAACGTCAAGCAGCGCCACGCGATCAATTTCCGCGGCAGCGTGCACGACCGCGCCATCGCCCTGCGCGACGCCGTGCTGTCGGCCGATGCGGCGGCGGCCCAGCCGTCGATCGAGCGCATCCGCGTGCTGGCTGCCAACTATGAATCCGCGGCCGTGGCGCTGGACGCGCTGTTCGCTGCCCGCACCGACATCCTGCCTGAAGAGAAGAGCGCCCTGGCGGCCATCAAGGCCGACGAGGCCAGGACCCAGCCGCTGATCGCCAAAGTGCTGGAACTGCACCTGGCCGGCGACGTCGAGGGCGCGCGTACGCTGCTGGGACGCGAGGCCGGCCCGGCTTTCGTCGGCTGGCTGGCCAGCGTGAACGTCCTGATCGACCTCGAGGAAAAGCTGAACAAGGAAGCGGCGGGCGAAGCGCGCGCGCTGACGGGCAGTTTCTTCGCCTGGATGCTGGCGCTGTGCGCCGTCGCCGTGGCCTGCGGGGCGCTCGGGGCCTGGTTCATCAGCCGCGGCCTGCTGCGCCAGCTCGGCGGCCAGCCGGAATACGCGGCGCGCATCGTCGGCAGCATCGCCGGCGGCAACCTCGGGGTGCAAATCGAGACAGCGCCGGGCGACAGCAGCAGCCTGCTGTTCGCCATGAAGGGCATGCGCGACAGCCTGGTGGCGATCGTGTCCCAGGTGCGCAACGGCACCCTGACGATCGCCAACGCCTCGACCGAGATCGCGGCCGGCAACCAGGATCTGAGCGGCCGCACCGAAAACCAGGCCGACACGCTGAAGGACACCGCCGCCTCGATGATGGAGCTGACCGGCACCGTGCGCCAGAACGCCGACAATGCACGCCAGGCGAATGCCCTGGCCGAGTCGGCCTCGAACGTGGCGCTGCGCGGCGGCGCCGTCGTGGCCCAGGTGGTCGAGACGATGGCCTCGATCAACGCCTCCTCGAAGCAGGTGGTCGACATCATCGGCGTGATCGACGGCATCGCCTTCCAGACGAATATCCTCGCGCTGAACGCCGCCGTCGAGGCGGCCCGCGCCGGAGAACAGGGCCGCGGCTTTGCCGTGGTCGCCACCGAAGTGCGCAACCTGGCCCAGCGTTCGGCCGCAGCGGCCAAGGAAATTAAAGCCCTGATCGGCAGCTCGGTCGAGCGCGTCGACGCCGGCGCCCGCCTGGTCGACGAGGCCGGCAGCACGATGGAAGAGATCGTCAACAGCGTCAAGCGCGTGACCGACATCATGGCCGAGATCAGTTCGGCCAGTGCCGAGCAGAGCGCCGGCATCGAGCAGGTGAACGCCGCCATCGGCCGCATGGACGAGGCGACGCGCCAGAATGCGACCCTGGTCGAGCAGGCCAGCGCGGCGGCGGCATCGCTGCAGGACGAGGCGGCGACCCTGGCCAACGTGGTCAGCGTTTTCAAGATGGACAACGGAACCCGAGCTACTGTTGCGTCCACGCCGCATCGAAGGGCGCTGGCGTTGTCGGCTTGAAAACCCACAAAAATATTTCTGATTGGGAAGATATTCTGGGTTCTAGAATTGCTATGAAGCATTTCGCAGAACCCGGAAGTCTCCCATGTTCAAATCCCTGTTGTCGTTCGCGCTGCTGACCGGCGCCCATCTGCAAACCACCCAGGCTGCGGAACTGACCGCGCTCGAACAGCGCTGGCTGCAGGCCGCCGGCCCGGTCCTGGCCTATTCCCAACAACTGAAACTGCCGGTGGACGTCATCGTCCAGCCGCAGGCGCGCGCCACCGACGTGCCGCTGGCCATGGGCTTCGACGGCGGCCGCTGCAAGCTGGTGCTGTCCTTGCGCGGCAATCCGCAGGCCGAGGCCGTGCTGGCCGCCGTCCCGGCCGAGCGCCAGGGCGAACTGATCGAAGCGATGGCGGCGCACGAGGTGGCCCATTGCTGGCGCCATGCGCAGGGAGCGTGGAACGCGCTGCCGGCGGGCTTTGCCGAGGTGGGCGAGGAAACCGCAAGCGACTCCCGCCTGCTGGCGATGTCGAAGGCCGTGCGCGAATCGCGCCGCGAGGAGGCCTATGCCGACCTGGCGGCGCTGGCCTGGACCCGGCACCGCAACCCGGAAGCCTATGGCCGGGTGCACGGCTGGCTGGAACAGGTGCGCAGCGGGCAGACGACCGCGCGCGGTGGGCACGATACCCGGGTCTGGGTTGCGCTGGCCCGCGACGCCAGCCGGATCGCCTCCACCGGGGCGCCGTTCGAGGATGCGGCAGCCCTCTGGCGCGAAGGCCTGCTCAAAGACTAAGAGCGCCTAACAAAACCTCCATAGCTGCGTTGCAGCTCCTCGCCGTACAGTCGTACTGTCTTCGTCGCTGCGTCGGGCGGCCGCATCCCTTGCTCTGAAGGTTTTGTTAGGCGCTCTAAAGCCGCCGCCGCACATCGCGCGGCTCGAGCGCATTTCATGGTTTTTTCGGCAAGTGTACGTTGTCGCACAGATGGTGCGTGGGGTGGGGCGTTTAATGGCCTTATCACAACAACCGACATGAGGGACTCCACCATGAAATCGCTGCTCGCCACCTTGCTGGCCACCGCGGCCGGCGCCAGTTTCGCCGCCGCGCCTACCGCTGCCCTGAACCACGATGCGGCGACCTACCGCAATGTCACGCAGAAGGTGGCCAACGAATACAAGGCGGCCACAGCGAAGTGCGATGCCAAGAGCGGCAACGACAAGGATGTCTGCATGGCCGAGGCGAAAGCGGCGCGTGCACGCAGCGAGTCGCAGGCGATCGCCAAGTACAACAATTCCGAGCAGGGCCGCGCCAGCGCGCGCAGCAAGGTGGCCGAGGCCGAGTACGAAGTGGCCAAGGAAAAGTGCGACGACAAGAGCGGCGCCGACAAGGACAGCTGCCTGGATAACGCCAAGTCGGTGCGCACCGCCGCGCTGGCCGATGCGAAAGCCAGCCGCACCAGCACCACGGCCGGCGCCACCGCCGCCGCAGGCAGCGCAGGCCTGATCGCCAGCACCGATACCAAGGACCCGGCCAAGGCCGCAGCCGTCGCCAAGTGCGAGAAAGCCGGCGGCGGCGACACCGCCTGCCTGGTCGACAGCAAGGGCAACGCCACCACGCTCGCCAACCGCGCCGACAACGCCGGCGAACGCGCCGCCGACAAGACGAAGGAAGGCGCCGAGACGGTCCTCGACAAGACCAAGGCCGCCGCTGCGGCGCTGGTCGCGAAGACCAAAGACCTCGCTTCGAACGCGGCGCAGAAGACCGAGAACGCCGCCGAGAACGTCGGCGACAAGACCCGCCAGACCGCGGCCAACGCGAAGGAGGAGTCGAAGGAAGCCGCCGCCAAAACTGACGACGCGGCCGACCGCGCCGGCGACAAGACGCGCGACGCAAGCCGCAACACGGCGGCAGCCGTGTCCGACACGGCGATCACCACCAAGGTCAAGGCCAGCCTGTTCAAGGAGCCGGAACTGAAATCGATGGCGATCAACGTCGAAACCGAGAAGGGCGTCGTCATGCTGAGCGGCTTCGTCGAGTCGAAGGCCGAGGCGGACAAGGCCGTCAAGGCGGCGAAGGAAGTCGACGGCGTGACCAGCGTGAAGAACAACATCAAGGTGAAATAAGCACGGCCGCCGCACCCCGCGGCGACTAGCCGGACGCGCGCGCCATCCCGCATGGCTGCGCGCGTTGTTGTTGTTCATGCGCCGCACATGCGCCCCGCATGCGCCGCCATCGGCCTTGCCCGGCACTGCCGACTGGCTGCCCGCCTGTACTGACAGGTATAATTTTCGGGTGAACAAACTCGAAGCCTTTGGATACATCGTGGCCCAGGCGGCCCGCGGTGACATTACCTTCCCTACCAGCGTCAACGCCGTGCTGCGCCTGCAGCAGGCGCTCGACGATCCCGACTGCCCGCTCGACGAGGCGATCCGCCTGGTGCTGGCCGAACCCCAACTGGCGGCGCGCACCGTGGCCATGGCCAATTCGGCGGCCTTCGGCGGCGGCAACGGGCCGCCGATCACCAACGTGCGCGCGGCCATCACCCGGCTCGGCTATCGGCGCCTGCAGGGTCTGGTCGCAGGGCTGATCGTGCGCCAGTTCGGCAGCCGCATCAAGGACCCGGGCCTGCGCGCGAAGGCCGAGCAGTTGTGGGAGCACACCACCCACGTGGCGGCGCTGGCCGGCGTGCTGGCGCGGCGCGTGACGGGCGTGAATCCGGATACCGCCCTGTTCGCCGGCATCATCCACGAGGTCGGCGGCTTTTACCTGCTCTCGCGCGCCGACGAGTTCCCGGGCCTGCTCGACGACGATCCCGAAAAGTGGGGAGAATTGTGCGAGGACGTGGTGGGCATGGAAGTGCTCAAGAAGCTGGCCGTCCCGGGTCCGGTGGTCGATGCCGTCGGCGAACTGCGCCGCGCCTGGGTCAACATGCCGCCCTCGACCCTGCTCGACACCCTGCTGCTGGCGAACCAATATGCGCCGGTGGCCTCGCCCCTGGGCGCGGTCGCGGCGCCCCTGCCTGACCACGCCGACAGCGCGCTCGACCTCATCCTCGACGAGGAGCTGCTGGCCGACATCCGCGAGGAAGCGGAAGAGGCCTGCCGCGCACTGGGCGGACCGCTGCTGGTTTAATCGAAACGGACGATGCCGGCCCGCCAGGCTGGCGTCGCTTTTAGCAGCGCGCGCTCGCGCAGCAGGCGCGTCACCGCCCTCAATGCCGGCTCGCCCATCCGTTCGCGCACTCCCGCGATGACGAACTGGCGCCGCGCCGGAATCGGCAGCGGCAGTACCCGCACGCCTTCCGGCTCCGGAAAGGTCGCCAGGCGCGGCAGGATCGAAAAGCCCATGCCGCGCGCGACCAGCGCGGCGATGCTGGTGTCGTTGGCCAGCGTGCGCGCGGGCTGCGGCGCGAAGCCGGCCGCGCGGCAGCGCTCCAGGATCGCATCCGCGCCCGAACATCCCAGCTTGATGAAGGGGAGACTGACATCCGGCCAGCCCTCGTCCATGCCGGCACCGGCCGGCGTCACCAGCATGTACTCGTCGAAGACATAGGGCAGCGAGGAAAATCCGTCTTCCAGCGGCAGCTGGGCAATGCCAAGGTCGGCCCGGCCGTCGCGCAATGCGGCGGTGATGTCCAATCGTTCCTCGCAGCTGTCGTCGATGTCGACGTGGATGGCCGGGTGCGCCCGGGACAGCGCTTCGAGGAGGTGGGGCAGCAGATGGGTGCCGATGCTGCGGAAGCAGGCGATGCGCACCCGGCCCGCGAGGCTGTCCGCCTCGTGCGCGCTGCGGACCAGGTCGGCCTCGATCGCCAGCATCTGGCGCGCCCTTGCCAGCACGCGCTGGCCGGCCTCGGTCGGCACCGAGCCCGCGCGCGAGCGCAGCAGGAGCAGCACGCCGAGGTCGCGCTCGAGTTCCGCGATCGCGTGGCTGATACGCGATTGCGTGCAGCCGAGTTCGGCCGCGGCGGCGCTGAAACCGCCGTGGTCGGCCACGGCGGCAAACATCTTCAATTGGCTCAGTCGCATGGGGCCATCGAAATCGTTCATGTGAAGCCGGCAATTATGCAGCATTTCGGTTGAGCGCTCGCCGGCGCGGGCCAAGAATGGCGGCTCCATCCACTTCACATGAACGACCATGAACAAGCTTTCCCCGCACACCGCCCTGGTCCTGATCGACGTGCAGCAGGCCTTTAACGACCCGAGCTGGGGCCGGCGCAACAATCCGCACGCCGAACAGCGCATCGCCGAACTGCTGGCCGCCTGGCGCGCATCGAAGCGTCCGCTGTTCCACATCCAGCACCGGCGCGAGCGCCCGGCCAGCCTGTTCTACGTCGACGGGCCGGGCTTCCCGTTCAAGCCGGAGGCCCTGCCGCTGGCGGGTGAACCAGTGCTGCACAAGGACGTGAACAGCGCCTTCATCGGCACCGAGCTGGAAGCGCGCCTGCGCGCGGCGGGCGTCACGTCGCTGGTGATTGCCGGGCTGACGACCGACCACTGCGTGTCGACCACGACGCGCATGGCCGGCAATTTCGGTTTCGAGACCTACATCGTCGAGGATGCCAGCGCGACCTTCGAGCGCACAGGTCCCGACGGGCGGCATTACAGCGCCGAGCAGATGCACGACGTGGCGCTGGCGAGCCTGCATGGCGAGTTCGCCACTGTGGTGTCGACGCGCGAGGTGGTGGCGGCGCTTTAAGCCTGGTGTGCGCGTGCCTGCGCCGGGCGGCGCATCCCCAGCATCAGCAGGGACAGGGCGACGCCGGTGACGGCCAGGCCGGCCGCCACCCACTGCGGCGCGGCATAGGAATAGCCGAGCGTGAGAGGGATGCCGCCCAGGAAGGCGCCGGTCGCGTTACCGATGTTGAAACCGGACTGGCCGAGCGAGGAGCCGAGCATTTCTGCTTCACGCGAGTGGTCGATCAGCAGCATCTGGATCGGCGGGCCGAGGGCCAGCGCGTTGGCGCCGGTGGCAAAGGCCAGCACCAGCATGGTCGGCTGCGAATCGGCCAGCAGGCCGTTCATCAGGAGCAGGGCGGTCATGCTGGTCAACAGGATGGCGATCGCCCGGATCGGCGCGAAGCGGTCGGCGAGGCGCCCGCCGGCCAGCACGCCCACCGTCATGCCGACGCCGACCACGGTCATGATCAGGGGGATCTGGCCGGGTGCGAAGCGCGACACGTCGGTCAGCAGGGGTGCGATATAGCTGAACCAGGCGAAGAAACCGCCGGTGCCGATCGAGGTGATCGCCAGCGCCATCCACAGGCCGCGGCTGCGGAAGATTTTCAAATCCTTGATGAAGCCGCCGCTCGGGCGCGCCTCGAAGAAGGGGACCAATTGCTTGAGGCTGAAGGCGGTCGCGAGGCCGATGGCGGCGACGATCAGGAACACCAGGCGCCAGCTCATGTTGTGGCCGAGCCAGGTACCGAGCGGGACGCCGATGACGTTGGCCAGCGTGAGCCCGGTGAACATGGTCGCCATCGCAGCCGCGACTTTGCCTTCGTCCGCCAGGCGGCTGGCCACGACCGCGCCGACGCCGAAGAAGGCGCCGTGCGGCAGGCCGGCGAGGAAGCGCGACACCACCATCATCCCGAAATTCGGGGCCAGGGCGGAGAGGGCATTGAAGACCGCGAACATCAGCATGAACCAGATCAGTACCGTGCGCGGCGGGCGCTTGGCCAGCAGGCTGACGAGGGTAGGTGCGCCCACGACGACGCCCAGCGCGTAGGCGGTGATCAGGTAGCCGGCCTGGGGGATGGTGATGTGCAGGCCGCTGGCGATATCGGGGAGGATGCCCATCATGACGAATTCGGTCATGCCAATACCGAAACCGCCGAGGGCCAGTGGGAGCAGGCTCTTCTTCATCAAAACGTGGTGTCTTTACAGTAGGGGGGTGACACCGGCCGGGTCGCATGCCGGGCCGGGGGAACCGGCCACTATAGCCCTCCCCGGGCGCCCAGTCCGCTTTCGTGTCGTGATGTCAGGTATGCGATGGGCTGATAGCAGCCCGGGCGGAAGGCGTTTCAGCTGTCCTCGCCCAACCAGCGGATGCGGCCGTTGCCCGTTTCGTTCAGCCGTGCCTTGAAGGCCGCGGCGGCCGCTTCGGGCAGGCCGAGCGTGAAGCCGACGTCGTCGCCATGCATCACTTCCACGAGGGTGGCGCCGGCCGCCTCGATCTCGCGCCGGACCATGCCCTCGAAGGCGTAGGGCGCGGCGCAGCGCAACTGGGCCTGGCGCACGATCGCGACCTTCTCGGCGCCGAGCAGGGCCTGGGCGACGCTGTCGGTATAGGCCCGCACCAGGCCGCCGGCGCCCAGCTTGACCCCGCCGAAGTAGCGCACGACGGTGGCCAGTACGCCTTCGAGGTCCTGGTGGCGCAGCACGTCGAGCATCGGGCGGCCGGCGGTGCCGCTTGGTTCGCCGTCGTCGACGGCGGCCGACTGTCCGCCCGCCAGCAGCGCCCAGCAGACGTGGGCCGCCGCCGGATGCGCGGCGCGCAGCGAGGCCACGATCTGCTGTGCACCGGCGCGGTCGGCCATCGGCTGCACGCAGGCGATGAAGCGGCTCTTCTTGATGACGAGTTCGTGGTGGACGGGGGCGATGATGGTCTGGGGCATACGGTAGCGGCAACAGAACCGGAAAGCGGAAACAAAAACGCCAACCGTGAGGTTGGCGTTTTCGCTGAATCTTTGGTAGGCCGTGCGGGATTCGAACCTGCGACCAACGGATTAAAAGTCCGCTGCTCTACCAGCTGAGCTAACGACCCGAAGAAGGCAAGATTATAGCCGGACTCTTGCGAAAGTCCAAGAACTTCGTGCGCCATTGTGCATAAAACGTCCGGCACGGGGCAAATTCAGGTTTCCACATTCTTGTCTTCCTTCTGCGCTTCGCGCATGGCTTCGGGCTCGAGCTTCTCGGCTTCGACGTTCATGCGCACGAACACGCCCCAGCTCGCGAGCAGAACTGCCGCAGCGACGCCGATTGATGCCACGTGCGGCAACAGCTCCGGCTGGGTGTGCAGGAACTGGAAAACCCCGATCAGGCATTCCACCCCGAGCGACACCACAACCACGAGCAGGAAACGCGACAGGAAGCGGCGCAGCCGGGTGGGCGAGCTCACATGTACCGCGCGCTGCACCTCTTCCTCCAGCACCGTCTGACCCAGTTCGAGGGCGGCGACGGCGATCGTCAGGAAGCCCACGCATTCCAGGATGAGTCGGAAGCGTTCCTGGATCGTTTGCTCGTCCGACGGACTCAGCGCCGACCAGATTTCGAACGCGGCGAGCACGATCAGTGTCAGGCCGCAAAAGAAGAAGAGGAGCGCGATGATCACGAAGCCAATAGAGCCAATTTTTTGCAGGTATTTCACAGACGCCTCGTGTTCTTGATATGTGAGCACTTTAGCATCGAAGCATGGGAGATTCGATTCCGTAGGATTGTTCGTGTTTCACGCGGCGAATCGTGCCTTTTGGCAATGGACCTGAGCTTGCACAAGGTTGCGCGCAACGAAAATTATATTGTTGCAACGCATTGATTTTGACGCCGTCGACCCCGGCGGCTTTCCAGCATTTTGCAACCTTGCACGAGGAGCGTTTCTTGGGCATGCATACCGCGTTGGCAGACCAGGTCACCGCCGCGCTGGCGGAGTTTTCCAGCGCGAGCAGGCTGTATGAGTTGACGATCGGGGAGGGCGGCACCGGCTACCTGTCGCAAGCCTTGCTGGTGGAGGCCTTCAGCGCGAGCGATGCGATCCACGAGATCGGCGCGCGCGACGTCATCGTCCTGTCGACCAGCGTGCACATCACCCTCGAGGACTTGCTGGGCCAGTCCGCCGCCCTGCACGTGAGCCTGGCGGACGGCACCCGCACCTCTTTCGCGGGCGAGATCGGCGAAGCGGCCCAGCTCGGCAGCGACGGCGGCCTGGCGCGCTACCGGTTGCGCATCGTGCCCTGGATGTGGCGCATGGGGCAGGTACGCAACAGCCGCGTGTGGCAGGACAAGACCGTGATCGAGATCGTCGACGCGGTCTTCCAGGCCTACCGTCCGCTCGCCAGATGGCGCTGGAGCGAGGACACGGCCGCGTTCATGGCCGAGGCCAGGCCGCGCAGCTACTGCTGCCAGTACCGCGAGTCCGACCTCGATTTCGTCGCGCGCCTGTTGGCCGAAGAGGGCCTGTCCTGGCGCTTCGAGCAGGATGAGGACGGCCCTGGCGCGATCCTGTTCGCCGACAGCACCCAGCCGGATGCGGCGCCCGAGGACATGACGAGCGCCATCGACGGCGCGGTCCGCTATCACCGCACGGGCGCCAGCGAACGGCAGGACACGGTGCAGGCGCTCACGGCCAGGCAGTGCCTGCATGCCTCGCTCGTGAGTCTCCTCAGCTATGACTACAAGGCGAAGCAGGCCGTCGCCGCCGGTTCGCCTTCCCACTACCGCAACGACAAGCTGCCCCAGCTCGAATCCTATGACGTGCCGGGCCAGTACGCCTGGGCTAGCCGCGCCGAGGCGCAGCGCTACGCGAACCTGCGGATGGAAGCGCAGGAAGCGCGCCGCGCGCTGTGGCAGGGCCGCTCGACCGTGCGCACCCTGCGCGCCGGCACCCGCCTGACGGTCACGGGTGCGCCCTTGCAGGCCTTCGGAGAAGGCGCCGGTTTCACCGTGCTGCGGGTGACGAGCATCGGCGTGAACAACATGCCGGCCCCGGCGCGGCAGGCACTGGACGAGCTGTTCGGGCCGATTCCGGAGTTGTTGGAGGAAGGCGTCCTCGATGCCTGTTCGGCCGAATGCTCGCTGGTGCTCGCGCAGGCGCGCGAAACCGGTTATGCCAACTGTTTCGAAGCGGTGCCCGCCGATGTGCCCTGGCGGCCGGAGCACGCGCAGGTCAAACGAACCGCGCATGGCGCCCAGAGCGCGCTCGTCATCGGCGCCGACGGCAGCGACCAGCCCAACGGCGCCGACGAACTGTATTGCGACCGCCTCGGCCGCGTGCGCATCCGCTTCCACTGGCAGGACGATGGCAACGCCAGCTGCTGGGTGCGCGTCGCCCAGCGCTCGGCCGGCGGCGGAATGGGCGCCCAGTTCCTGCCGCGCATCGGGCACGAAGTGCTGGTGCAGTTCCTCGAAAACGACATCGACCGGCCGATCGTCGTCGGCGCCCTCTACAACGGGCAGGGCGAAGGCGGCATCGCACCGACGCCCGGCGGACGCGCCAGTACTTCCAGGGCGGATGATCCTTTTGCCTCCGCCAACGACCATGCCCCATCCGCGCAGGGCAACCTCGCGGGCGGCAACAGCCCGTTGTGGCATGGCGCCTCCGCCGACAGCGCCGGCCACCGCAACGGCGCCGCGCAGTGGGGCGTTCGCAGCAAGGAATTCGGCGGCTCAGGCTACAACCAGCTGCTGTTCGACGACACCGACGGCCAGGGCCGCATCCAGCTGCGCAGCACGCACGCCGCCAGCGAGCTCAATCTCGGCCACCTGATTCATGCGGCCGACAACTACCGCGGCAGTTTCCGGGGCCTGGGCGCGGAACTGCGCACCGATGCGTACGGCGCAGTGCGCGCGGGGGCGGGACTGCTGGTGTCGAGCTACGGGATCAATCACAGCGCTGGTGCGCGCGACGCGGCGGGCGAGGTGGCCGGCGCTGCAGGCCTGCTGGCGCAGGCGGCCAAGCTGGCTGACACATTCAGCACGGCGGCGCAGACGCATCAGGCTGTCGCGCTGGCCGGGCACCTGGGCGCTGCCAAGGCGAGTGCCAGCCTGCTCGACGACAAATCCGCGCCGCTCAAGGCGATGTCGACCAGTGCTTCCGGCATGGTCGCCAAAGACAGCCTGGACGCGGCCAAAGGCGATGCGGCGGCCAAGAACATGGGCGGAGGCGATGGCAAGCTGCCGCACTTTACCGATCCGCTGATCGTCATCGCTGGCAAGGAAGGATTTGGCGCCAATGCCGGACAGAGCCTGCAGTTGGCAAATGGGGAAACCGTGACCCTGATGAGTGGGCAGGACACGCAGTTCGTCACGGGTGGGCAGATGCGGGTCCATGCCGGGCAGGCGATCGGCTTATTGGGTGGCGTGGTGAAGGCAGGCGAGGGCGGCGTCGGGCTGCAGCTCATCACTGCGAAAGATGCGATCGACGTTCAGGCGCAGGGCGACGAGCTGAAGGTGCAGGCGCGCGATGAGGTCAATGTCATCAGCGCCAACGCGCATATCGATTGGGCGGCGGCGAAGCGGATCAGTTTGTCGACGGCGGGTGGGGCGAATATCACGATCGATGGGGGGAATATTACGGTGCAGTGTCCGGGGAAGATCAAGGTGCATGCGGGGAAGAAGAGTTTTGTCGATCCGACCAAGCTGAATTATCCGATGCCTGCACTACCACAAAGTATTTGCGTCGCCTGTCTGAAGAAATCGCTCGAAGCCGGGCCGGCATTCACGTTGGTGGAATAAAGTATGTTAATAAATTCTTTTCAGCCCGAATGGCAATCCGAACTGAATCGACGGCACGCGGCCCTGCCTCATGGTGCTGGTCTGATACTGCTCATCGACGGTGTGTTCGTGCCCGGGATTTTTCAGCAGCTAAGAGGCGAGAGTAAACCGATCCTGCTGTACGAACTCCTTCCAGCGTGCTCAAAGGATGCCAGGGATGTCTCGCCATTTGTCTTGCGATTTGATCCAAAGGATAAATCGCTCGCGCGCTTACTGTCGCTTTGTAGCGGCTGGCCAATGCTGAGCGTAATAATTACTTACGAAAGCGAAGAGCAACTGGCCAAGCGGCTTGCAGCTTGGTGCATCGTCGAGGTGGATGGGCAGAACTTTAATTTCCGATTTCCCGATACCCGTCGCCTACCTGCCATTTTCGAAACGCTGACACCGCGGCAGCGTAGAGAATTAACCGGTAATGCAATCGGATGGTACTACATTAGCCGCGAAGGCGATTGGGATAGCTTGCCGCTCGAGCCCAGCACAATCCCACTATCCATAGCTAACCAAACGACACTCAACGGAGCTCAGTTTGGGAAACTGCTCAAGGACAGCGAGCCAGACGAGATGTGGGTCCAGTTACTCGATCGCGGCGCGCCGACCCATCTGTTGCCATCACAGCGCAATGTCTTACTATCGAATGCGCTAAGGATAGCCGATAAAAACGGGCTTGACGAGTTGCTCAAAATAGCCTGGTGCATGGACTGCATCAGAGCATCACCTAAAAGTAATCTAGAAGCATTGGCCGAGAGATTGGCAAAGTGGATGCAGGAAAATAACAGGAGCGACGATGAAACGTTATATCAAACTGATTAGCACGTTAGCCCTGCTGTTGGTTGGGTGTTCAAAGGCAGTCGAAATGACGGAGTCTCCAAAGGCGAATACCGTATCGGTCAGCGTTCATGGCGTGAACTATACGGCTGATCCGTTCAGGTACGTATTGGTTGACGCAACAGATCCATCAAACGGGACAGGAGGAGGCGAACATATTACTTCTTTTGGCGGAGGAGGTACCTCATGCTGTTTCAGGCTCCCAGAACGTTGGCGTCCGGGCATTCAGGCAAGAGTGCGCTCGACCCATTGGTTGCCAGAAGATGATAAGGGCAATTTACCGGAAGTTGAAAAGGTCTATGACGTCGAAATCCCGGCCTACCCGACGGGGAAAGCTGGAGAGTTATGGATACTACGCACTGCAGATGGTGGGATTGAATTAGTGATGAGCAATGTAGAGCCCGACCACCCTCAGTGGCCTGGGAAGGTAAAAGGGTGGCCTCAGCCCTCGCTGGAGTATCAGCGCGAGAGATGGGAGTTGCACCGTGGAATCGCTCAGTCTTATGTCGACTCATATCGAGGTTCTTTGGAGCACCTTCAAAAATATGCACAAGCACATCTTCAGAATGGGTGGGATTTCGACAAACAACACAATCGTGAACTTGTTAAGAAATTTTCTGGCCCAAACGATCCCGCCTACGCTGAATATACAAGGACGAGCTACGTAGAAGGATTACGGCGTTCTAAAGAGAGGCTCGAACAGCTATTGAAAGAGAAGCCATGAGTGCATCGTTATGCCCCCTCATCACCGAATCGTACTTGGCCGCAAATAAATTCGATAAATTTTTTACTCAAAAGGAAGTGAAGCAGATAGAAGCTTTGCAGGAGCGAGAGCAAGCCAAGAGCAACGATATGGGACAGGCGTGCAGTGCCAATCTTTTCTTTGGGTTCTTCTTTGATGGTACGCGAAATAACTATGAACTGGCAGCCAAGTCGGGTGACCAGTCGAACGTCGCACGCATGTACGACATATTCCCTGGTCGCGGCGTACCAAAAGTGTTGCCTAACGTCGTGTGGAAACACAGGCCTGAGCGTTACAACAATTTTTTCCGTGTTTATACCCCTGGCGTTGCCTCGCCATTTGACCAGGTAAATGATCCCGGAAAAGGGTGGATAAAGACCTTGGGTGGCGCTATGGGCTTCAAGGGAGGCGATCGGATTGTATGGGCTCTCATACAGGCAATTAACAATGTTAATCGTTATTTTCATGGGCAGCCTCTTGTTGCGCCGGGAGAGGCGACGCTATTGGCAAACACGCTCTCTTTGTCGCGCGCCGCTCGCCATGTCATGACGAAAAAGGAAGCACCGGTCGCCGATGATACGCGTAATGATCTAATTGAGCCACGTATCCAATTTGAATCATTGATAAGGCGCCTGCACGCCAGTATTTCTCAGCATTGGAAAAAGAATGGCGCGCCGCCCGTGAAAAGAGATCCTGGAATCGTGAACAGAATTCATATCTCGATTTTCGGGTTTTCCCGTGGCGCGACCCAAGCAAGGGCATTCACGAACTGGCTTGATTCCCTATGCAGGCTTGATGCCATGATACGTGGCGCGGGTACGAGTAGTTTGGGCGGCTTTCCGGTTGAGTTCGACTTCCTGGGACTTTTCGATACGGTTGCTTCGGTCGGGACGGGAAATACTTTAGGGAATGTTCAACTGCTCAAAAATGCCGACGGACACGGCTCCTGGGCAGATGCGGAAGACAGCCTGCGAATCCCTGCCTGTGTAAAACAGTGTTTGCACTTGGTGGCGGGCCATGAATTGCGCCGCAGTTTCCCCTGTGACTCAATTGCAGTCGGCGCGGTATTGCCTGCGGGTGCAAGCGAAATTGTTTTTCCTGGTGTGCACTCTGATGTAGGAGGCGGATACGAACCTAAACAGCAGGGGAAGGGACAGGATCCGACCGGCGCTGACATGTTGTCGCGAATTCCGCTCCTTTTTATGTACAAACAGGCGCGCCTTGCTGGCGTGCCGTTAAAGCTTGAACTGGCAGACAAAGTTGCCCAAAGCAAATTTAAGGTCGCTCCGGAGACCATCGAAGATTTTAACGCGTATATTTCTGCATGTAAGAAAAAATCAGGTTCGCTCACTGACATCGTCAGGGAACAAGCGATTCTGCAAATGGCGTGGCGTCACTGGCGTCGGGAGAGTGGGCAGGCACCTCTGCATAAAATTCCAAGCTACCTAAGGGCGGCGAACTTTGACAAAAGTGATTTGATGTCGGCGAATCGCGAATATAACGATGAGCTGCGCGATTTTCAAAAAGCTACAACGAAACGTGGAAAGAAAACACCTCGGAGACAGCCAGCCGGCTTCAATAACGACGTGTCAAGTGAGTGGGAAGAAATTGCATGCTACTGGCCATTCAAAAAACCCGAGCAAGAGGTGGCGCACTTCTTTGACGAATACGTGCACGACTCAAGATCAGCTTTCAAATTGTACGGGCAAGAGAATGAGGCTGAGGCTATCGCAGCACTGCGTGAGTGGTCGCAAGAGCTACGCCTTGCGAAGATCGAATATAAGAACAATGAGAATTCTTGGTTTTCTTGGCGAAAGTCGGGACCGCCAAACTACGGCATGAATCCTAACAAACGTATAGCGGCAGAAAAGTATGACCAAACCGGTTCGGTTCCGGTTTACATCACTGAAGGACGGGAACCCTACGTTGGGGGCGAGGCTGGATATTTCCGGTTCCGTAAGATCTATGGTGGATCGGATAGTGTGCTGCTGTCTGATTGGATGCCTGCTGATTACGATAGAGACAAAGCCTTAGCCGCTCTTGACGATATGGCTGAGGACAGTACGCAGGATTCGCCACCGAAAGTAGCCTAAGGACAACGTGGGGACTTATGATAGTTGCGAGTAGTTGTTCGCTCCGACGTCGCTCAATACCGATCGTCCAAACAAAAAAGGAGTCACGATCACTCGTGACTCCTTCTTCAATACTTTTACAACCAAATTCGTGGTAGGCCGTGCGGGATTCGAACCTGCGACCAACGGATTAAAAGTCCGCTGCTCTACCAGCTGAGCTAACGACCCGAAAGAGGCAGCATTATAGCCGGTGATTCGGGTTTGCGCTAGTGCCGATCGAAGCACCCTTACGAAGCCGACAGCGCTGCCGTCACCTTCAGCACTTCCTCGGCCGTCGTCGCCCCTTCGGCGATCTTCAGGGCGCCGGCGATGCGTAGGGGTTTCATGCCATCCAGGACGCTCTGCTGGCGTAGGGCAGCGAGGTCGGCGGAGGAGCCGATCAGGGCCGTGAAGGCTTCCGATACCGTCAGCAATTCGTACAGCCCGGTGCGGCCGCGAAAACCCGTCTGGCGGCATTCGGGGCAGCCGATCGGGCGGTAGATGGGCGCCGGTTTCGGCAGGTTCCAGGCACCAGCCAAACTGTTCCAGACGTCGTCGCTCAGTTCGCCGTCGGGCGCCTTGCAGTCGGGGCACAGGGTGCGCACGAGGCGCTGGGCCATGACGCCGATGATGGTCGCTTCGAGCAGGTAGTCCGGCACGCCCAGCTCGAGCAGGCGCATGATGGCCGATGGGGCGTCGTTGGTGTGCAGGGTGGACAGCACCAGATGCCCGGTCAGCGCGGCCTGGATGGCCATCTCGGCCGTGGCCAGGTCGCGGATCTCGCCGACCATGATGATGTCCGGGTCCTGCCGCATCAGCGCGCGCACGCCATCGGCAAAAGACAGGTCGATGCCGGGCTGCACCTGCATCTGGTTGAAGGAGGCCTCGACCATCTCGATCGGGTCCTCCACCGTGCACACGTTGACCTCGTTGGTCGCCAGGGCTTTGAGCGTCGTGTACAGCGTCGTCGTCTTGCCCGAGCCGGTCGGTCCGGTCACCAGGATGATGCCGTGCGGCTTGCTGGTCAGGACATCCCAGCGCGCTGCATCCTCCGGCGGGAAACCCAGCTCGGGCAGGGTCTTGACCACCACCTCCGGGTCGAAAATCCGCATCACGAGTTTTTCGCCGAAGGCGGTCGGCATCGTCGACAGCCGCAGCTCGACTTCCTGGCCGCCTTGCGTGCGGGTCTTGATGCGGCCGTCCTGGGGGCGGCGCTTTTCGATGACGTCCATGCGGCCCAGCAGCTTGATGCGCGCGGTCATGGCCAGCATGACGGCGGCCGGCACCTGGTAGACCTGGTGCAGCACGCCGTCGATGCGGAAGCGAATGACCGCGAAGTCGCGTTTCGGCTCCAGGTGGATGTCCGAAGCGCGCTGCTCGAAGGCGTAGCCCCACAGCCAGTCGACGATGTTGACGATGTGCTGGTCGTTGGCGTCGAACTGTTTATTCGCCTTGCCGAGTTCGACCAGCTGCTCGAAGTTGTGGCGTAGCGCGGCGTCCTGGCCGCTCGACTTGTTCGCGTCGCGGATCGACTTGGCCAGGCTGAAGAACTGGGAAATGTATTGCGCGATGTCGAGCGGGTTCGCCAGCACCAGTTCGATGCGGCGGCGCGACACCTTGGCGATCTCGCTTTCCCAGTCCGTCGAAAACGGGTCGCTCGTCGCCACCGTCAGTGTGGTGGCGCCGATGTCGAGCGGCAGGATGTTGAAGCGCGCCGCGTAGCTGGCCGACATCACGTCCGCCACCCGGGTGAAGTCGATCTTTAAAGGGTCGATACGGACGAAGGGCAGCCCGACCTTGGCCGCGCACCATTCACTCAGGATGTCAAGCGTCAGCAGCCGGTGCGGCGGTTGGCTGGAGACCAGCTTGCACTGCGCCACCGCCGTGAGCGGGTGCATCGAGCCGACCGCATTCTTGAGGATGCCCTGGGCCTGCGCGAACTGCGCCTTGACCTTGTCCTTGTCGACGATGCCGTCGGCCAGCAGCCACGAAAAAATGGTCTGCAGGTCGAGGCGGCGCGGACGCGGCGCACCACGGGAGGGAGGAGGGGAAAGCGGCTGGGCTGCGTTGTCGTTCACTGTTCCCTCCTGTCTGGATACGCTTAGCGAGCCGCCTCGATGCCCTTGATCCATGACTTCGCCGGTAGCTTGGTCGCAGCGACGATCTGGGCGGCGCGCGCAGCCAGGGCGCCGCTGTCGAGCGCCGGCGCCGTCTTGAAGCAGAGCGCGACGACGTTCCCGTCATGCACCTCCGGCAGGCAGATCACGTGGGCGAAGGCGAAACGCATCGCCTTGATGTTCTTGTTGTAGCTCGGATGGTCGCCGAACAGGTTGACGGTCATGATGCCGTCGTCGCTCAGGCAATCGTTGCAGGCGGCGTAGAACTCGGGCGTGTCGAGCACCGGGCCGCGCGCGGTGGCGTCGTACAGGTCGCATTGCAGGACGTCGAAGGCGCCGTGGTTGTCCGGGTCGTTGACGAAGTCCATCGCGTCCATCTCGAGCACGTTCAGGCGTCCGTCTTCCGGCGGCAGCTTGAACATGGTGGTGCAGATCGCAATCACCGAGGGATTGAGTTCGACGGCGGTCACCTGCGCGTCGGGGAACTGGCGATAGCAGAACTTGGTGAGCGTGGCCGCGCCGAGGCCGAGCTGGGCGATGTTGCGCGGCGCCTCGTTGAACAGCATCCAGGCCATCATCTGCTGCGCGTATTCGAGCTCGGGCCAGTCCGGCTTGCGGATGCGCATGGCCCCCTGCACCCATTCGGTGCCGAAATGGAGATAGCGTACGCCGTCCTGTTCGGACAGGGTGACGGGGGCGAATTTGGGCTTGCGGGCGGGGCGGCGCGAGGATTCGGCCTGTTCGATGGATTTGCGTTTGATGAGCATAGGGCGACCTGAAGGAATCGTCCTATTATCGAGGCAGGGGTTACCACTGCGCAAGCGCAAGTGGTGGGGACTCGAACAACCTACTACGCGTCGTACTGTCGGCCTGCGATGCTCGCTGTACTACTCGTACAGCTGCGCTTCTCGGCCAACATTCCTTCCGCTCGCTACGGTTGTTCGAGCCCCTTATACTTTAGTTGTTTATCAATATTGATCCGGCTCGACCGACACGCGCAAGCGCACGCGGTTGCCCGGATCGCGCTGCATGAAGGCCGTGTGGTTCTGGCCGCGGTATTCGTAGGTCACGTCGTAGCCGACGGTGCGCGAATCGTAGGACTCGACGGTGCGGCACTGGCGCACGGCCTGTTCCTGCACGGCGGTTTGCGGGCGGCCGTTGTTTTCGACGCGGTCGCCGACCACGGCGCCGGCGATCGCGCCGGCGGCCGTCGCCGCCACGCGGCCGTTACCGCCGCCGATCTGGTTGCCGAGCAGGGCGCCGGCGATGCCGCCGACGATCGAGCCGCCGGCGCCGCGCTGCTGCTGCACCGGCACCTGCACGTATTCCGTGCGGCACTCCTGGCGCGGCTGGCTGATCTGCTCGACGCGCGGCTCGACGCGCACCACGCGTCCATAGTCTTCGAATTGCGCTGCCTGGGCCAGCGGCAGGGCGCACAGCCCCAGGGCGGAAATCAGTAGTTTGGTCTGCATGTTCATGATGAACCTCGTCGTTGGGGCCGGGATGGGTTGAGTACGTCCACCCATGTATGTTAATCCCGCTCGCATGTCAGCGGCCAATCTCTGTGGCAACAAAATGTAACAGCATGCATATCGCCTGGGCGACTGGTCAACAATGCAAAAACACCGATACATGCCCCTTTTTCGCCCCAAAAGCGGCAGTTTCTTTTGAAATTCCGCCTAAAAAGCACATTCGGGTTGCTTCGGCTATCGCAAAACGTTACCCTTATACAAATAGGTTATTGGCGCGTGGAAACGATTTAGGAGAACAGCGTTGGCGCCCGGGCGCGCATGGTGAACGGCCCCGGCGATTCGAACCACACACCAAATCCACTTGAGGGAAAAATGAGTTTGTTGACGAGAGTGCCGCCCAATCTTGTGCAATCCATTCGCGCCTACCGCGTGCTGGAGTTGCAGGAAGAAGCGGTACGCATGGGTCACCATTTCCTGTATGCGCATTGCGCCAATACGCTGACCAAGCAGCAGGTATGCGCCCGCATCGGCGAGAACTTCTATTTTCCTAAACCCTGCAGCAAGAATTTCGACGCCCTGCGCACCTGCCTGACCGAGACCATCTCCGGCGCCGGCCCCCAGCCTGGCTTCCTCGTGGTGCTGGAACAACTGCCCAATACGCAAAAATTCGACAAGGAAGCGCGCGAGACCCTGCTCGACGTCTTCCGCGACGCGGCCGAATACTGGGCCGAGAAAAAGGTGCCGTTCCGCGTCTTCTACTCTTTCGAGTAAGCGTACCCGAGCGCGGGCAGCAAGACCCCGAAGATGGCCCCCGTCACATTTGGCGGAGGTCAATACGGTACAATGCGCACCATGAAAAACATCGTCATCCTCATTTCTGGCCGCGGCAGCAACATGGAAGCGGTCGTCCGCGCGGCGCAAGCGGAAGGGTGGCCGGCGCGTGTGGCGGCGGTGATCAGCAACCGGGCGGATGCCAAGGGGCTGGCCTTTGCCCAGGCCCGGGGCATCCCGACCGCCGTGGTGCCGAGCAAGGAATTTGCAAGCCGGGCCGAGTTCGACCAGGCCCTGCGGCTTGAAATCGACCGCTTCGCGCCCGACCTCGTGGTGCTGGCCGGCTTCATGCGGATTTTGACGCCGCCTTTCGTGGAACATTACGCCGGGCGCATGCTGAACATCCACCCCTCGCTGCTGCCGGACTTTCCCGGCCTCGACACGCACCGCCAGTGCCTGGAAGGCGGCAAGCCCGAGCATGGCGCGACCGTGCATTTCGTGACCGCCGAGCTGGACCACGGCCCGATCGTGGCGCAGGCCCGCATCCCCGTGCTGCCGGGCGATACCGAAGACACGCTGGCGGCGCGGCTGCTGGTCGAGGAACACAAGCTCTACCCCTATGCAGTTCGCCTGTTTGTCGAAGACAGGCTGCACATCGACAAGGGCGAAGTGCGCGTGCTGGACACGCAGCTCGCCGACGCCAACACCTAATACGTAGTTCATTCAAGGATTTTCATGAGATTGCCACCACAGATACTCGGCAGTACCGAAGAGGTACTGCGCGAGATCTTGCGCTTTACGGCCCCGGCCGACGTTACCCTGTCGCGTTACTTCAAGGACCACCAGCGCCTCGGTTCGCGCGAACGCGGCGTCGTTGCCGAAGCGGTCTACGCCGTCCTGCGCAATAAAACTTTCTTCACCGAGTTCGGCGGCACCGGCGGCATGCCGTCGATGCGCCGCCTGGCCCTGCTGGGCCTGGCCGAGACGGTCGGCATCGACGCCCTGAGCGGCCTCACCGAAGAGGAAAACGCCTTCCTCACGCGCATGAAGGACATCGACCGCAACCTGCTGCCGCCGCTGGCACAGGCGAACATGCCGAAGTGGCTCTACGACAAGCTCGTGGCCCAGTTCGGCGAAGCCGATGCCAAGGAACTGGCTGCCGTGCTGAACACGCCGGCGCCGCTGGACCTGCGCGTCAATTCGATCAAGGCCAACCGCGACGAGGTCATCGCCAAGCTGGCGGAAGCCCCGATCGCGGCCGAGCCGACCCCGTTTTCGCCGCTGGGCCTGCGCGTGATGAAGAAGCCTGCGCTGCAGAACCTGCCGCTGTTCAAGGAAGGCGCGATCGAGGTGCAGGACGAGGGCAGCCAGGTGCTGGCCCAGATCGTGGCCGCGCGCCGCGGCGAGATGGTGGTCGACTTCTGCGCCGGCGCCGGCGGCAAGACGCTGGCCCTGGGCGCCACCATGCGCAATACCGGCCGCCTGTACGCCTTCGACGTGTCGGAAAAGCGCCTCGGCAAACTCAAGCCGCGCCTGGCCCGCAGCGGCCTGTCGAACGTGCACCCGGTGCTGATCGCGCACGAGCGCGACGCCAAGATCAAGCGCCTGGCCGGCAAGATCGACCGCGTGCTGGTCGACGCCCCATGCTCGGGCCTCGGCACCCTGCGCCGCAATCCGGACGTGAAATGGCGCCAGCCTGAAGGCGCCGTGGCCGAGATGCAGGAAAAGCAGGCGGCCATCCTCGACGGCGCGGCGCGCCTGCTCAAGAGCGGCGGCCGCCTGGTGTACGCCACCTGCTCGCTGCTGAACGAAGAAAACGACTTCATCGTCGAGCAGTTCCTGGCCTCGCATCCGGACTTCGAACTGGTGCCGATGAGCAAAGTGCTGGCCGAACAGAAGATCGAGCTCGAGATGGACCAGTACCTCAAGCTGCTGCCGCACAAGCACGGCACCGACGGCTTCTTCGCCGCCGTGCTCGAGCGCAAGGCCATGAAGGCGAAAGCGTCCAAAGGCGACGACGCCGACGTTGCCGCCGCTGAAGAGTAACAAGCGTAATCCAGGAGAACCGCCCCGATGCCGTTGACCGCCCTGCTGCAGGATCTCCTCGAGGACATCAGCAATCCCCGTATCCTGTGGCAGGCGCTGGCCATCGTCGCCGCGGTGCTGCTCGGCCTGCTGCTGGCGCGCTTCATCCGGCGCAGCTGGCTGCACGAACACGAGGAACTCGACAGCATCCGCCGCATCGGCGTCGAGGGCTTCGGCCGGGTGCTGGCGCCGCTGCTGATCGCCGCCTTCGTCTGGCTGGCGAAGGTGATCCTGGCGCGCCAGCAAAGCGTGCACCTCCTGAATGTCGCGCTGCCGCTCTTCACGTCGATGGCGGTGATCCGTATCGCGTTCTACCTGCTGCGGCGCATCTTCGCGCGCCATGGCCCCCTAGGCACGGCGCTGCAGACCTTCGAGCGCATCCTGGCACTGGTCGTCTGGGCCGGCGTCGCGCTCTACCTGATGGGCATGTGGCCCGACATCATCGAATTCCTCGACAGCAAAGTGCTGCCGATCGGCAAGCACGAGGCGACCCTGCTCGACATCCTGCAGGGTGGAGGCTCGGTCGTGGTGCTGGTCATGCTGGCCCTGTGGTTCGGCGCCTCGCTGGAAGAGCGGTTGATGGGGCTGGAGGGGCTGCATACCTCGTCGCGCGTGGTGTTGGCGCGCGTGGCGAGGGCGCTGCTGATCCTGGTATCGGTGCTGGTCAGCCTGAACCTCGTCGGGCTCGACCTGACGGTCTTGTCGGTGTTCGGCGGCGCGCTCGGCGTCGGTCTCGGTCTCGGCATGCAGCGGATCGCCAGCAACTATGTGTCCGGTTTCATCATCCTGCTCGAGCGCAGCCTGTCGATCGGCGACCCCATCACGGTGGACAAGTATTCGGGCCGCGTCTCCCGCATCAATACCCGCACCACCGTGCTGCAGGCGCTCGACGGCACGCAAACCCTGCTGCCGAACGAAATGCTGATCACCGGCGTCGTCCTGAACCAGTCGGGCACGAACAAGGCGGTGCGCCTGTCCACCCGCATCACGGTGGCCTACGACAGCGACCTGGACGAGGTCATGGCGCTGCTGGTGCGCCAGGCCGACAACGTCGAACGCGTGGTCGCCGAGCCGGCCCCCGCGGTGCAGCTCAACGCCTTCGGCCCCGCCGGCTACGAGCTGGAACTGGGCTTTTTCATCGTCGACGCGGAAAAGGGCGGCGGCAGCGTGATTTCGGCCGTGAACAAGAACATCTATGCCCTCGTGCACTCCGGCGCCATCCGGCTCGGATTGCCGCCACAAATGCCACACCAGCCCACCGTTTAATGCACATCTGGCATCAACGAAGCGCACAATACACATTCCGGTACAAATTAGCGGGCTCCATCGTGCCGTGCGTCATGGGAAGTGCGTAGAATGTGGGGTTGACGGCAGGTTCTGTCCGAACCGCCTTTTACGACCTTCTCCCAGAAAAGACGGCGTGCTGAACCAAGCAATTTTTTTGGAGCCTTAATGAGCTTTAGCAACATCCTGCATTCCGTGTTGGAATTCATGAATACCGGCCTGATTGGCCTCAGCGGTTGGGAAGTGGTCATCTACACCCTGGTCGTTACCCACATCACCATTGCCAGCGTCACCATCTACCTGCACCGCCACCAGGCGCACCGCGCGCTGGAGCTGCACGCCATTCCGAGCCACTTCTTCCGCTTCTGGCTGTGGCTGACCACGGCCCAGATCACCAAGGAATGGGCTGCGATCCACCGCAAGCACCACGCGAAATGCGATACCGAGGAAGATCCGCACAGCCCGGTCACGCGCGGCATCAAGAAGGTGCTGCTCGAAGGCGCCGAACTGTACCGCGTCGAGAGCAAGAACGCGGAGACCCTGGCCAAGTACGGCCATGGCACGCCGGATGACTGGCTCGAACGCAACGTGTACAGCAAGCACAGCGTGGTGGGCGTTTCCGCGCTGCTGTTGATTAACTTCGCGCTGTTCGGTGTCATCGGCATTACGATCTGGGCAGTCCAGATGATGTGGATCCCGATCACCGCGGCCGGCATCATCAATGGCCTGGGCCACTACTGGGGCTACCGCAACTACGATTGCGCCGATGCGGCGACCAACATCTTCCCGTTCGGCATCCTGATCGGCGGCGAAGAGCTGCACAACAACCACCACACCCATGCCACCTCGGCCAAGCTGTCGAGCAAGTGGTACGAGATCGACCTCGGCTGGGGTTATATCCGCGCCCTCGAAATGCTGGGCCTGGCCAAGGTGAAGAAGAAGGCGCCGGAGCCGAAGTTTGCCAAGGACAAGACTGTGGCCGACCTCGACACCCTTCAGTCGGTGATCACCAACCGCTACGACGTGATGGCGAAGTATGCCAAGTCGGTCAAGCGCGCCTTCCACGAAGAACTCGAGCACCTGAAGCACAAGGCCGAGCTGGAAAAGCGTTTCCTGAAGTCCTCGCGCAAGCTGCTGCAGCGCGAGCCGGCCAAGCTCGAAGTGTCGCAAAAGGCGCAGCTGGTGCAATTGTTTGAGCACAGCAAGGCCCTGGAGACGATGCACCAGATGCGCGTCGAGCTGGGCGCGATCTGGGAGCGCTCGCATGCCACGCGCGACCAGCTGCTGCAGCAATTGCAGGACTGGTGCACCCGCGCCGAAGCCTCCGGCATCAAGTCGCTGCAGGAGTTTTCGATGCGTCTGCGCAGCTACGCGTAAGCATCCGCATCACGCATGCATCGAAAGGCGGCTCCCTCGGGAGCCGCTTTTTATTGCGCCAACCCGTCTTCAGAGGCGCTTTAGCTGGGCGATGCGCTGGCGGATCAGCTGGGCCTGGACCGAAACCGGGTCGACCGGCGCGCCTGCCGCGGCAAGATACGCATTCCAGGCGTCGCGGTAGGCCAGCCAGAGGCGCTCGGTCTTGCGCACATCCTCGCGCGTGACCGTCGAATGCCCGATCCGGTCCGGATGGCCGGCATTGTCCGACGGCGTGGCCAGCACCCGGCGGTATTGCAGGTTCAGCTCGCGGTCGAGCCGGGCAAGCTGCGCGGCGCTGGTGCGCACGATCTTGCCGCCGGCGGCGTTGAGCAGGGTCTCCATGAATTCTTCTTCCCGGCGCCCGGCGTGGCGCGTTGCGAATCCGGCGCCGCCGGTGCCGCTCATGTCCACCTCGCTCGCCGACTCGTGGGCGAAAACGGTCGCCGCCTTGCGCAGCCGGGCGAAGGGCGCGCGCGCCGCCGGCGGCAGGGCGGCGGCGAAGCGGTCGAGGCGGGCATTGCGCACGCGGTCGTCGCGGCGCTCGCCGATGGCGGCGCAGACCGCGCCCATGCGGCCGCTCGTGATGTGGTCGCACAGGTCGAAGGGCTGGTCGTCGAGGGCGCCCGATGCGAGGTGGGCGACGCGACCTTCCATTTCGGCCTTGGCCGTGTCGAGGCGGCAGGCGTGGTGGATGGCACGGTCGAGATCGCGGGCGACCCCGTAACCGTTGGCGTACAACATCATCAGGACGGCGTCGTCACCGTTCGCGGCGGCGCAGGTACGCACCTGGCGCCATTCGGCCGGCGAGGCCGCGGCCTGGTCGCGTTTCAGGTAATACAGTTCGGTCGCATCGCATGCCACGGGCGCAGGAGAGAAGCGCGGCGTCTTGAGGTGCGCCACCCGCATGCATTGCCGGTGCCATTCTTCGCTGCCGTCGAAGTCGACGCCGAAGCCCGTCGTGTTCGGATAGGGCGTCGCGCCAGGGGCGGCGTACGCGCCGAAGGCGAAGGCGAGCAGGGCAATGAGGACCGCTGCTGGGCCGGCGCGACGGAGAACGAGGGTGCGGCAGGGCATGTGACAATCGTGTCGGATTCGAAACCCCATCACTATACCGACGCGAGCTTGCAAAAAATGCACAGATTGTCACCGACGTGGCATCAGATGCGCATAAAACAAAAAAGCCGCACACTTGCGTGGGCGGCTCTTCTTGTACAGCTCCAGGACCAATTACTTGATCTTGGTTTCCTTGTACGGAACGTGCTTGCGTGCCTTCGGGTCGAACTTGATGATTTCCATCTTCGCCGGCATCGTGCGCTTGTTCTTGGTGGTGGTGTAGAAGTGACCAGTACCTGCGGTCGATTCCAGCTTGATTTTGTCGCGGCCAGTTTTTGCCATGATAGCTCCCTAATTAGACTTTTTCGCCACGAGCGCGCATGTCGGCCAGAACGGCGTCGATGCCCAGCTTGTCAATGACGCGCAGGCCGGCGTTGGACAAACGCAGCGAGACCCAGCGGTTTTCGGATTCCACGTAGATGCGACGGTTCTGCAGGTTCGGCAGGAAACGACGCTTGGTTTTGTTGTTAGCGTGGGAGACGTTGTTGCCAACCATCACACCCTTGCCGGTAACTTGGCAGACACGTGCCATAGTGCACTCCTTAAAATAAACTTCCGAATTCGGAAAAACGAGAGTATAGCGTGAAAACCATCGCGGAATCAATCACTTGCGAAAAACAATTGTGTCTTGCGCTATCTCACAAATTTAACAATTGTAAAATCAGGGCTAGGGCCTTGTTTTAACGCAGTTAACCGGACAGCCGCGCGCGAGCGCCAACTGCCTCCCTTGTCGGGTATCTGTCTCGCCAACACCACGAAATGGTTGTCGGGACGCCTGCTGAGAAAGTGGCCGCAGGCGGACCTTGTCCAAGCCGGCGCGGCGCCGGCGGCGCGCATGCTAGAGTCAAAGCGTTGTAATTTGTTTAACTTTGATGAAAGGCTGCCATGCGCATACTCGCCATCGCACTCCTCGGCGTTGCACTCCTGTCGCACCAGCCCGCCCGGGCCACTCCCGCCACTCCGGCCACCGAAGCGCTGGGCAACTGCATGAAGGACCATACGAGCGGCCAGGACCGCAAAGACCTGGCGCGCTGGATTTTCGCGGCCATGTCGGTCCATCCGGGCATGGACGGGCTCGCCGGCGCAACGGATGCCGCCCGCACCGAAACTAGCAAGCAGATGGCCTCGCTGGTGACCCGCCTGGTCACCGAGCACTGCGTCGCCCAGGCCAGGGTCGTGGCCCGGCAGGGGCCCGAAGGCATGGCTGCCGCGTTCCAGTCGCTGGGCCAAGTGGCGATGCTGGAATTGATGTCCAACCCGAATGTCGAGTCGTCCTTCGGCGCCTATACGGAATTCGTGGACCACCGGAAGTTCGAGGCGGCGCTCGCCAAATAAGGCGATCGGGCGGCCGCTTCCTTACAGCTGGCCGTGCTCGGCAAACGAGTGCACGTGTGTTCCGGCCACCACGAAATGGTCGAGCACGCGCACGTCGACCAGGGCCAGCGCCTGCGCCAGCGCCCGGGTCAGCGCCAGGTCCGCTTCGCTCGGATCCGGCATGCCGGACGGATGGTTGTGGGCCAGCATCACGCCCGAGGCATTGCGCCGCAGCGCGGCCACGACCACTTCACGCGGGTAGACGCTGGTGTGGGTGAGGGTGCCCCTGAACATTTCCTGGGCGTCGATCAGGCGGTTCTTGACGTCGACGAACAGCACCACGAAGGATTCGTAGGCCTGCAGCCCGAATTTGCCGCGCAGGTAGGCCTTGACGACGTCGGGCGAGCACAATGCCTCGCGAAAGAATTTTTCGGAAATCGCGCGGCGCGACAGTTCCATCACGGCCTGCAGCTGCGCATATTTCGCCATGCCCAGTCCGTGCACCTGGGAGAACTCCTGGGGTGTCGCATGCAGCAGTTGTTGCAGCGAACCGAAATGGTCCAGCATGTGGCGGCCCAGCTCCACCGCGCTGCGCCCGCGCACGCCCACGCGCAAGAAGATCGCCAGCAGTTCGGCGTTCGACAGCGCCGCCGCCCCTTCGCGCGCCAGCCGTTCGCGCGGCCGGTCCTGTTCCGGCCAGTCGTTGATGCCCATAAAATGCCTCCGATGATGAGGCGTCACAGTATGGACAGATGGATAAGCCCGGTTCTGATCTGGGCGAAGTGTGCGCGACGCGAAGGCTGGAAGTTGGCCAGGCTACTGTCGCGCCGCTGCCAAAAAAAGCGGCGCCCCGAGGCGGGAAGCGCAGCGGTGGCTTACAATAGCGGTTTGCCCGCTTTACGAAAAACGCGAAGAACATGTCCAACGCCTCCCCTGCTGTCGTCACCGAATCGGCTTACCTGACCCTGCACTACCGCCTCGCCGGCGCCGACGGCACCGATATCGTCACGACCTTCGGCACCAATCCCGCCACCCTGATGCTGGGCCAGGGCCAACTCGCGCCTTTCCTCGAGGAGCGCCTGCTCGGCATGGCCGAGGGCGAGCACAAGACCTTTACCCTGACCCCGCAGGAGGGCTTCGGCGAGCGCAATCCCGAGCTGCTGCAGTGGGTGTCGAAAGCCACGCTGGACGAGAACTCGGTGCCCGGCGCCGACTACAAGGCGGGCGACCTGGTCGACTTCGCCGCGCCGGGCGGCGGCCGCTTTGCCGGCATGCTGCGCGAAATGGGCGAGGACGCCGCGCTGTTCGATTTCAATCACCCGCTCGCGGGCCAGGCGCTGCAGTTCGAGGTCAAACTGATTTCTGTCCTGTAATTAGGAAACGACGATGGAAAATGCGATGGAAAACGAAATTCTGCTTGCCCAGCCGCGCGGGTTTTGCGCCGGCGTCGACCGTGCCATCGAGATCGTCGAACGTGCCCTGAAGCAGTTCGGCGCGCCGATCTACGTGCGCCATGAGATTGTCCACAACAAGTATGTGGTGGAAGACCTGCGCAACAAGGGCGCGATCTTCATCGAGCGCCTGGAAGATGTCCCGGCCGGCAATACGCTGGTGTTCTCGGCCCACGGCGTCTCGAAAGCGGTGCGTGCGGATGCCGAAGCGCGCGGCCTGAAGATTTTCGACGCGACCTGCCCCCTGGTGACCAAGGTGCACGTCGAGGTGTCGAAGATGCGCCGGGACGGCGCCGAGATCATCATGATCGGCCACGACGGCCACCCGGAAGTCGAGGGCACGATGGGCCAGGTGGAAGAGGGCATGCACCTGGTCGAGACGGTCGAGGACGTGGCGACCCTGCAGGTGGCCAACCCGGACAACGTGGCATACGTGTCGCAGACCACGCTGTCCGTGGACGACACCGCCGAGATCATCGCGGCCCTGAAAGCACGTTTCCCGAACATTGCCGAGCCGAAGAAGGGCGACATCTGCTACGCCACCACCAACCGCCAGGAAGCCGTGAAGTTCATGGCGCCGCAGGTGGAAGTGGTGATCGTGGTTGGTAGCCCGAACAGCTCGAACTCGAACCGCCTGCGCGAACTGGCCGACAAGCTGGGCACGCCCGCCTACATGGTCGACCAGGCCGACATGATCGACCCGAACTGGATTGCCGGGAAAAGGCGCATCGGCCTGACCGCCGGCGCCTCGGCCCCGGAAGTGCTGGTACAGGCCGTGATCGACCGCCTGAAGGAACTCGGCGCCGCCAGCGTGCGCGCCCTCGAAGGCGTGGAAGAGAACGTCACCTTCCCGCTGCCGAAGGGGCTGGACGCTCCGCGCGTCGAGGTCGTTTAAGCGCTCGCATACTCTCCGATCAATCCGGCGCCGCAACAATTTTCCGTTGTGAGTTGAGCAAAAACCTCGCTATGATGGCGGCGTTCGGAATTTTTGTCTTGGCAACTGTTTAGTACATACAGCTAAGCCATGAAGCGGCACTCCGGTCATACGGAGTGCCGTTTTTGTTATCGGAAGAATAGGCGGCGGAAACGATGGAGACTTTTGTCCAGCAGTTACTCAACGGACTGGTGCTAGGCAGCATGTATGCACTGGTCGCGCTGGGATACACGATGGTCTACGGGGTGCTCAACCTCATCAACTTCGCCCACGGCGACGTGCTCATGATCGGCGCGATGGTCGGCCTCTCGATCCTGCAGCTGCTCGATAGCCATTTCCCAGGCCTGCCGGGCTACTTCCAGCTTGCCGTCGCCATCCTCGGCGCCATTCCGGTCGCGATGCTGGTCAATGTGCTGATCGAGCGGGTCGCCTACCGCCGCCTGCGCAACGCGCCGCGCCTGGCGCCCCTGATCACCGCCATCGGCGTGTCGATCCTGCTGCAAACCTTCGTGATGGCGATGCCCTGGTGGGGCCGTAACCCGCTGCCTTTCCCGCAACTGCTCTCGAGCGAACCGATCATGATCGGCGGCGCCATGATTTCCCAGACCCAGGTACTGCTGCTGGTGCTCGCGGCCGTCGCCATGGTCGCTCTCGTGCTGCTGGTCGAGCGCACCAAGATGGGGCGGGCGATGCGCGCCGTCGCCGAAAACCCGCGCGTGGCCGGGCTGATGGGCGTGGACTCGAACAGCGTCATCGTCGCCACCTTCGCCATCGGCGCCGCGCTGGCCGCCGTGGCCGGGGTGATGTGGGGCGCCAACTACGCCTCGATCACGTTCACCATGGGCGTGCTGCCGGGCCTGAAGGCCTTTTGCGCGGCGGTGCTGGGCGGGATCGGCAACATCTACGGCGCCATGATCGGCGGCCTGCTGCTGGGCATCATCGAGGCGCTCGGCGCCGGCTATATCGGCGACCTGACCGGGGGCTTCCTCGGCAGCCATTACCAGGACATCTTCGCCTTCGTGGTGCTGATCCTGGTGCTTACCCTGCGTCCGTCCGGCATCATGGGCGAGCGCGTGGCCGACCGCGCGTAAGGGGCACGACATGGCACTCCTCTCTTTCGACGTCCAGCACAACCCGCGCCGCGCCTACATTTCGATGGGCTTGCTGCTGGCCGTGATGCTGGCCTTCCCCTTCTTCGCCTCCCAGTACGGCAACTCCTGGGTGCGCATCATCGACATCGCGCTGCTCTACATCATGCTGGCGCTCGGCCTGAACATCGTGGTCGGCTTCGCAGGCCTGCTCGACCTCGGCTACATCGCCTTCTTCGCCGTCGGTGCCTATCTCACCGGGCTATTTGCTTCTCCTCAATTTGCGGCCCTGCTCGAATCGGTGGTCTACTACAGCCCGGCGCTGGGCGATGCGCTCGTCGCGCTGCTGGGCGAGGACATCCGCACCAACGGCATCCACCTGTCGGTGTGGGCGATCGTGCCGCTGGCCGCACTGGTCGCCGCCCTGTTCGGCGCCTTGCTGGGCGCGCCGACGCTGAAACTGCGCGGCGACTACCTCGCCATCGTCACGCTCGGCTTCGGCGAGATCATCCGCATCTTCATGAACAACCTGAACGACCCGATCAACTTCACGAACGGGCCGCAGGGCATCAACATGATCGACCCGATCCGCATCTTCGGCGTCTCGCTGGCGGGCGAAGCGGGCTCGCAGTCGACCGTGTACATCGGCGGCTATGCGATGCCCTCGGTGAACGCGTATTACTTCCTGTTCCTGTTCCTGTGCATCGCCACCATTTTTATTACCAGCCGCCTGCAGCATTCGCGCCTGGGCCGGGCCTGGGTGGCGATCCGCGAAGACGAGATCGCGGCGAAAGCCATGGGCATCAACACCCGCAACGTGAAGCTGCTGGCCTTCTCGATGGGCGCTTCCTTCGGCGGCGTGGCCGGCGCCATGTTCGCCGCCTTCCAGGGTTTTGTTTCTCCCGAATCGTTCTCGCTGACCGAATCGATCGCCGTGCTGGCGATGGTGGTGCTGGGCGGAATCGGCCACATCCCTGGCGTGGTGCTGGGCGGCGTGCTGCTCGCCGCCTTGCCGGAAGTGCTGCGCCACGTGGTGGAACCGGCGCAGATGGCGCTGTTCGGCAAGGTCGTGATCGAAGCCGAGGTGCTGCGCCAGCTGCTCTACGGCCTGGCGCTGGTCCTGATCATGCTGGTGCGCCCGGCCGGCGTGTGGCCGTCGCCGAACCGCGAAGACCGTCCGAATGCCGCCCTTGCCAAGGAAGAAGAGAAGGAGGCGGCTGCCTGAGGCGCCGAACCCCATGAGCGAATTTCTTTTGAACGTAGCCGGCGTGAATAAACGCTTCGGCGGCCTGCAGGCCCTGACCGACGTCGGCATCCAGATCCGCCCCGGCCAGGTGTATGGCCTGATCGGCCCGAACGGCGCCGGCAAGACCACCTTCTTCAATGTCATCACCGGCCTCTACCAGCCCGACAGCGGCAGTTTCGAACTGGCCGGCAAGGCCTATTCGCCTTCGGCCCCGCATGCGGTGGCGAAGGCCGGCATTGCCCGCACCTTCCAGAACATCCGCCTGTTCGGCGAAATGACGGCGCTGGAGAACGTGATGGTCGGGCGCCACGTGCGCACGAAGCAGGGCGTGTTCGGCGCCATCTTCCGCCACAAGGCGGCGCGTGCCGAAGAAGCAGCGATCCGTACGCGCGCCCAGGAGCTGCTCGATTTCGTCGGCATCGGCCAGTTCGCCCACCGCACGGCGAAATTCCTCTCCTACGGCGACCAGCGCCGCCTGGAAATCGCGCGCGCGCTGGCGACCGACCCGCAGCTGCTGGCGCTGGACGAACCGGCGGCCGGCATGAACGCCACCGAAAAACTGGCCCTGCGCGAGCTGCTGGTCAAGATCAAGAATGAAGGCAAGACCGTGCTCCTGATCGAACACGACGTGAAACTCATGATGGGCCTGTGCGACCGCATTACCGTGCTCGAGTACGGCAAGCGCATCGCCGAAGGGGCGCCGGCCGAGATCCAGAAGGACCCGGCCGTCATCGCGGCCTACCTGGGAGGGGCCCACTGATGAGCGACAGCATTCTCAAGGTCCAGGGACTGAAGGTCTCGTATGGCGGCATCAAGGCGGTCAAGGGCATCGACCTGGAAGTCAACCGGGGCGAACTCGTCACCCTGATCGGCGCCAACGGCGCAGGCAAGACGACGACCCTGAAAGCCATCACCGGCACGCTGCCGGCCTGCAAGGTAGAAGGATCGATTTCCTACCTCGGCAAGCCGTTGCAGGGCGCGCAGGCGCACCGGCTGGTGCAGCAGAAGCTGGCAATGGTGCCGGAAGGGCGGGGCGTCTTCACCCGCATGAGCATCCACGAAAACCTCCTGATGGGCGCCTACACGCGCAAGGACAAGGCCGCCATCGAGCAGGACATCGAGAAATGGTTCGCGGTCTTCCCGCGCCTGAAGGAGCGCTCAAGCCAGCTCGCCGGCACCCTGTCCGGCGGCGAGCAGCAGATGCTGGCGATGGCGCGCGCCCTGATGTGCCACCCGACCCTGCTGCTGCTCGACGAACCCTCGATGGGCCTGGCGCCGATCATGGTGGAAAAGATTTTCGAAGTGATCCGCGACGTGTCGAAGCAGGGCATCACGATCCTGCTGGTCGAGCAGAACGCGCGCCTGGCGCTGCAGGCTGCGCACCGGGCGTATGTGATGGATTCGGGCTCGCTGACCATGACGGGCGACGCGCGGGCGATGCTGGATGATCCGCGGGTGCAGGCGGCCTACCTGGGCGAATAAACACGGTTCGACGTAGGGTGGACGGGAAACCCGTCCACCCTACGAACGACAACGGGGCCGCCTGAATCATCAGGCGGCCCCGTTGTCATGTACAGCCCGCCGAAGCGGGCCTGTCACAGTAAAACTTAGGCTGCAGCAGCCGAAGCGGCGTTGGCGGCAGCGCCAGGTGCCTTGGCGGCGGCCTGGGTGAACTGCGAGACGGCGGCGTTCACGTTGCTTTCGATCTGCTCGACGGCCTGCTTGGTGGTCTTGCTGAACTGCTCGTAGCCGGCGTTGGCGTTGCTGATTGCGGTCTTGACGGCGGCAACGAAGGTTTCCGAACCGGCAGGGGCGTTTTTGCTCACTTCGTCGACCAGGGCGATGACCTTGCGGTTGGCTTCGACGATCTGGCCTTCGGCGGCTTTCGAGAACTCGGCGCCGGTGCCGGTGGCGATGGCGGCCAGCTGGCGGTTGTAGGCGACGGCCTTTTCAGCGGCAGGCTGGGCTTGCGAAGCCGACACCTGGAAGAATTCTTGCGGGTCCTTGGCCGACAGCAGCTGGCGCGCGGTAGCCGAGTTGTTTTCCATGGCGGCGCGGGCGGTGGCGATGTTCAGCTCGACCAGCTTTTCCATGCTTTCGAAGGTCTTCGCGGTCAGCGAGGACAGCAGGGCGAATTGCGATTCGAAGTTGGCTTTGGTGGCGTTCGAGAACTGTTCTGGGATTGCAAACATGGGGTATCTCCAAACTAACGTTATAGGAAGGTATGCTGCTGAAACCGGTGATGCTGGGTGGCTTGACCGGTGCGCCCGAGAGATTGTGCACCGCAACAGAATCAAGTTTTGCCCATTTTTGGAAGCGAGTCAAGCTATTTTGTTGCGATGCACCATACCGGCATCATCTGTTGTTTCGTTGCATCGGAAGAAATACTGAACGGCAACAAATCTTGCGCCCGTATGCCGCTTTTCTGCGTTGGCTCCGTGTCCGGCAGCAGGGTCCTGTCGTGTTAAACTTGCCATTGCGCTTCTTGCCTTCCGCGATCCTGCCACGGCGCGCGCCCACTATTCCATGGCCGACACGACCGCACTCTCGGAAAGCACGCACCGCTGGCTGACGCCGGCTTTCTTCGTTGTCCTGTGGAGCACCGGCTTCATCGTCGCCAAGTTCGGCCTGCCGTATGCGCCGCCGCTGACCTTCCTGCTGCTGCGCTGCACCGGCGTCCTGCTGGTGCTGCTGCCTTTGCTGCTGGTCTGGCGCGCGCCCTGGCCCCACGGCCGCGTAAAACACATCGCGGTGGCCGGGCTGCTGCTGCAGGCCGGTTACCTGGGCGGCGTCTGGAGCGCGATCAAGATCGGCATGCCAGCGGGCCTGTCCGCCCTGATCGTCGGCATGCAGCCCATCCTCACCGCCGTGGCCGCGCCCCTGATCGGCGAGCGCGTGCGTCCGCGCCAGTGGCTCGGCCTGGTGCTCGGCCTGGGCGGCGTCGCGCTGGTGGTGGCCTCGAAAATGCAGCTCGACGGCCTGTCGCCGCTCTCCATCCTGTATTGCGTGCTGGCGCTGCTGTCGATCACGGCCGGCACCCTCTACCAGAAGCGCTACTGCCCCAGTTTCGACCTGCGCACGGGCACTGCGATCCAGTTCGCCGTCTCGGTGGCGGCCCTGCTGCCGTTCGCAATTCTTCTCGAACAGTTCGATTTGTCCTTGTCTAAAGTAGAGTGGAGCGCCAGCTTCATCGGCTCGCTGCTGTGGTCGGTATTTGCGCTGTCGATCGGCGCGATCTTCCTGCTGTTCCGGCTCATCAGCCGGGGCGCCGCCCTCGCAGTCACGAGCCTGTTGTACCTGACCCCGCCCACGACCGCCATCATGGCCTGGCTGATGTTCGGCGAAACGCTCGGACCGGCGGCCCTGGTGGGCATGGCGGTGGCCGTTGCCGGGGTCGCATTCGTCGTCAAGAAACCGGAGATGCCATGATTTCACATGCCCAGCAAGAAGCGGTCGATGCCGCGATCACCTCGCGCCGCTCGATCCGCGCCTTCCTCGACCAGCCCGTCGACCGCGACGACATCGAGCGCATCCTCGAAGTCGCGTCGCGCGCCCCGTCCGGCACCAACACCCAGCCGTGGAAGGTCTACGTGCTGACCGGCGCGGCGCGCAGCGCGCTGTCGGACGCGATCCTGGCCGTGCACCTCGACCCCGAGCAGTCGCGCCAGCACACCGAGGAATACGCCTACTACCCGCGCGAATGGGTGTCGCCTTTCATCGACCGCCGCCGCAAGGTCGGGTGGGACCTGTACAGCCTGCTCGGCCTGACGCGCGACAACAAGGAGGGCATGGCGGCCCAGCATGCGCGCAATTTCCGCTTCTTCGATGCGCCCGTGGGCCTCATCTTCACGATCGACCGCGTGATGGAGCAGGGTTCTTGGCTCGACTACGGCATGTTTTTGCAAAATATCATGGTGGCGGCGCGCGGGCGCGGGCTCGACACCTGCCCGCAGGCGGCCTTTACCCAGTACCACCGGGTCATTGCCGAGCAACTGCAGCTGCCCGCCAACGAAACGGTCGTGTGCGGCATGGCGCTGGGCTGGGCCGATCCGGCGAAGATCGAGAACACCCTCGTTACCGAGCGCGAACCGCTGGCCTCCTTTGTTCACTTCCGGGAGTAACATGCTTGAATGACATGTTGCGTCACCAAGACATCTGAAAAAGAAGCGCGTGTCCGGTATCCAGATGCGCGCCGCATATCGTTGTATTACGGCAAAATAGCGGGGTGAATGTTAAATTCGCTTGCAGTCGAGTCTGGCTTGAATACACTGGGGCAGTGCCTCATCAGTTCCGCGTGAAGGAAAGTAGAAAATGTTGAAGCTCCTGTTGGCCGCGCTGATATCGCTGTTCCTGGTTGCCGAGCCCGTTTCGGCTGCGGGCGCGGGGGCGGGCGCCGGCGAGAGAGCCAGTTCCACGAAGGGCAAGCGTGCCGTCGTAAAGAAGAAGGTCGTCAAGAAGACCGCGGCCAAACGCAAGGGCAAGCGCAAGGAGAGCGCGCAGGTGGCCAGTGCCGACAAGCGCCAGCGCCTGGTGCGCCGGGTCGAGACCGTGCGCGGCAAGCGCCGCGTGACCTACCACGCCGCACGCCGCGCCGCACCCGTCGTGGCGGCGCCCATGCTGCGCACCGCCGGCGACCTCGCCGGCCTGCACAAGACCCAGGATCCGCTGTCGCTGCGCTCGAGCGTGGCGCTGGTGATCGATCAGAACAGCCACGAAGTGCTGTTCGAGAAAAACGCCGGCGCCGCGCTGCCGATCGCCTCGATCACCAAGCTCATGACCGGCCTGATCGTGGTCGAAGCGAACCAGAACCTGAACGAAACGCTCACGATCACCAACGACGACGTCGACCGCCACAAGTACAGCAGCTCGCGCCTGCCGGTCGGCGCCCGCATGACGCGCAACAACCTGCTGCACATTGCGCTGATGAGTTCGGAGAACCGGGCGGCCTCGGCCCTCGGGCGCAACTACCCGGGCGGCATCAACGGTTTTGTCGCCGCGATGAACGCCAAGGCGCGCGAACTGGGCATGAACGACACCCATTACGTCGACTCCAGCGGCCTGTCGAGCCGCAACGTGTCGAGCGCGCGCGACCTGGCCAAGCTGGTCGCCTATGCCCACCAGAAGCCGCTGCTGCGCCAGTATTCGACCGATCCGAACTGGGTGGTCGAGGCCAGCGGCCGTCCTATGCGCTACAGCAATACCAACTACCTGGTGGCGCTGCCGGACTGGAACATCGGCCTGCAGAAAACCGGTTTCATCAACGAAGCGGGGCGCTGCCTGGTGATGCAGGCGATGATCCAGGGCCGCAACGTGATCATGGTCTTCCTCGATTCGAAGGGCAAGATGTCGCGTACCGCCGACGCCGGCCGCATGCGCCGCTGGTTGGAGGCGCTCACGCCGGACAGCATCACCGTGCCGGCCATGCATTCCGTGGGCGCCGTCGAGCCGGTCCAGACTTCCTTCTCTACCGTTTCCAGTGCAGCCGTGCTGCAGAAGCGGTAAAACGACAACGGCGCCCGCGGGCGCCGTTTGCTTTGATCGGTGGTGTTTTACACCGAAGCCGGCCGGAAGCCCAGCGTCGAGGAAATCTGCCCCGCCGTCTGCACCAGGTCGTCCAGCCACTCGTCCTGCAGGCGGTCGGCGGGCGCCGAGATCGACAGGCCGGCCACCAGCTTGCCGCTGTCGTCGAAGATGCCGGCGGCCATGCAGCGCACGCCCAGTTCCAGCTCTTCGTTGTCGCGCGCATAGCCGCGCGCCCGCACCAGGCTCAGCTCGCGTTCGAGCTTGGCCAGGTCGGTGATCGAATTCTTGTTGTGGCCGGCAAGACCGGTGCGGGTGGCGTAGGCCCGGATCGCCTTGGCCTCGTCCACGGACAGGAACAGCTTGCCGGTCGAGGTCAGGTGCAGCGGACCGCGTCCGCCGATCGCACGCACCACTTGCATGCCGGAACGCTCGGAGAAGGCGCGGTCGATGTACACGATCTCGTCGCCCTGGCGCACCGACAGGTTGACCGTCTGCTGGGTTTTCTTGTGCAGGGCGCGCATGTAGTCGAGCGCCGCTTCGCGGACCGACAGCCGGCTTTTGACGACGTTGCCCAGTTCCAGCAGGCGCATGCCGAGGCGGTAGGTGCCGGGCTCGACGCGGTCGACGAAGCGGGTCGCCACCATGTCGTTCAGGATGCGGTGCGCGGTCGAGGGGTGCAGGCCGGATACCTTGGAGAGTTCCTTCAGGCTGACCGGGTCGGGATAGGTCGCCAGCGCATCGAGCAAGGCGACCATGCGCTCAATCACCTGGATCGATGTCTTGGGCGGTTCAAGTGTTTCGATTTTCATGATGTGGTTGGTGCAGTGCAGTATCGTCCTTACTTTATACCATAATGCGAAACACGGCCAAGCATTCCCTAGTGGAACGCGTCTACTCCTTTGCGCTTTCCCGGCAACGGGGGGAACAGGCATAATGACAGTTCTGCATGTCTTCTGAGAAATATAATGGAACAACCGACCAGCGAGTTCAAGAGTAAAGCCGGTTTCAGGCGCATCCTGAACGCCTCCGCCTACGCCATCCAGGGGCTGGCCACGGCCTGGCGCATCGAACATTCCTTCCGCCAGGAACTGCTGGTCTTCGTGCTGGCGGTGATTTTTGCGTTCGTGCTGCCAGTGTCGGGCTTCCAGAAGCTGCTGCTGATCGGCGTCATGCTGCTGGTCCTGATCGTGGAACTCATCAATTCCGCGATCGAGGCCGTGGTCGACCGCATTTCGCTGGAACGCCATCCGCTGTCGAAGAACGCCAAGGACTTCGGCAGCGCCGCCGTCGGCCTGACGATCCTGCTGGCCGCCATCACCTGGGGCACCGTGCTGTACAGCCGCTTCATGTGAAGTTAGGTGACAGCACAGCAAGCTTGCCAAAAATGCCGCAAAATGGCCGGATGGCCCGCGCGGCGTCATGGTGACGCCGCGGGCCTGTCCCATTCCAGGAGAAAACCATGACCTTACGCCTGGGCGACATCGCCCCCGACTTCGAACAGGATTCCAGCACCGGCCGCATTCGCTTCCACGAGTGGGCAGGGGACTCGTGGGTCGTCCTGTTCTCGCACCCGGCCGACTTCACGCCGGTGTGCACGACCGAGCTGGGCCTGACAGCCAAGCTGAAGCCGGAATTCGACAAGCGCAACGTCAAGGCGATCGCGCTCTCCGTCGATCCGGCCGACCAGCACCGCAACTGGATCCGCGACATCGAGGAAACCCAGCAGACGGTGGTCGGCTTCCCGATCATCGCCGACGCCGATAAATCGGTCTCTACCCTGTACGACATGATCCACCCGGAAATGTCGGCAACCGCCACGGTGCGTTCGCTGTTCGTGATCGACCCGAACAAGAAGATCCGCCTGACCATCACCTACCCGATGAGCACCGGCCGCAACTTCGATGAAGTACTGCGCGTGATCGACGCCCTGCAGCTAACCGACGGCTACACGGTGGCGACGCCGGGCAACTGGAAGGATGGGGATGACGTGATCATTCCGCTGACCGTGCAGGATCCGGCCGTGCTGGCGGAAAAGTATCCGAAAGGGTTCACGGCGCCGAAGCCGTATCTGCGTTTGACGCCGCAGCCGAACAAGTAGGGTGGGCACCCCCGTGCCCACGCGGAACCACGAACTGCGTTAACAAATGATTGTTCGGATACGCGGCGCCATCGGGGCCAACACCATGCACAGTTCCGCGTGGGCACGAAGCGCGTAACGGAGGTCATTGGCCTCCGTTACCCCACCCTACCGCATAAGCAAATAAGAAACCCGTCGTTTGTCCCACGGCTGACCCGGCTTACTCTTGGGCTCACTGAGGGACAAAATGCTGATGACATATATCACCGCCGGCTTCGGCGTCGGGCTTCTGGTCGGGATGACGGGTGTGGGCGGCGGGTCGCTGATGACGCCGCTGCTGACCCTGCTGTTCGGGGTCTCGCCATCCGTCGCGGTCGGCACCGACCTCGCCTTCGCCTCGATCACCAAGGGCGCCGGCACCGTCACCCACCGTTTCAACGGCACCGTCAACTGGGCCATCGTGCGCCGCCTGTGCATCGGTGCGCTGCCGGCCGCGCTCGTCGCCACCCTGGCGCTGAAGCAGTTCGGCGCGCTCGACGCCCAGATCGGCCAGATCATCCGCTATTCGATTGCCGGCTCGGTCATGCTGACCGTCGTGGCGCTGCTCTTCCGCAAACGCATGCTGGCCTGGATCCAGGCCAAGCCCGGCCGCCAGCTCGAGGGCAGGGCGCTGGTCAACGCCACCATCTTCTCCGGCGCCGTGCTGGGCGTGCTGGTCACCGTCTCCTCGATCGGCGCCGGCGCCATCGGCGCGACCCTGCTCGTGATGCTGTACCCGAAACTGACGCCGGCGGAAGTGGCCGGGACCGACATCGCCTATGCCGTGCCGCTCACCGCGATTGCCGCGCTGGGACACTGGTGGCTGGGCTCGATCGACTGGATGCTGCTGCTGACCCTGCTGATTGGCTCGGTGCCCGGCATCACCCTCGGTTCGATGGCCGCGCGCAAGGTGCCGGAACGCTTCCTGCGCGGTCTGCTTGCCGTGACCCTGACAAGCGTCGCGGCGAAACTGGTGCTGTAAGAGCGCCCAAAAAAACCTCCATAGCTGCGTTGCAGCGCCTTGCCGTACAGCCGTACTGTCTTCGGCGCTGCGCCTTGCTCTGGAGGTTTTGTTAGGCGCTCTAAGTTGATGCCAGCTTCGCCACGCTAATAGCGTAATTCGTCTATGCAAATGAGGATTACTTCGTTTGGTTTATGAGAAGTAAGTGAGATTATTACGTTCCATTAGAAGAATTTGTAATAAGGCCTCCATGAACATATTCCAGACGCGTACGCCAGGCAGGGTCATTCCCGGCTTCGGCCTGTCGCTCGGGTTCACGATCTTTTATCTGGCCCTGATCGTGCTGATCCCCCTGTCGGCCGTGTTCCTCAAGACCTTCACCATGAGCTGGGAAGCCTTCTGGGCCGCCGTCACCTCCGAGCGCGTGGTCGCTTCCTATAAGCTCACCTTCGGCGCCTCCCTCATCGGCGCCAGCCTGAACGTCGTGTTCGGCGGCATCGTGGCCTGGGTGCTGGTGCGCTACCGCTTCCCCGGCAAGCGCTTCATCGACGCCCTGGTCGACCTGCCGTTCGCCCTGCCCACCGCGGTGGCCGGCATCACGCTGACCGCCCTGTATTCGCACAACGGCTGGATCGGCCAGTACCTCCAGAGCCTGGGCATCAAGGTCGCCTTTACGCCGCTGGGCGTGGTGGTGGCGCTGACCTTCATCGGCCTGCCTTTCGTCGTGCGCACGGTGCAGCCGGTGCTCGAGGAAGCCGAGCGCGAACTGGAAGAAGCTGCCGCCAGCCTGGGCGCGAGCCCGCTGCAAACCTTCTTCCGCGTGATCCTGCCGACCATCGTGCCGGCCCTGCTGACCGGCTTCGCGCTGGCCTTTGCGCGCGCCACCGGCGAATACGGTTCCGTGATCTTCATCGCCGGCAACCTGCCGATGGTGTCGGAAATCACGCCCCTCCTCATCATCACCAAACTGGAGCAGTACGACTATGCCGGCGCCACCGCGATCGCGGTCGTGATGCTGATCTTCTCGTTCATCCTGCTCCTCGCAATCAATCTGTTGCAGGCCTGGACCCGCAGAAGGGCAGGCAAGAAATGAGTGCAGTGTTAGACAAACCAGTGGCCGCCGCGCCGCGCGCGGTGCGCCCGATGAAGACCAACGCCTTCGAGCCGAACTGGGTGCGCTGGGCGCTGATCGCCGTCGCCCTGACCTTCCTGACCCTGTTCCTGTTCGTGCCCCTGGTCGCCGTCTTCGTCGAGGCCTTGAAACGCGGCTGGGACACCTATGTCGAATCCATCCTTGACCCGGATGCGCTGTCGGCCATCAAGCTGACGCTGATCGCCGCCGGCATCGCCGTGCCCCTGAATCTCGTATTCGGCGTCGCGGCTGCCTGGGCCATCGCCAAGTTCGACTTCAAGGGCAAGAGCATCCTGCTGACCCTGATCGACCTGCCGTTCTCGGTCTCGCCCGTAATCGCCGGCCTGATCTACGTGCTGCTGTTCGGCGCCCAGGGCTGGTTCGGCGACTGGCTGATGGAGCACGACATCAAGATCCTGTTCGCGGTGCCGGGCATCGTGCTGGCGACCGTGTTCATCACCTTCCCGTTCGTCGCGCGCGAGCTCATTCCGCTCATGCAGCAGCAGGGCACGGAAGAGGAAGAGGCGGCGCTGGTGCTGGGCGCGTCGGGCTGGCAGACCTTCTGGCGCGTGACGCTCCCGAACATCAAATGGGGCCTGCTGTACGGCGTCATCCTGTGCAATGCGCGGGCGATGGGCGAGTTCGGCGCGGTGTCGGTGGTCTCGGGCCACATCCGCGGCGAGACCAACACCATGCCGCTGCAGGTCGAAATCCTCTACAACGAATACAACTTCACGGCCGCGTTCGCGATCGCGTCCCTGCTGGCGCTGCTCGCGCTGGTGACGCTGGCCGTCAAGACCTTTATCGAATGGCGCCTGCACCAGAACATGGCTGCCGACGCCGGTACCACGGAGCGCACGCAATGACGATCGAAGTCCAACACATCCGCAAGCAGTTCGGCCAGTTCACGGCCCTCGACGACGTCTCGCTGCAGTTCCCGGACGGCCAGCTGACCGCCTTGCTGGGCCCTTCGGGTTGCGGCAAGACGACCCTGCTGCGCATCATCGCCGGCCTCGAGCATCCGGACTCGGGCGCGGTGCTGCTCGACGGCCAGGATGCCTCGCGCAGCCACGTGCGCGAGCGCCAGGTCGGCTTCGTGTTCCAGCATTACGCGCTCTTCAAGCACATGACCGTGTTCGAGAACGTCGCCTTTGGCCTGCGCGTGCGTCCGCGCCGCGAGCGCCCGAGCGAGCAGCAGATCCGCGACAAAGTGAAGCAGCTGCTGGAACTGGTGCAGTTGGACTGGATCGCCGACCGCTATCCGCCCCAGCTCTCCGGCGGCCAGCGCCAGCGCATCGCCCTCGCGCGTGCGCTGGCCGTGGAGCCGCGGGTACTGTTATTGGATGAGCCGTTCGGCGCGCTTGACGCCAAGGTGCGCAAGGAACTGCGCCGCTGGCTGCGCCGCCTGCACGACGACCTGCATGTGACCTCGATCTTCGTCACCCACGACCAGGAAGAAGCGCTGGAAGTGGCCGACCAGGTGGTCGTCATGAACAAGGGCCGCGTCGAGCAGCTCGGCACCCCGGAGAGCGTGTACAACAGCCCGGCCTCGCCCTTCGTGTACAGCTTCCTCGGCAACGTCAACCTGTTCCACGGCCGCGTGCACGACGGCGTGCTGGCCAGCGGCGACGCGCTGTTCGACGCGCCCGGCCATGGCGAAGTCCAGAACGCCGACGGCATCGGCTACGTGCGTCCGCACGACCTCGAAGTGGAACGCTTCGCGCCGGGGCAGAAGGGCATCGCGGTGAAACTGCGCCGTTCGCACGCGATCGGCCCGCTGGCCCAGCTCGACCTCGAACGCCTCGACAACGCCCAGCTGATCGAGGCGGTGATCCCGAACGAACGCTTCGCCGGCCTCGGGCTGAAAGAAGGCGAAACCCTGCTGGTGCGCCCGCGCCAGATCCAGGTGTTCGTCGACGAAGGCGGCGGCATATGAACTTCCAGCAGCTGCGCTCGGTGCGCGAAGCGGCGCGCCGCAATTTCAACCTCACCGACGTGGCTGCGGCCCTGTACACCTCGCAGCCGGGCGTGTCGCGCCAGATCCGCGAACTCGAGGACGAACTGGGCGTCGTCATCTTCGAGCGCAACGGCAAGCGCCTGACCGGGCTGACCGGGCCGGGCAAAGGCATCCTGAAAATCGTCGAGCGGCTGCTGGTGGAAGCGGAAAACCTGGCGCAGGCGAGCCAGGAGTACGCGGGTCAGGACAGCGGCACCCTGACGGTCGCCGTCACCCACACCCAGGCGCGCTATGCGCTGCCGCAGGTGGTGCAGTCCTTCCGCTCGGCCTTCCCCAACGTGCGCATCGCCTTGCAGCAGAGCGCGCCGGAACACATCGCCGAATACGTGCTGTCGGGGCGGGCCGACATCGGCATCGCCACCGAGGGTTTGACGGCCTTCCCGGATCTGGTCTCGTTTCCCTGCTACCGCTGGAGCCACGTGGTGGTGGCGCCCGAAGGGCACCCGTTGCTGAACGGCGCGCCGCTGCGGCTGGAAGACCTGGCTTCGCATCCATTGATCACCTACGACGTCGGCTATACGGGCCGCAGCCATATCGACGACGCCTTCCACACGGCGGGGCTGGCGCCCGACATCGTGCTCACTGCGATGGATTCGGACGTGATCAAGCAGTACGTATCGCTGGGGATGGGCGTCGGCATCATCGCCTCGATGGCCTTCGACCATGGACGCGACAAGGGGCTGCGGGCGGTGGAAGCCTCGCACCTGTTCGCGCCAAACGTGACCCGCCTGGCCGTGCGCCGCGGGGCGTATCTGCGCTCGTATGCGTACCACTTCATCGAGCGGTTTGCGCCGGGGTTTACGAAGTCGGATATCGAACGCAGCCTGCAGGCGGAAGCGGCGAATTGATTTTTTAATGGCGTTACCGGAACCGGTACGAAGAATCAGCCGATAGCGATCGACGCGTGGACGGGAAACCCGTCCACCCTACGATCCTCCGCTTTATCGTGATATCAATCGAAGGGACGTAGGGTGGACGGGTTCCCCGTCCACGCGTTCAAATCACGCCCGAATAACGGCGACGCTTTACTGCCCCGGATTGCTAATGCGCGCATGGATCGCGTCGATCGCCGCGACCACCTCATCCGTCAACACCACATCGACCGCGTCGATGTTCTCCTTCAACTGCTCCATCGTCGTCGCCCCGATGATGGTCGAGCCGACGAACCAGCGCGAATAGCACCACGCGAGCGCCATCTGCGCCGGCCTCAATCCATGGGCGCGCGCCAGTGCCGCGTACTCGGCCGTGGCCGCCAGGACGGCCGGCCTCAGGTAGCGCGGGCTCCAGGTCGGCGGATAGATCGTGAGGCGCCCGTGCGCCTGCGGGTTGTCGATGTACTTGGCGCTCAGCTGGCCGAAGGCAAGGGGGCTGTAGGCCAGCAGGCTGACCTCTTCGCGGTAGCAGACTTCGTCCAGCAGCGTGGTCTCGAAGGCGCGCGCGCTCAGGTTGTATAAATTCTGGATGGTGGCGATGCGCGGCAGGCCCTTCAGCTCGGCCTGTTTAATGTACTCGCACACGCCCCACGGGCTTTCGTTCGACACGCCGATCTCGCGGATCTTGCCTTCCTTGACCAGCTCGCCCAGCACGGCCAGGGTCTCCTCGACCGGCACGCTCGCGCGCTCCTTGTCTGGGTCGAAGCGGTTGGCGCCGAAGATCGGCACGTTGCGGCTCGGCCAGTGCAGCTGGTAGAGGTCGACGTAGTCGGTCTGCAGGCGGCGCAGGCTCTCTTCCAGCGCGGCGCGGATGTTCTTCGCGTCCAGGTTGTGGCGGCCGCCGCGGATCCAGGTCTGGCTGGCGTTCGGACCGGCGGCCTTGGTCGCCAGCACGATCTCGCCGCGCTTGCCGGACTGCTTCAGCCAGCTGCCGATGAAGCGCTCGGTCGCGCCCTGGGTGCCGGCGCTGGGCGGCACCGGATACATCTCGGCCGTGTCGATGAAGTTGATGCCGCGTTCAAACGCGTAGTCGAGCTGGCGGTGTGCATCGCTTTCCGTGTTCTGCTCGCCGAAGGTCATCGTGCCGAGGCAGACCTTCGAGACTTGCAGGCTGCTCCGTCCGAGCCGGGTGCGTTCCATGCGGGCTCCTCAGCTTTTCAGCGCCGCGGCGCACTCGCGCACCAGCGACGGGCCGCGGTAGATCAAGCCGCTGTAGAGCTGCACCAGCTGGGCGCCGGAGGCGATCTTCTCCTTCGCATCGGCGCCCGACAGGATGCCGCCCACGCCGATGATCGGCAGCGCGTCACCCAGCTCCTTCTTGAGGGCGCGGATCACGATGTTCGACAGGTCGAACACGGGCGCGCCCGACACGCCGCCGGTTTCCTTGCCATGCCGATGGCGCTCGACGTCGCGGCGATTCAGGGTGGTGTTGGTGGCGATCACGCCGTCGATCTTGTGGCGCATGAGCGCTTGCGCGATGTCCTTGATCTGCTCGGCGTCGATGTCGGGGGCGATCTTCAGCGTGAGCGGCACGTAGCGGCCGTACTGGTCGGCGAGCGCCGTCTGCTCGGTCTTCAGCTGCGAGAGCAGGGCGTCGAGTTCGGACGCGCCCTGCAGCTGGCGCAGGTTCTTGGTGTTCGGCGAGGAGATGTTCACCGTTACATAGCTGGCGTACGGATACACCTTGCGCAGGCAGTGCAGGTAGTCCTCGGCCGCGCGTTCGATCGGCGTGTCGGCGTTCTTGCCAATGTTCAGGCCGAGCACGCCCTGTTTTTCCTGGTAAAAGCGCGAGGCCTGGACGTTGGCCACGAATTTGTCGACGCCGCCGTTATTGAAACCCATGCGGTTGATGATGCCTTGCGCGGCGGGAATGCGGAACATGCGCGGCTTCGGGTTGCCGGCCTGGGGGCGCGGGGTGACGGTGCCGATTTCGATCGAGCCGAAGCCGAGCGCAGCGAGGCCGTCGATGTAGGCGCCGTCCTTGTCGAGCCCGGCGGCCAGGCCGACCGGGTTCGGGAAGGTGATGCCCATCACGACCCGCGGATCGGGCGCAGGCTTCTGGATCATGCCCGTCATGCCCTTCTGGGCGGCGCGGCGCAGGGCGGGCAGGGTCAGGTTGTGGGCGGTTTCGGCGGGCAGCGTGAACAGCAGCGGACGGGCGAGGGTGTACAGGATTTTGTCGGACATGGAGCGCTCGTAAATAAGATCGCGCCAATTGTACCGTGCGTGGACAAGGCCGGTCTCGGCTTACCGATCCAGTATCCCCCACACCCCGTTGATACGTGCTTCGAGAGGCCGGAAATTGATTTTATAAGCCATCTTCGGACTCTGCTCGATCCAGTAGCCGAGGTAGACGAAGGAGAGCCCGAGCTCGCGCGCCTGCTCGACCTGCCACATGACGTTGTAGGTGCCGAACGAGGCGCCGATCACGTCGGGGTCGAAGAAGGTGTAGACCGAGGACAGGCCGTCGGAGAGCACGTCGATGATCGAGACCATGCGCAGCGTGCCGTCCGGCTCGCGGAACTCGACCAGGCGGGTGTTGACGCGGCTTTGCAGCAGGAACTGGGCGTACTGGTCGCGGCTGTCCTGGTCCATGCCGCCGCCGACGTGGCGCGTGGTCTGGTAGCGCAGGTAGAGCGCATAGTGCTCGTCCGAGAAGGACAGGTTGGCGACCATCGCGGTGAGGTCGCCGTGGCGCTTCCAGGCACGGCGCTGGGCGCGGTTGGGCGCGAACTCGGCGCAGCGCACGCGCACCGGGATGCAGGCCTGGCAGCCGTCGCAATACGGACGGTAGGTGAAGATGCCGCTGCGGCGGAAGCCGTTCTTCACGAGCTCGGAGTACACGTCGGCGTTGATCAGGTGCGAAGGCGTGGCGACCTGCGAGCGCGCCTGGCGTGCGTCGAGGTAGCTGCACGGGTAGGGCGCGGTCGTGTAGAACTGCAGCGTGGAGAAGGGCAGGTCATTAAGGTGCGTCATGCAAGACTCTCGGAACGACGTGGTGGACCTATTCTAACGAAAGGGACGCCTGCACACTGTTAGGCAGTCAACGGTGCGACGGGGTTCCAGGGGCCGATCGCAGGTTCCCGGATGGCGCCGCGCAGGTGCTGCAGGAAACGGCTGCGCGGGATGGGGGCGGCGCCCAGCGAGGCCAGGTGGCCGGTCTCCTGCTGGCAGTCGACCATCTGCACGCCGTTCGCGCGCAGGAAGGCGACCAGGTAGGCCAGGGCCACCTTGGAGGCGTCGGAGACGCGCGCGAACATCGACTCGCCGTAGAACATGCGGCCGATGCACACGCCGTAGGCCCCGCCGACCAGTTCGCCCTCAAACCAGACTTCGGACGAGTGGGCATAGCCCATCGCGTGCAGGCCCGAATAACCGTCGATGATTTCCTCGGAAATCCAGGTGCCCGGCCCGTCCTTGCGCGGGGCCGCGCAGGCGCGCATCACGCCCTCGAAATCGCTGTCGAAACGGACCTGCCACGGCCCGCCTTCGACGCGGCTGCGTTCGACGCGGCGCAGGGTTTTTTTGAGGCTGTCGCTGACCTTGAAGTCGCTCGTGTAGAGCACCATGCGCGGATCGGTGCTCCACCAGAGGATGGGCTGGCCTTCCGAAAACCAGGGGAAGATACCGTTCTGGTAGGCCAGCAGCAGGCGCCGCGGGGACAGGTCGGCGCCGGCCGCGAGCAGGCCTGGCGCGTCGATCGTCAGCGCCTCGGACACGTCGGGGAACGGCGTATGTGCCTCGAGCCAGGGAATCATGTCGGTACCAGGGATCAGTCGGGTTCGCGGGGAGCGATCATCGGCCGGACGATGTCGTGGCAGTGAACGCCGTAGCCTTGCTTGTGTTGGCTCTCGCGGATTTTGACGCGGTCGGCAAAGAACAGTTCCAGCGTCGTGCGGATGGTGGGGAAGGCCAGGTCGTCCCAGGGAATGTCCTGCTCGGTAAACAGCTGGACTTCCAGGCTTTCCTCGCCGGGCGCGAAGTCGAGGTCGACCAGGCGCGCCAGGTAGAACATGTGCACCTGGTGTACGTGGGCGACATTGAGCAGCGTGAACAGGTTGCCGATCTCGATGTTGGCGCCGGCTTCCTCTTCGGTCTCGCGGATCGCCGCCTCGCTCGTGGTTTCGCCGTTTTCCATGAAGCCGGCGGGCAGGGTCCAGTAGCCGTGGCGCGGCTCGATGGCGCGCCGGCACAGCAGCACCTGCAGGCGACCACCATGTTCCCATACAGGAATTGAACCAATCACCATTTTTGGATTCTGGTAATGAATCGTGCCGCATTGCGTGCACACGTGGCGCGGCCGGTTGTCGCCATCGGGAATGGCCAGCGCGACCGTGTGGCCGCACTCGGAACAAAATTTCATAGGGAGTGGCGAAAATGAACGTACGCCTACTTTACACCCGATTCGCCCGGCTGTGACGCCACGCCGGCCCGGCAGGCATGTTGTCCGGCTGTTGTCCATTAGTCATTCAATGCTGCAATCGCCCCTTGCTGAAGCATTGGGTTTGCCTAAACAGGCCGAAGCGCGTATAATTCATTCCATCAGACGCGGGGTGGAGCAGTCTGGCAGCTCGTCGGGCTCATAACCCGAAGGTCACAGGTTCAAATCCTGTCCCCGCAACCAGAATTCAAGAAGTTCAAAAAGCCGTTGGTCCCTTGAAGGGTCCAACGGCTTTTTCGTTTTGCTAGTCACTTCCACTTCGACGCACATCAAACTGCACTCGCGTTGACCGCACCTGCCGGACTCGGCACTGTCCAACAAACGACAGGCAAGGCCGGGGATGGTTCCCCGGCACGCCAGGGATGTTCATCTCACGGGTGCGACCAATGATTACTGTTCAAGAAATCAACGAAGCCTGGGGCTGGGTCGGGTTGACGGCAGTCGAGGTACTGGGTGTCAACGCCTTCGGCAATCTGATCATCCGCGATGCCGACGGCAGTTTCTGGCGGCTGCGGCCGCAAGACCTGACGTGCGAGCCGGTCGCCGAAGACCGCGCCGCCCTCGACGCCCTCTCGTACAACCAGGATTTCCTCAACGACTGGTACATGCCGGAACTGGTCGACCTCGCCGAGTCGACGCTGGGTCCGCTGGTGGAAGGCCGCAGATACTGCCTCAAGATTCCCAGTGCGCTAGGCGGGCATTACGGCAGCGAAAACCTGGCGACGGTGCCGCTGTCGGAATTGATCCGGTTTTCGGGGGAGGGGGCGCAGCAGTTCCAGGGCGTGCCGCGCTGGTGCTGATCCGGTCGCGTTCGACGATAGCGATCAGCCTGGCGATTGGCTGAGGCTGGCCCACAGGTAGGCCGCCGCCATCGTGCGCTGCGGACGGTAGGCGGCGAGCCATTGCTCTGTCGTGGCGATGTCCGGCTTGCCGGCCATGCCGAGCAGGCGCCCGACGGCGCTGCGGATCGCCACGTCGCCGTGCAGCGAGCAGTCGGCATGGCCGTAGCCGCGCAGCAGGGTGTAGTTGACCGTCCACGGGCCGACGCCCTTGACGGCAAGCAGGGCGGCGCTGGTCTGGTCGGGGTCGGCATCCTGTTCGAGCGGCAGTTCGCCGCTTGCCGCCAGTTGCGCCACGCGCAGCAGGGTCTCGGCCTTGGCGCGCGAGAACTTGCGCGTCGTCAGTTGCTCGAGGTCGAGGCGGGCGACGTCGGCCGCTTCCGGGTAGCAGCGCAGGCCGCTGCTGTGCAGCCGCCCGGCCTGCTCGATGAAGGTACGGCGCAGGCTGATCGCGAACGGCAGGTTGATCTGCTGGCCGATGATGGCCCAGGTCAGGGCTTCGAAGACGCTGGCGGACTGCACGATGCGCAGGCCGGGCTGGCGTTCGACCAGCGGGCGAAACACGGGATCGTCCCGGACGAAATCCGCGAACGGCGCCGGGTCGATGCGCAGCCCCAGCGTGCTGCGCAGGGCTTCCAGCGCCAGTGCGGGCTCGCCGGGTTCGCCATCGGTCTCGATGCGGCACAGAGCCTCGCCCGGCGCCAGCGTTATGTCCAGCAGCGTCGGCACATCCTGCAACATGACCGCCTTGCGGATGAGGGCGTGCCCATCGCGCTCGCCGACTTGTTCGGCCACCCCTTCGGCATCGCGCGCATGGAAGGCGAGCACGTCGCTCGTCCGGTAGCCGGCCGGCAGCGCCAGCCTTACCTGATGCGTGCTCATTTTCCGGGCGCAGCGGCCGCGGCGCGCCCGAAGCGCGGCACGAAGCCGGTCACGAGGGCGGTGCCGATCAGCACGATGGCGGAGCCCGCCAGCGTGTGCCAGCCGACCGTCTCGCCGAGGAAGAGCGCGCCCCACAGGATGCCGAATACGGGATTCAAAAAGGTGACGGTCAGGGCCGAGGTCGGGCCGACTTCGGCGATCAGGCGGAAATAGATCAGGTAGGCAATGCCGCTGCACAGCACGCCGAGCGCGAGCACGGCGGCCCAGACGCCGGGCGTCGGGCTGGCGGGCGCCGGGAAGAAGGGCAGCGCGGGCAGCACGAACAGGGTCGCCGCCCACATCGTGCCGTGCGCGTTGGCGAAGGGCTCGACACTTTTCGCAGTCTTCGCGTAGACGCTGGCGATGCCGTAGCACAGCGCCGCGGCGAGCGCGGCGGCGATCGCCAGGCCGGCGCCGGGCAGGGTCGAGACGTCGTCGAAGCCGACCAGCAGGGCGACGCCCGCCGTCCCCAGCAGCAGGCCGATGGCCGTGCGCGCCGTGATCGCCTGGCGCGCCCACAGGGCCCCGACCAGCGCGCCCCACATCGGCGCGGTCGCGTTCAGCACCGACAGCACCGAGGCGGTCAGCGTGCGCGCGCCGTACGCAAACAGCAGGAAGGGCAGGGCCGAATTGAAGAAGCCCAGCATCAGGTAGTGCTTCCAGTTGGCCAGCAGGTCGAGGCGTTTTCTGAGCACCAGGCCGACGGCGGCCAGGAACAGCGCGGCGAACAGCACCCGGTATTCGATCAGCTGCGCCGGGCCGAGCACGGGCGCGCCGATGCGCATGAAGAGGAAGGAGCCGCCCCAGATGGCGGCAAGCAGCAGGAGGCGCAGGAAATTCGCTGTATTCATGGTCTAGTGGGTGGGTGAGGGCGCAGGATGGCACGCCGCGGCAGGGCGCGCATCTCGTTTTTTGCTGGCGAAGACGGCCGCCAACTCAGCGCGCGCAGACGTCGAGGGTGGCCGGCTGCGGCGCGGCGGCGTGCGGCACCAGCATCGCGGCCGGCACGCCGTTTTTTGCCGCCGTCATCTCGGCCAGGATGGCGATGCCGATTTCGGACGGGGTCTTGCTGCCGATGTAAAGGCCGATGGGGCCGTGCAGGCGGTCGAGTTCGGCCTCGCTCAGGTCGAACAGTTTCAGGCGCTCGCGGCGCTTGGCATTGTTCAGGCGCGAGCCGATGGCGCCGACGTAGAAGGCCTCGGATTTCAATGCTTCCATCAGGGCCAGGTCGTCGAGCTTGGGATCGTGGGTCAGCGCGACCACGGCGCTGCGCGCGTCCAGCCTCGCCTCGATCACCAGGTCGTCGGGCATGGCGTGGACCAGCTCGACGCCGGGGACGTTCCAGTCGGCGCGGTATTCCTCGCGCGGGTCGCACACGACCACACGGTAATCCATCGCGCTGGCCACCTGGGCCAGGAAGCGCGACAGCGGGCCGGCGCCGATGATGAACAGGCGCCAGCGCGGGCCGTGGACCGTGTGCAGGGTGTCGCCCTCGACGCGCAGGGTCGCGCCGGGCGCCGCAGGCGCGAGCGTCACGGCGCCGCTGGCCAGGTGCAGGCGGCGTTCCAGCAGTTCGCCCGCAGCCAAGCGCGCCAGCAGTTCATCGATGCCGCTGCCCGCATGCAGGGGCTCGATGGCCAGCTCGATGGTACCGCCGCAGGGCAGGCCGAAGCGGTGGGCGTCGTCGGCGCTGATGCCGTAGCTGACCACCTGCGGCCGCGCGTCCTCGCGTATCCCCATCGCGCGCACGTTCTCGATCAGGTCGTCCTCGATGCAGCCGCCCGACACCGAGCCCACCACGCGGCCATCGTCGCGCACCGCCAGCGTCGCCCCGATCGGCCGCGGGCTCGAGCCCCAGGTCTTGATCACGGTGACGAGTTCACAGCGGTGGCCAGCATCGAGCCAGGCGGCGGCGGTCTTGAGTACTTCGAGGTCGAGGCTGTCCATGGATGGCGGCGGGGGAGAGGGGTGACAATGATACAAAAAAAGCGGGGCAGGCGTTGGTGGGCGGCAATGGGGCGATGTACGCGCTGCGTCTGGTAGGGTGGGCGCCCCGTGCCCACGCGGTACGTGCGCATCCTTGCACCTCTGGCCGCCGAATGTCGCTCGCGACGTGTCTGGCGTACCCGTAGGGTAGGCAGGCTTCCTGCCCACGCGTTCAAACAGTGCAAGCTTCGAGGCGAATGGGTTATGTCGTCACCAGCGTCCAGGAAGCTTGGGCAGTAAGCGCCTGTTCGTTGAACGCGTGGACGGGAAACCCGTCCACCCTACGTATGCCGCAGCTTAGCTTACGGCACCAGCGGCTTCTTCCCATCCTGCTTCGCCTTCACATCCGCCACCGCCAGCTCGATGGCCGTCAGGCGCACCGCGATTGCCGGGTGGTTCGCCGTGTGCCCGTTCGCCACGCTCACCGGCGTGGAGGCGATAAAGCGCTTCCAGAACCCGGCGACACCGTCGATGTCGTAGTCGGCACGCGCCAGCAGGAAGACCGCGAGGCGGTCGGCGGCGGCGTCGAGGTTGGACGGCATCGGCTTGATGCCGGCGCTGCCGTTGAGCATGGAGAGGTCGGGGTTGACGCGCAGCAGCAGGCTCTCGATCACGCTGTCGAGCGTGGCCGAGTTGCGCTGGGCCTTCGGGTGCTCGAGGATGTTGTGCGCCATCGTGCGCGCGATGACGTAGGCCAGTTCGGTGTCGCTGTTGGTGGCGGCGATCATGCCGCGCGTGACCATGATGCGCGAGCCGTCGGCATAGGCGTTCACGTTGTCCGCGTTGCCCAGTTCGATGCCGAAGGCGCAGGCGCGCGTGACCGGGATGTTCAGGTCGCGCGCGCGGCCGTCGCGGTCGATGCTCAAGGGGAGCGTCGGCGAGGCAGCCATCAGAGGGCCGAACACGGCGCCCAGTTTGCTGGTGGCGCCGGGACCCGTCGGCAGCGGCTTGCCGCCTGCGGCCACCAGGTCGTCGCCCAGGCGCAGCCCCGCTTTTGCGGCGCCGCTGCCGGCCAGCACGCTCGTCACCTGCAGCCGTTCGTCCATGCGGAAGGCCACCTGCGCCGCTTCGTTGTAGATGCCCGGGTAGGAATAACGGTTCTTCGCCGTAAAGCCGAGCAGGCTGCGCGCCTGCTTCTTGCACAGCTCGGCATTGTCGATCAGCAGCGGCGACGCGACGCGGTACAGGCGGTCCTGCAGCTTGGCCATGGTGGCGAGCGTCTCGGCCGCCGCGGCGACCTGGGGCGTGACCTGCACGCCCTGCGGCGTTTCAAGAATGGCGCCCGGGGTGCCGGGCTGGCGGATGGGGCCCTGCGTACCGCAGGCGGACAGGAGTACGGCGATGGCTGCGCCCAGGACGGCTGGGCGAAGACGGGCGATACGGGTCATGGTCTTCCTCTGTTATTGTTTTCCGGTGCTGCCGAACCCTCCGATGCCTCGTTCGCTCGAAGCGAATTCCTCGACGATGTTAAAGCCCACCTGCAGCACCGGCACGATCACCAGCTGCGCGAGCCGGTCGAGCGGCTGCAGGGTGAAGGCGGCGTGGCCGCGGTTCCAGGTCGATACCATCAGCTGGCCCTGGTAATCGGAGTCGATCAAGCCTACCAGATTGCCGAGAACGATGCCGTTCTTATGGCCGAGTCCACTGCGCGGCAGGATCATCGCGGCATAGCCCGGATCGGCCACGTGGATGGCCAGGCCAGTCGGCACCAGCACGGTCTGGCCCGGCTCCAGGGTGAGCGGCGCGTCGATGCAGGCGCGCAGGTCGAGGCCCGCGCTGCCGGAGGTGGCGTAGGCCGGCAGCAGTTCCTTCATGCGCGGGTCGAGGATTTTTAAATCAATGACTTTCATGGGTCTTTCTTGGTGAATCAGCTTGGTGGATCAGGTGAGCAGCGAGCGCTGTTCCAGGCGCTTGCCGATTTCGGACACCAGCTGGCGCGCCAGCGTCAGCTTGTCGGCCGGCGGCAGCACGGTGTGGCCGTGTTCGTCGAACAGGACGATGGAGTTCGTATCCTGCCCGAAGGTGTGATGGCCGATATTGCCGACCAGCAAGGGAACGCCCTTGCGCTCGCGCTTGGCCGCGCCATATTCGACCAGATTTTCCGACTCGGCGGCAAAGCCGACGCAGTAGGGCCAGCCCGAGAGCGAGACGGTGCCGGCGACGCTGGCGAGGATGTCCGGGTTCTGGACGAATTCGAGCTGGGGCGCGCCGCCGCCTTCCTGTTTTTTCAGCTTCTGGTCGCTCGCATTCGCCACGCGCCAGTCGGCCACCGCCGCGACGCCGATGAACACGTGCTGGCCTTCGACGCCCGCCATGACGGCGTCATGCATCTGGGCGGCCGACAGCACGTCGATGCGGCGCACGCCGTGCGGGGTAGGCAGCGCGGTCGGGCCCGAGACGAGGGTCACTTCGGCGCCGGCTTCGCGCGCCGCACGGGCGATCGCATAGCCCATCTTCCCCGACGACAGGTTGGTGATGCCGCGCACCGGGTCGATCGCCTCGAACGTCGGGCCGGCCGTGATCATCACGCGCTTCCCGAGCAAGACCTTGTGCTGGAAGGAGGCGATCAGTTCCTCGAGCAGCTGCTCGGGTTCCAGCATGCGTCCGAAGCCCGTCTCGCCGCAGGCCTGCTCGCCGGCGGCCGGGCCGAAGATCCCGATGCCATCCTCGCGCAGGGTGGCCACATTGCGCTGGGTGGCCGGGTTTTGCCACATCTCGACGTTCATCGCCGGGGCGACCAGCAGCGGCACGCCGTGCGGGCGCGCCAGGCACAGGGTCGAGAGCAGGTCGTCGCAGGCGCCGTGCGCGAGCTTGCGGATGAAGTCGGCCGAGCAGGGCGCCACCAGCACCGCGTCGGCGCCGCGCGTGAGGTCGATGTGGGCCATGTTGTTGGGCATGCGCGGGTCCCACTGGTCGAGCCAGACGGTGTTGCCGGACAGGGCCTGCATGGTCACCGGGCCGATGAAATGGGTCGCCGCATCGGTCATCACCACGTCGACCCGCGCGCCCTGCTTGACCAGGGCGCGGCACAGTTCCGCCGCCTTGTAGCAGGCGACGCCGCCGGACAGGCCGAGGACGATTTTCTTACCCTTCAGGTCCATGCTCATCTCGCCTCCCCCAGGTGTACTCAGGATTTGTTCACGCGGCGCAGTTCGTCCCAGATGAACAGGACGGCTCCGATCGAAATGCCGATGTCGGCAATATTAAAGGCCGGGAAGTGGCCCCAGCCGCGCCAGTAGAAGTCGAGGAAGTCGATCACGTGGCCGTAGGCGACGCGGTCGATCACGTTGCCGATGGCACCGCCCAGGATCAGCGCGAGCGCCCAGCAGAACAGGCGCTGGCCCGGATGGCGCTTGAGCAGGTAGAGGATGAAGCCGATGGCCACCACCGCGATCGCCGTGAAGAACCAGCGCTGCCAGCCGCCCTGGTTGCCGAGGAAGGAAAAGGCGGCGCCCGGGTTATACACCAGCACCAGGTTGAAGAACTCGGTCACCGGCCGCGTTTCGCCATAGGTGAACAGCTTTTCGACGGTGATCTTGGTCAGCTGGTCGACCAACACGATGATGAAGGCGATGCCCAGCCACTGACCGATGCCGGCGCTGGATTTGCTCACGGTGGAGATGCTCGATTTTTTCTTGGTTGCCATTGGGGTCGATAGTAGATAAGGAAAACCGCCATGCCGCGGGTGCGGCATGGCGGCTGGCTGGATCACATGCGCTTACATGCAGCGATGCTGGCTTATGCGAAGCGGCGGGCTTCGCCGCTGCCGAACAGGTTGCTCACGCAGCGGCCGCACAGGCCGGCGTGCTCGTGGTGCTGGCCCACGTCGCGGCGGTAGTGCCAGCAGCGCTCGCACTTCGGCGCGTCCGACGGGGTGACCTGCACCGCTTCCTCGGCCTCGTTGGCGGCCTGCTCGACGCTGGCCTGCGAGGTGATGAAGACGAACTTCAGGTCGTCGTCCAGGCTGGCCAGCAGATCGTGCTTGGTGCCGGCCGCCTTGATCGTCAGCTCGGCCTGCAGCGAGGAGCCGATGGCGCCCGAGGCACGCACCTCTTCGAGCTGCTTGGTCACATCCGCACGCACTTCGCGCAGCGCCGTGTACTTGGACAGCAGCGCTTGCGCATCGGGCAGTTCCGGGAAGGTCCACAGGGTCTGCGTGAAGATGGTCTCGTCCGACTCCGAATACGCTTGCTGGCCCGCGAACACGGCCCAGGCTTCCTCGGCGGTGAAGGAGAGCACCGGCGCCATCACGCGCAGCAGCGAATGGGCGATGTGCCACAGCGCGGTCTGCGCCGAGCGGCGTGCCGGCGAATCGACGCCGCAGGTGTACAGGCGGTCCTTCAGGATGTCGAGGTAGAAGCCGCCCAGGTCTTCCGAGCAGTAGTTCTGCAGGCGCGAGACGACCGGGTGGAATTCGTAGCGCTCGAAGTGGGCCGCGATATCCTTCTGCAGCTCGGCCATCGCCGCGATCGCATAGCGGTCGATCTCGAACAGTTCGGCAACCGGCACGGCGTGCTTGGCCGGATCGAAGTCCGAGGTGTTCGCCAGCAGGAAGCGCAGCGTGTTGCGGATGCGGCGATAGGATTCGGTGACGCGTTTGAGGATCTCTTCGCCGATCGACAGCTCGCCCGTGTAGTCGGTCGAGGCCACCCACAGGCGCAGGATGTCGGCGCCGAGCGTGTCGGAGATCTTTTGCGGCGCCATGGTATTCCCTAGCGACTTCGACATCTTCTTGCCGTTCTCGTCCACCGTGAAGCCGTGGGTCAGCAGCGCTTTATAAGGCGGCACGCCGTTCAGCATCGACGAAGTCAGCAGCGAGGAATGGAACCAGCCGCGGTGCTGGTCCGAACCTTCGAGATACAGGTCGGCCGGGAACTGCGACTGCTGGGCGTGCGAGCCGCGCAGCACGGTCTGGTGGGTGGCGCCGGAATCGAACCAGACGTCGAGCGTGTCGCGGTTCTTTTCATAGGTGTCGGCGTCGTCGCCCAGCAGCGTGCGCGGGTCGAGCGCCTGCCAGGCGTCGATGCCGCCTTGCTCGATCAGCTTGGCGACCTGCTCCAGCAGCTCCGGGGTGCGCGGGTGCAGCTCGCCCGTTTCCTTGTGGATGAAGAAGGCCATCGGCACGCCCCACTGGCGCTGGCGCGACAGGGTCCAGTCCGGACGGTTTTCGATCATGCCGTGCAGGCGCGCCTGGCCCCAGTCCGGGAAGAACTGGGTCTTGTCGATGCCGGCCAGCGCGGTTTCGCGCAGGGTCGGGCCGCCGTCCTTCGGCGTGATGTCCATGCCGGCGAACCACTGGCTCGTCGCGCGGTAGACGATCGGGGTCTTGTGGCGCCAGCAGTGCATGTAGCTGTGGTCGAACATTTTCAGTTCGAACAGTGCGCCCGCTTCGGTCAGCGCCGAGCAGATCGGCTTCGAAGCTTCCCAGATCGTCATGCCGCCGAACAGCGGCAGGGTGCTGGCGAAGCGGCCGTCGCCCATCACCGGCTTGAGGATCTCGTCGTCCTTCATGCCGTGCGCCTTGCAGGAGACGAAGTCTTCCTGGCCGTAGGCCGGGGCCGAGTGCACTACGCCGGTTCCGCTTTCGGTGGTGACGTAGTCGGCCAGGTAGACCGGAGAGGTGCGGTCGTAGAACGGGTCCTCGGCGTGCAGCGGGTGCTTGAAGCGCAGGCCTTCCAGCTTGGCGCCGACGGTGGTGGCGATGGTCGTGCCTTCGAGCTTGTAGCGCGCCAGCACGGATTCGGCCAGGTCCTGGGCCAGGATCAGCAGCAGCGGCTGACCGTTACGCTCGCTCTGCACGAGGGCGTAGGTCACTTCCGGATGCACGTTCAGCGCCTGGTTCGACGGGATGGTCCATGGCGTCGTGGTCCAGATCACGATGAAGCCGTTGGTCGTCGGCAGCGACGGCAGGCCGAAGGCGGCCGCCAGCTTTTCCGGCTCCGCGAACGGGAAGCCGACGTCGATCGCCGGGTCGCGCTTGTCCTGGTATTCGACTTCCGCTTCGGCCAGGGCCGAACCGCAGTCGAAGCACCAGTTGACTGGCTTGAGGCCGCGGTACACGTAGCCTTTGTCGAGCAGCTTGCCGAGCGCACGCAGTTCGTCGGCCTCGTTACCGTAGGCCATCGTCATGTAGGGGTTGTCCCATTCGCCGAGCACGCCCAGGCGGATGAAGCCGGCGCGCTGGCGGTCGATCTGCTCGAGTGCGTAGGCGCGTGCCTTTTGCAGGACCTCGGCCGTCGGCAGGTTCTTGCCGTAGAGTTTTTCGATCTGGATCTCGATCGGCATGCCATGGCAATCCCAGCCCGGCACATAAGGTGCGTCGAAACCGGCCATGGTGCGCGACTTGACGACCATGTCCTTCAGGATCTTGTTGACGGCGTGGCCGAGGTGGATGTCGCCGTTGGCGTACGGAGGACCGTCGTGCAGGATGAACTTCGGGCGGCCGGCGGCAGCCTTGCGGATGCGCTCGTAGACTTTCTTGTCCTGCCATTGCTTGACCCAGCCCGGTTCGCGCTTGGCGAGGTCGCCGCGCATCGGGAAGGGGGTGTCGGTCATGTTGACCGGGTACTTGCTCTCAGGCTTCTTGCCGCCCTTCGGGGCCGGCGCATTCTGGACAGGTTTGCTGTTTTCGGACATAAGTGTTTATCGAGTGGGATATTCGGGAGGCTGCCCGGAAAGCTGGCAGCCGCGCAGGACGTGCGGTCCTGCGTCAAATTCGGTCGGTGGCGGTGAGGGCGCCGGCGCGCGTGGCGGTCGCCACCCGGTCGCGCTGCGCGAACCAGGCGCGTGCCTGGACGGCGTCGCGGTCGATCGCGGCGGTGAGGGTATCGAGGTCGACGTATTTCTCTTCGTCGCGCAGCTTTTCCAGGAACTCGACGCGCACCAGCTTGCCGTAGCAGGGCCGGTCGTAATCGAACACGTGCACTTCGAGCAGCATGCGGCCGGCGTCTTCCACGGTCGGACGCACGCCCAGGCTGGCGACGGCCGGCAGCGGTGTGTCGGCCAGACCGTGCACCTGCACCACGAAGATGCCTTGCAGGGCGGGGCGGTGCATGACCCGCAGGTTCAGGGTCGGGAAGCCCAGCGTGCGGCCGAGCTTCTGGCCGTGGATCACGTGGCCCGAGATCGCATACGGGTGGCCGAGCAGGGCGCCGGTGCCCTGCAGGTCGCCGGCCGCCAGCGTGGCGCGCACGGCCGAGGACGAAATGCGCTGGTCGCCTTCGCGCACCGTGGGCAGCGTTTCGACCTGGAAGCCGTAGCGCTTGCCCGCTTCCTCCAGCATGGCGACGTTGCCGGCACGCTTGGCGCCGAAGCAGAAATCGTCGCCCACCATCAGCCATTTGACGTGCAGGCCGTCGACCAGCACGCGCTCGATGAAGTCTTGCGGGGTGATGGAGGCGAAGTGTTCGTTGAAGTGCTCGACGATGACACGGTCGATGCCGGCCTCGCCCAGGTCGCCCAGTTTGTCGCGCAGGTTGGCGATGCGCGCCGGAGCGCGGCTCAGGTCGCCGCTGCGCTGGGCAAAGTATTCGCGCGGATGCGGTTCGAAGGTCATCACCGCGGCTTCCAGGCCGAGTTGGCCGGCCGCCGCCCGCACGCGCGCCAGCAACGCCTGGTGGCCGCGATGGACACCGTCGAAGTTGCCGATCGTAAGCGCGCAGGGAGCGCGCGCCGCGTCGTTGGGAAGTCCGCGAAATACCTTCATTGTTGGTTCCAGAATGCCCGGCGGGTCAAGCCACGCAGCGCGTGGTCGACGGTGCCTCGGGGCGAAACCCTGATTATACGGTAAAGGCTTGTTGCAATGCGGAGAGAGAGGGGCGGCCCGTCGGGCGACCGAAACGGGTCGTAGGGTGGACGGCTATACCCAGGACGCTGCGCGCCACGCTGCCCGTGCGCCGTCCACGCGTTCAACCACCGTGTGCATAGCGGCGACACGATGTGCACATGCGAGTTGAACGCGTGGACGGCGCCAACGCAGCAGGTCGGCATGCCCCAGGGTAAAGCCGTCCACCCTACTGGTCTGGCGTCCTTTGCGATACCGGAGCTGGGCAATGTGACCGCCCAAAAAAAACGCCACCTGCGAACAGGTGGCGTTTCGATCTACCGCTCAGCGACGAATCAGGCCAGTGGCTTGTTGATCGCCATGATCCAGTAGCGTGCCAGTTCGGCGGTGCCTTCCTTGCCGCTGACGCCCTTCAGGGTGCTGATCGCTTGCGACTTCTTGCCGGCTGCGGCGTAGGCTTCGCCCAGGCGCAGCTTGGCTTCGTCCGGATAGCGCAGGCCGCCGGCCTTGATCGCCGATTCCATCAGCTTCAGGCCGCGGTCAGCCTGGCCCGACTGCACCATGCTGTAGCCCAGGGCGACCAGGCCATCGTTGTCCTTGGCAGCCGTGTACTCGGCTTCCAGGGCGGCGATGCCCTTGTTCTGCTCGGCCAGGTTCTTCTCGGCCAAGGCCTTCAGGCGGCCGTGACGCTCGGCGTCGGGACCGGTGCCCAGGGCGCCGGCCTTGTAGCCCTTGTCGATGACCTTCAGCGCTTCGGCCGGGGCCTTCGCCTGCATCACGAGCTGGGCCATTTCCATGTACTCGCTCGGCTTCTTCATCAGGCCGTTGGCCAGCTTCAGGCGGTAGACGTCGACAGACAGGCGGCCCGAGAAGCCGGGCTTGCCCTGCACGCGGTTCAGCAGGTCGTTCCAGTACTGGGCTTTCGGGTAGTTCGCCGCCAGCTTTTCGATGGTGTTGACGTAGCCTGCCTTGTCGTTCTTCTTGAGCTGGATGTTCGCCAGCATGCCGAGCATGTCTTCGGACATGCGGCCCGACTTCTCAGCCGTGCGCAGTTCGGCTTCCAGGGCGGCGGTATTGCCCTGCTTGTAATAGTTCTGCAGCAGGTAGGCGCGCAGTTTCGGATCGTCGCCGTTCTTCAGCTGGCGCTGGATGGCTTCGTTCGCCTTGTTCAGGTCGCCGGCGCGCATGTAGATGCCGATCAGGCCTTCCGAGAACTGGCTGCGCTCGCTGGCCGACAGCTTGCCGGAGGCGATCAGGGTTTCGAATGCCTTGGCGGCGGTGGCGTAGTCACCGGCGGACGAAGCTGCAGCGGCGCGCACGCGCTCGATCAGGTAGCTCTCGTGTGCCGACTTGCCGGAGACGTTGTCCGCTTCGCGCAGTTTTGCCAGGGCGTCCTTGTGCTTGCCCTGTTTCATCAATGCCTGGGCTGCCTGCAGCGGCTTGCCGACCTGGGCGCTCACGGTTTGCGCGTGGACTGGGGCCAGGCCAACGATCGGGGCTGCTGCGGTGAAGCCGAGGGCGGCCATTGCGAGGCCGAGGTGTGCGAGTCGGAATTTGATCATCGTGGAAAATCCTCTTTGAAAATGGACACGGCAGGGAATCCCTGCCGTGTTGGTCAAACCTGATGCGATTACTGGAACTGCTCGTTACCGACCATGCCAATCTTCGTGACGCCGAGACGCTGTGCAGTTGCCATGACACCGGCAACCACCTTGTACTCGACCAGCTTGTTCGGACGCAGGTGCACTTCCGGCTGGTTTGGCTGGGCAGCCACTTCATTCATCTTGGCTTCCAGCGTCGCACGATCCGGAACCGCCATGCCATCCCAGAGGATGGTACCGTCGAAGTCGACGTCGACCGTGTGGACGCGCGGCTCTTCGGTTTTCGGTGGTGGGGTACCGACCGGCATGTTCAGATTGACCGAGTGGTCTTGCTTCGGAATCGTGATAATCAACATGATGATCAAGACCAACAGAACGTCGATCAGGGGCGTCATGTTCATTTCCATCATCGGTTCCGGTTCAGCGGACTTGGCCGAACCTACGTTCATACCCATGGTGTTTCCTTTCAAATGACTGGGGTGCAATCGCGGCGCCGGACTTGCATCCAGGCGCCGCGCTGAGGACTGATTAGCCCTTGTCAGGTGGTTCGATAATGAAACCGACCTTCTGCACGCCAGCACGTTGTGCCGTGTAGATCACCCGACCGATCGACTCGTAACGGGTGGTCTGGTCGCCACGCACTTTCACTGCAGGTTGCGGCACTTTCACCGACTGCTCCGCGAAGAACTTGAACAGCTCGTCCGTGTTCGCGATGCGTCGCTGGTTCCAGAACATTTCGCCGTCTTTGTTGACGGTGATGTTGATGTCTTCCGGCGAAGGCTTGGTAACCTGGTTCGTTTCCGCCGGCAGATTCACCTTTTGCAACTGCAGGACCACCGGGCTGGTGATCAAGAAGATGATCAGAAGAACCAACATGATGTCGACGAGCGGCGTCGTGTTGATCTCTGACATCACGGCATCATCATCTCCGCTTTCGGAGCCGACACTCATTGACATGATTTATCCAATCTTTTTAGCGCCAGCAGCAGCACGGGCAGCTTCCGAGGTGTTCATCGCGCCCGAGATCAGGACCGAGTGCACGTCGGCGCTGAACGAACGGATGTCTTCCATCGCAGCCTTGTTGCGGCGAACCAGCCAGTTGTAACCCAGGACCGCAGGAACTGCAACGAACAGACCGAAGGCGGTCATGATCAGTGCTTCACCCACTGGGCCTGCCACTTTGTCGATCGACGCGTTACCCGACATGCCGATGGCGGTCAGTGCGTTGTAGATGCCCCAGACGGTACCGAACAGACCGATGAACGGCGAGGTCGAACCAACGGTTGCCAGGAACGACAGGCCATCTTGCAGGCGCGACTGGACCTTGTCGACCGAGCGCTGGATCTGCATGGTCACCCAGGTCGACAGGTCGATCTGCTCGAGCAGGGCGCCGTCGTGGTGCTGGGTTGCCTTGGTGCCGGTTTCAGCGATGAAGCGGAATGGCGAACCTTCCTTCAGCGTTGCCGAGCCGGCAGCGATCGAGTTGGCTTTCCAGAACTTAGCCTGGGTTTCCTTCGACTGGCGCATGATCTTGGCCTGGTCGATCAGCTTGGTGATGATGATGTACCACGAGCCCATCGACATCAGGGACAGGATGATGATGGTGCCCTTGTTGACGAAGTCGCCTTCTTCCCACATTGCTTCGAAGCCGTATGGGTTGTGGACTTCTTCGGTCTGCTCAGCAGCAGCTGCCGGAGCGGCTGCGCCTTCGGCTGCTGGAGCTGCAGCGGCTGCGTCAGCGGCTGGAGCTGCTGCTGCGTCTGCCGGTGCGCCGGCGGCCGGAGCGGTTGCTGCCGGTGCGTCAGCGAAGGCTGGTGCCGAGACCAGGGCCGATGCTGCCGTAACCGAGAACAGGACTGCCGCCAGTACAGCGGACAAACGGGTATTCTTAAACATGCTTCCTCCAAAAATATAAAAATAGACAGTTCGCTGATCTAAAGACAACGAAAATCTGTTGTGAGACGGTTACCTGTCTCGGTTATTGGTCCAGCGACCAGACGTACTGTACTTGTACCCATGCCTGTTCAGGCTGGCCATTGTTCATCGCCGGTTTGAAGCGGCATTTGCCAATGGCAGACTGTGCTGCGCGGTCCAGGTCACGCGATCCACTCGATTTTGCAATCTTCGAATCGACCATGCGGCCATCGACACCGATCAGGAACGAAATGGTGCTTACGCCTTCTTCTTCGTTACGCTGCGAGGACTTCGGGTACTCCGGTTTTGCGCAGGTGCTGAAGTCTGCCACGGCCGCGGTGCGGGTCGGACCTGCCGGGGCAGCGGTCGGCGGTGCCGGCGGTGCCGGCGGTGCCGGCGGTGCCAGGCTCGTCGTCGGTGGCGGCGTGCTGGTAGCGGCCTGGATCACGTTCTGCGGCGGCGGCGGTTGCTGTACCTGCACCTCGACTGGCGGGATGAACGGAGGCGGCGGGGCCTTCATTTCCGGCGGTGGCGGCGGTGGAGGGGTCTCCGGTGGTGGCGGTGGCTTCACCTCCTCGATCAACTTCGTTTCCACTGCTTCCTGCACCTTCGTGATCACTTTCGTACCGAGACCATTGATGATCCCCCAGCCGACCAAGAGGTGCAACAGGACCACAATGGTGATACCAGTGAGATTCTTCCCCGGTTCCTTCTCATGTGAAAAATTCATGCCTGCTTTCTCCAATACCAACTCTTTTTGTTGCTACTAAACCCACAAAACACGACGAAAAGACAAGGCCGCATCCGGGACATCGGCGAATTATACCTACGAATTCTTTTTTGCACAGGTATTTTTGAGGCCGCGAAACGGGCGTAAATGCCTGTAAAAACAGGGCTTGTTGCTCATCCGCGCGCACTCCCGTTGTGCAAAAAAGCGCAGCACAACGCTAACTAAAATTACAACATTTCCGCTTGTTACTTACGCACTGTAGAAGATGAGGACAGATTGCTGGTTTGGCCGAATATTACATGCCTAATTTGCCGCATGGCAAATATCATATAGTGCAATGCCCGGCTTTTTGCAAACTATAGCCAGTTTCCGTAAAGATGAGCGTTCGGCAGCTAACACAAGCGGAGGGAGCGCGGGGCGGGAGGTATGCCTGGAAGTGATGTCAACACAAAGACTTGATATGGCTCAGCAGGGAGGGGTGCTCACGGGCATGGTTGACGTTTGCTCATGCCCGTGAGTAGTTGTTAGCGGTGGTGGCGCTTCTCGCGCCGGCAGTCGAGGAAGCTGACCACATGGCCGGCGCTGTCCACCGTTTCGAGCCGGACGTCGAAGCCCCACAGCCGGGCCACGTGCTTGAGCACTTCGTGGGCCTGGGAATTGAGGGGACGGCGCTGGAACTGGGTATGGCGCAGCGTCAGCGCGCGGTCGTCGCGGGTGTTGACCTGCCAGACCTGGATGTTCGGCTCGCGGTTGCCGATGTTGTACTGCTCGGCGAGCTGCTGGCGCACGTAGCGGTAGCCCGCTTCGTCGTGGATGGCCGAGATCGTCAGCTTGTCGCTGCGGTCGTCGTCGAGCACGGCGAAGAAGTGGAAGTCGCGGATCAGTTTTGGCGACAGATACTGGGCGATGAAGCTCTCGTCCTTGAAGTTGCGCATCGCAAAATCGAGGGTCTTGACCCAGTCGCTGCCGGCGATGTCGGGGAACCAGGCGCGGTCTTCGTCGGTGGGTTCTTCGCAAATGCGGCGTATGTCGCTCATCATCGCAAAGCCGAGCGCGTACGGATTGATGCCGCTGTAATAGGGACTGGTCGCCGGCGGCTGGTACACGACGTTGGTATGGCTTTGCAGGAATTCGAGCATGAAGCCGTCGCCGACGATTCCCTCTTTATATAGTTCCTGCAAAATCGTGTAGTGCCAGAAGGTGGCCCAGCCTTCGTTCATCACCTGGGTCTGGCGTTGCGGATAGAAGTACTGGGAGATCTTGCGCGTGATGCGCACCAGTTCGCGCTGCCAGGGTTCGAGCAGGGGCGCGTACTTCTCGATGAAGTACAGCAGGTTTTCCTCGGGCTCGAGCGGGAAGCGCGGCGGCGGCGTGTCGCGCTCTTCCTCCTCGCGCCGCGGCACCGTGCGCCACAAGGCGTTCACCTGGGACTGGGCGTATTCCTCGCGTTCCTTCTGGCGCGCCGCCTCCTGCGCCACCGACAGCTTGGCCGGGCGCTTGTAGCGGTCGACCCCGTAATTCTGGATCGCATGGCAGGAGTCGAGCAGGTCCTCGACGGCGTCGATGCCGTAGCGCTGCTCGCACTCGGCAATATAGTTCTTGGCAAACACCATGTAGTCGACGATCGCCTCGGCATCGGTCCAGGTGCGGAACAGGTAATTCCCCTTGAAGAAGGAATTGTGGCCGTAGGCCGCGTGGGCGATCACGAGCGCCTGCATCGTCAGGCTGTTTTCCTCCATCAGGTAGGCGATGCAGGGATTGGAATTGATGACGATTTCGTAGGCCAGGCCCATCTGGCCGCGCTTGTAGCTCTTTTCGGTCGACAGGAAGTGCTTGCCGAAAGACCAGTGGTTATAGGACACCGGCATGCCGACCGAGGTATAGGCGTCCATCATCTGCTCGGCGGTGATGATTTCGAGCTGGTTGGGGTAGGTGTCGAGGCCGAATTTCCTGGCCACGCGGCGGATTTCCTCGTGCGCCTGCTCGATCAGGTCGAAGGTCCACTCCGACTGTTCTGGCAAAGCGCGCGGATTGGTATGATCATCTGGCATATGCGCCTCGGAGTCTGTCGGACTTACTTGGGCTGCTTTTTAAACAGCTCGCGGAAGACCGGATAAATGTCGGCCGGCGTCACGATTTTCTGCATCGCGAAATTGCTGTGGTGGGCCGCCACCTCGGTGTACTGCTCCCACAGGTTTTGCGGCGGGCCGTCGGTGATCTCGACATAGGTGTAGTACTGGACCTTCGGCATGATGCCGTTGTTGAGCAGCTGCTTGCACAGCACCGAATCGTTGTCCCAGTTGTCGCCGTCCGATGCCTGGGCGACGTAGGCATTCCAGTCCGCGTTCGAATAACGCTCGCCGATGACTTTCTGCAGCAGGTGCAGGGCCGAAGACACCACGGTGCCGCCCGATTCGCGCGAATGGAAGAATTCGTCCTCGTCGACTTCGGCCGCGGCCGTGTGGTGGCGGATGAAGACGACGTCGATGCGCTCGTAGACGCGCTTGAGGAAGAGGTACAGCAGGATGAAGAAGCGTTTCGCCGTATCCTTGCGCGTTTCGTCCATCGAGCCGGACACGTCCATGATGCAGAACATCACGGCCTGGGTACTCGGCTTGGGCACCTTGATGCGGTTGCTGTAGCGCAGGTCGAACGGGTCGATGAAGGGAATGGCGTTGATGCGGGTATGCAGGTGGTGCACCAGTTTGCGCAGTTCGACGACGCGCGGATCGTCTTCCGGCACTTCCGCATCGTAGAGGTCCTGCAGTTCCTGCTGAGCGTCCTGCAGCTTCCTGCGGCTGGGGCCACCGACGGCAATACGCCGCCCGAGCGCGCCACGCAGCGAGCGCAGCACGTGGATGTTCGAGGGCGTGCCCGAGACGTTGTAGCCGGCGCGCTGGGTCTTGAAGTCGACCGTCTGCGACAGCTGGGTCTTGATCATGTTCGGCAGCTCGAGGTCCTCGAAGAAATAATTCATGAATTCTTCGCGCGACAGCTCGAAAATGAAATCGTCTTCGGTGGTCTGGTCGCTGTTGCCGGCGCGCCCGCGCCCGGACCCGCCGCCGCCGCTGCGCGGACGGTTGAACTGGTCGCCTTTCTGGTATTCGGTATTGCCGGGGTTGATGGTCTCCCACACGCCGCCGTGGGCATGGCCGAAATGCGGCTCGCTGACGTCTTTGACAGGGATCGAGACTTTTTCGCCGTTCTCGACGTCGGTAATCGAGCGGCCCTTGATCGCGCGGCCGACCGCGTCCTTGATCTGCGCCTTGTAGCGGCGCAGGAAGCGTTCGCGGTTGACGGCGGACTTGTTCTTGCCCTGCAAGCGTCGGTCGATGAGGTAAGTCAAAACATGCCTCCTGTAAAACCCGCGGCGGACCGGCGACTGCTCCGGTCCCCCTATCTTAATACGCAGCGTGCATACGCGGGGTGCGCACGACTGGCAGGGTGGTCAAAAATGCGCGGAACTAAAAAGGAAGCTTGTACGGCGCCGCCCGGAGGCGACGATTCACGCTGCTTCCCTCCCGGCGTGTGCGCGTTGTCGACCACCCGCCGCCTACCACCTGCCTTACGACGACTTCCTTACACGCAGGTACCATTCGCACAGGAGCCGCACCTGCTTGGCGGTGTAACCCTTTTCCACCATGCGCGCGACAAAGTCGGCATGCTTGGTCGCATCCTCGGCGCTCGCCTTGGCATTGAACGAAATGACCGGCAGAAGTTCCTCGGTGTTCGAGAACATTTTCTTCTCGATGACGGTGCGGAACTTCTCGTAGCTGGTCCAGGCCGGATTCTTGCCCCCATTGGTGGCGCGGGCACGCAGGCCGAAGTTGACGATCTCGTTGCGGAAATCCTTCGGGTTCGAAATCCCGGCCGGCTTCTCGATCTTTTCCAGCTCGGCATTGAGCGACTCGCGGTCGAAACTCTCGCCGGTGTCCGGATCGCGGAATTCCTGGTCCTGGATCCAGAAGTCGGCAAAGGTCACGTAGCGGTCGAAAATGTTCTGGCCGTATTCGGAATAGCTTTCCAGGTAGGCCGTCTGGATTTCCTTGCCGATGAAATCGACATAGCGCTGCGCCAGGTGCTCTTTGATATACGAGTGGTAGCGCTGCTCGAGTTCGGGCGGGAACTGCTCGCGCTCGATCTGCTGCTCCAGCACGTACAGCAGGTGCACCGGATTGGCCGCCACTTCGGTGTTGTCGAAGTTGAAGACCTTTGAGAGGATCTTGAAGGCGAAGCGCGTCGACAGGCCGTTCATGCCTTCGTCCACGCCGGCGTAATCGACGTATTCGTGCAGCGATTTCGCTTTCGGATCGGTGTCCTTCAGGTTCTCGCCATCGTAGACCAGCATCTTCGAATAGATGCTCGAGTTTTCCGGATCCTTCAGGCGCGACAGGATCGCGAACTGCGCCATCATGCGCAGGGTGCCGGGCGCGCAGGGAGCCTTCTCCAGCGAGGAATTGCGAATCAGCTTGTCGTAGATCTTGATTTCGTCGGAGATGCGCAGGCAGTAGGGCACCTTCACGATATAGATGCGGTCGAGGAAAGCTTCGTTGTTGCGGTTATTCCGGAAGCTCTTCCACTCCGATTCGTTCGAGTGCGCCAGGATGATGCCTTCGAAGGGAATCGCGCCGAAACCCTCGGTGCCCTTGTAATTGCCTTCCTGGGTCGCGGTGAGCAGCGGGTGCAGCACCTTGATCGGCGCCTTGAACATCTCGACGAATTCCATCAGGCCCTGGTTCGCCAGGCACAGGCCGCCCGAATAGCTGTAGGCGTCCGGATCGTCCTGCGAATAATCCTCGAGCTTGCGGATGTCGACCTTGCCGACCAGGGACGAGATGTCCTGGTTGTTTTCGTCGCCCGGTTCGGTCTTCGAGATGGCGACCTGCTTCAGGATCGACGGATAGCGTTTGACGACGCGGAATTTGTTGATGTCGCCGCCGAACTCGTGCAGGCGCTTGACGGCCCACGGACTCGGGATCGAGCGCAGGTAGCGCCGCGGAATGCCGTAGTCCTCTTCGAGGATGACGCCGTCTTCTTCTTCGTTGAACAGGCCCAGCGGCGACTCGTTCACGGGCGAGCCCTTGATCGCATAGAAGGGGACCTGTTCCATCAGGTGCTTGAGCTTTTCCGCGATCGACGACTTGCCGCCGCCGACGGGCCCGAGCAGGTAGAGGATCTGCTTGCGTTCTTCCAGGCCCTGGGCCGCGTGGCGGAAGTACGAGACCACTTGCTCGATCACTTCTTCCATGCCGTAGAACTCGCGGAAGGCGGGGTAAATCTTGATGACCTTGTTGGCGAAGATGCGCGACATGCGCGGGTCGAGCCGGGTATCGACGAGCTTGGGTTCGCCGATCGCCGCGAGCATCCGTTCCGGCGCGCTGGCATAGGTCAGCGGGTCCTTCTTGCACAGGGCAAGGTATTCGGACAGGGAATATTCTTCTTCACGGGTACGCTCGTAGCGGGCTGCGTAGTTGTCAAAAATGGTCATGTGCATGTCCTTTAGTGTGCAAACAACGATCACTGTCACGACAGCCGGACGCAGCCGACTGCCCAAGCCCGAATTTTTCTTGGCGTCAGTCCCATTTTTGACGGGTAGCCCTGGTAGCGCCGCAAATCGCGTCGGCTAGGGCATTTGTTCTGTCCGGTTCGTGGCCGGATTCCCATTTGGCTGGAGGGTCTTCTTGTGTTTCTGAAATTTATTATGTGCCTATTGGTTCCCGAAGTCAAAGCAGTAACGCGAGTGTTGCAAGGTCATCAGTAAGTGTCTGATTCTGCTATCAAAACACATTTTCAGGGATGCTGCCGACGGCCATACAAAAACCGCGTTCCGAACATTCTGCAGAACCATATCCCAGCGGATTTACTGCCGGGTTGTCGAAACCTTCGTAGTCATAGTGCATGATCCGGCGAGCCGGTGGCGCACGCAAAATTGCCCGTTTTTTTCGCGGTCTGTCCAATGAAAACAGGGCAGGATGGTCATGCGGTACACTTGCTCGCCTATCCCTGCCAAACCGCCCAGACGGAGAACACCATGCTCAACGAGCAGCTGCGCCACACCATCGAACACATGCCGAAAGCGGAATTGCATATCCATATCGAGGGCTCGCTCGAGCCGGAGCTAATCTTTGCGTTGGCGCAAAGGAACGGCGTCTCTCTGGCCTATCCATCGGTCGAAACGTTGCGTGAGGCCTACGCTTTCAGCGATTTGCAATCCTTCCTCGACATTTATTACGCGGGCGCCAGTGTGCTGCTGACCGAGCAGGACTTCTACGACATGACGGCCGCCTACCTCGCGCGCGCCGCCGCCGACAATGTGCGCCACGCCGAGATCTTCTTCGATCCGCAAACCCATACCGCGCGCGGCGTGCCCTTCGAGACCGTCATCAACGGCATCTGGCGCGCCTGCCAGGAGGGGCCGATCAGCGCCAAGCTGATCATGTGCTTCCTGCGCCACCTGTCCGAGGAAGAAGCGCTGGTCACGCTGGAGGAGTCGCTGCCCCATCGCGACAAGTTCATCGGCGTCGGCCTCGACTCGTCCGAGGTCGGCCATCCGCCCGAAAAATTCGCGCGCGTGTTCGAGCGCGCGCGCCAGCTCGGCCTGCGCCTGGTGGCCCATGCGGGCGAGGAGGGGCCGCCCGCCTACATCGAGAGCGCGCTCGACGTGCTGAAGGTCGAGCGCATCGACCACGGCGTGCGCTGCCTCGAGAGCCCGGCCCTGGTCGAGCGCCTGGTGCAGGAACGGATGGCGCTGACCGTCTGCCCGCTGTCGAACATCAAGCTGCGCGTCTTCGACGTGATGGGGTCGCACAACCTGCGCGTCCTGCTCGACAAGGGGCTGGCCGCCACCGTCAATTCGGACGACCCGGCATATTTTGGCGGCTACATGAACGACAATTTCATCGCCGCTTTCGAGGCCCTGCCGCTGGACGAAACGCATGCCCGCCAGCTTGCGCGCAACAGCTTCGAGGCGGCCTTCCTCGACCCGGAACAGAAGCGCGCCTTCCTCGCTGAAGTCGACAGCTTCTTCGCGCCCACTCACTAAGCCACTGCCATGCTCATCGCGTCCTTCCGACAGTCCCTCCGCATGACCGCGCGCGACTGGCGCGCCGGCGAACTGCGCTTCCTGCTCGTCGCCCTGATCGTGGCCGTGTCGGCCCTGTCCTCGGTCGGCTTCTTCATCGACCGCATGCGCGCCGGCCTGGCGCGCGACGCCAACCAGCTGCTGGGCGCCGACCTGCTTGTCAACGCCGACAATCCGGTGCCCGCCGCGTGGCGCCTGGAAGCGCAGCGCCGCGGCCTGCTGCTGGCCGACACCGTCACCTTCCCGAGCATGGCGCAGGGCGGCGAGGGAGACGCATCGATGGCGCAGCTGGCCTCGATCAAGGCGGTCTCCCCGGGCTATCCGCTGCGCGGCGAACTACGCATCACCACCGATCCGATCCAGGCCAGCGAAGCGCGCGGCACGCCGACGCGCGGCGTGCCGAGTCCGGGCACGGTCTGGGTCGACGCCAACCTGCTGACCGGGATCGGCGTGAAGGTCGGCGATACGCTGCAGCTGGGCGACCGCCGCTTCACCATCGCGCAGCTGGTCGCGGCCGAACCGGACCGCGGCGCCTCCTTCGCCAACTTCGCGCCGCGCGTGATGTTGGCGCTGAGCGACCTGCCGTCCACCGGCCTGGTCGACAACTTCGCCCGCGTCACCTACCGCATGCAGGTGGCCGCGCCCAACCAGAACGACATGGAGCGCGCCTTCGAGTACGGACGCTGGGTGCGCGAGCGCATCGCCCAGGACAACGTCAAGGGCGTGCGCATCGAGTCGCTGGAAAACGGCCGCCCCGAGATGCAGGCGACGCTCGAGCGCGCCGACCAGTTCCTGTCCCTCGTCGGCCTGCTGTCGGCGATGCTGGCTGCGGTGGCGGTCGCGATGGCGGCGCGCCGCTTCATGCAGCGCCACCTCGACGCCTGCGCCATGCTGCGCTGCCTGGGCATGACGCAAAACGGCGTCGGCGCCCTGTACCTGATCGAATTCGCGCTGGTCGGGCTGGCCGGCAGCATCATCGGCGTGGCCGTCGGTTTTGCGGCGCATTTTGTGCTGCTGGAACTGATCGGCGGCCTGCTGCCGGCCGACCTGCCGCCGGTGTCGCCGCTGCCGGCCCTGCAGGGCATCGCCACCGGCATGCTGCTGCTGGTCGGCTTCGCGCTGCCGCCGGTTCTGCAGTTGCGCAACGTGCCGCACAACCGCGTGATCCGCCGCGAGCAGGCCGCGCCGCAGCCGATGGCGCTGGCCACCTACGGCCTGGGCATCGGCGTGTTCGTGCTGCTCCTGCTGTGGCAGGCGGGCGACCCGAAACTGGCGCTGACCACCGCCGGCGGCTTCCTTGGCGGCTTCGCCGTGTTTGCGCTGGTGGCCTGGCTCGGCCTGCGCCTGCTGCGCCGCCTGCGCGGGGTGTCCAGCCACCAGGGCTGGCGCTTCGCCGTCACTTCGCTGCAGCGCCGTCCGGGCGCCACCATCGTGCAGGTGGTGTCGCTTGCGCTGGGCCTCATGGCGCTGCTCCTGCTGACCGTGGTGCGCGGCGACCTGGTCGCGGCCTGGCAGCGCGCCACGCCCGAGAATGCGCCGAACCGATTCGTCATCAACGTGCTGCCGGAGCAGAAGGACGATGTCGCGCGGCGCATGGTCGGCGCCGGCGTCGAGAAGCCGGTGCTCTACCCGATGATCCGCGGCCGCCTGACCGCCGTGAACGGCAAGCCGATCACCTCGACCACCTACACCGAGGACCGCGCGCGCGGCCTGGCCAACCGCGAATTTAACCTGTCGACGATGACGCAGGCCCCGGAAGGCAACGAGATCGTGGGCGGCGCCTGGTATCGCGATGCGCCGGGCGTCTCCGAAGCCTCGGTGGAGCAGGGCATCGCCAACACCCTGGGCCTGAAACTGGGCGACGTCATGCGCTTCGACATGGCCGGCATCGTCGTCGACGCCAGGATCACCAGCCTGCGCAAGCTCGAATGGGGCTCGATGCGCGCCAACTTCTTCGTCATCATCAACCCGGCCGCCATGGCCGACGCGCCGGCCACCTACATGACCGCCTTTCACCTGCCGCAGCAGGGCGCGGGCCTGGCCACGGGTTTTACCAATGAGCTGGCGCGTGCCTACCCGAACCTGACCGTGATCGACGTCAGCGGCATCATCCGCCAGGTGCAGGAAGTGGTGGACCAGGTCGTGGTGGCCGTCGAATTCCTGTTCCTGTTCACGCTCGCCTCGGGCGTGCTGGTGCTCTACGCGGCGCTGATGGGATCGCAGTCGGAGCGCACCCGGGAAGCGGGGCTGCTGCGCGCCCTCGGCGCCACCAAGAAGCAGCTGGCCCAGGCCCAGCGCATCGAGTTCGTGCTGGTCGGCGGGCTGGCCGGCCTGCTGGCGGCCAGCGGCGCTGCGCTGCTGGGATGGGCGCTGGCCACGTACCAGTTCAAGTTCCCCTGGGCCTTCGAGCCGGGCGTGTGGCTGGCCGGGATCGCGGTCGGCGCGGTGTGCGCGCTCGTCGGCGGGTGGCTGGGGCTGCGCGGGGTGCTGCGCCAGCCGCCGCTGCAGACGCTGCGCGAAGCGTAAGGGGGGCGTGGACGGCTTTGCCGTCCACGCTTCGCGTGTGCACAGCAAAAGCCGCAGGTGCGCATCCGTTCTGGTGGAGGCGCCCACCCTACGCTATCATGGCGCCATGTCCGAGAACCAAACCCTGTACGAAATCATCGGCGGCGAAGCACGCCTGCGCGAACTGGTCGACCGCTTTTACGACCTGATGGAACTGGAGCCGGAATTTGCCGGCATCCACGCAATGCACCCCAAACCCAACGACAGCTCGCGCGAGAAGCTGTTCATGTTCCTGTCCGGCTGGATGGGCGGCCCCGACCTCTTCATCGAACGCTACGGCCACCCGCGCCTGCGCGCGCGTCACCTGCCGTTCGCGATCGGCACGCAGGAGCGCGACCAGTGGCTGCGCGCCATGGCCTGGGCGATGGAAGACATCGGCATGGACGAGGAGATGCGCCTGCGCCTGATGCAGTCTTTCTACCAGACCGCCGACTGGATGCGGAATAAGGCGGACTGATGACCACTTTCGAATTGGTACTGGCCGCGGCGCTGCTGGTCGTGATCGCGCTGCAGGCCTTGATGCTGCTGCGCCCGCGGGGAGGGGACGGCCAGGGGCTGGCTTTCGAACGTCTCGAACGCGAGCTGCGCCTCGAACTCCAGCACAGCGCCCAGGCCACGCGCCAGGAGCTGGCCGGCCATATGGCCCAGCACCAGGCGGCGACCGCCCAGCAGCTCGACAGCATGCGCCAGCAGATGCAGCTGCACGCGGCCGGCGGGCGCGAAGAGCAGGCGCGCGCGCTCAAGCGTTTCGCCGACACGCTGCAGCAGACCCTCGCCAACCTCACCGAATCGAACGCCCAGCGCATGCTGGAAGTGCGCGCCACGCTCGAACACAAGATCCGCGACCTCCAGACGGACAATGCCAAGCGCCTGGAAGAGATGCGCCAGACGGTCGACGAAAAGCTGCACACGACGCTGGAAACGCGCCTGACCGAATCCTTCCGCCACGTCTCCGAGCGCCTCGAAAAAGTCCACCAGGGTCTCGGTGAAATGCAGCAGCTGGCGATCGGCGTGGGCGACCTGAAACGCGTGCTGACCAACGTGAAAACGCGCGGCACCTGGGGCGAAGTGCAGCTCGAAATGCTGCTCGAGCAGGTGCTGACGGTGGACCAGTACGCCAAGAACGTCGAGACCGTGCTCGGGACCAACGCGCGGGTCGAATTCGCGATCAAGCTGCCCGGCACCGTCGAAGGCGGTCCTCCGCTGTGGCTGCCGATCGACGCCAAGTTCCCGAAGGAGCAGTACGAGCGCCTGGTCGAAGCCCAGGACCGGGCCGACGCCGACGGCGTGGCCAGGTTCGGCGCCGAACTCGAACGTGCGGTACGCGGCGAGGCCAAGACGATCTGCGAAAAATACGTGTCGCCGCCGCAGACCACGGACTTCGCGATCCTGTTCCTGCCGACCGAAGGCCTGTACGCCGAAGTCATGCGCCGCCCCGGCCTGGCCGACGAACTGCAGCGCACGATGCGCGTGACGATCGCCGGCCCGTCGACCCTGACGGCACTGCTCAACAGCCTGCAAATGGGCTTCCGCACCCTGGCGCTGGAAAAGCGGTCGTCCGAAGTGTGGCAGGTGCTGGGCGCCGTGAAGACCGAGTTCGGCAAATTCGGCGACGTGCTCGCCGCCACCAAGGCCACCCTGGAAAAGGCCGCCAAGAACATCGAAAGCGCCGAAGTGCGCAGCCGGCAGATGGCGCGCAAGCTGAAGTCGGTGGAGGCCTTGCCGAGCGAGGCGGCGCAGCTGATGTTGGGGCCGGAGGCGGAACGGGACGATTGATGGTGTCGTCACTGCGCTGACAACCGTAGGGTGGGCGCCCCGTGCCCACGCGTTACGTCCGCATCCGTATTCCGCTGCACCGACTGTTCGCTCCGCACCGCCAATCCTGTCTTATTCCAACGACATTGACTGCGCTTCAACCGTCCCACCCCAATTCGGCGGGTACACGCCCTGTCGCACATACCGATGAAATGTCGAAAACGGCCAAGCCCGGGCACTCTCGGCATATCCATGGCGGACCGGGTTGTAATGGGCGTAATCCATATGCCGTTCAAAATCACGCTCATCACGGATTTCGTGCTCGTAAAAGCGGCGTTGCCAGATGGCCGAGTCGCGATGCTTGAGCCGCGATACACTCACATTGCCGTCTGACGAACCAACCATGCCGGCAAACCGCGATACCGAGTTTTTGATCAGCGCCCAGCGCGTCGAATAGTCCACGTCGCCATCCGGCAAGGTCCAGATGCAGTGCAGGTGATCGGGCATCAGGACCCACGCATCGATCTGGAACGGGCGTGTTTTGCGAACGTTTTGGAGCGCCAGGCGCAAGGCGGAGCGAATCAGCGCATGGCACAAGATCGGTTGCCGTCGAAACGTAACCAAGGTGAAGAAATATGTGGGACTAGTGCGTGCGCGGCGGTATCGGCTCATGGTGGCGCGCATTGTAGAGTGCGCGCGCAGCCGTTCGTTACGGATCGTGGATGATCAATGAGAGGTGTCAACAAGACGCGGATGCATCGGTTTTGATGACAGCCGCGTCAGTGCGAAGTTCCGCGTGGGCACGGGGCGCCCACCCTACTGTGGCGATAGCGATGTTGTCGGGCCGTGGGAGTGTTTTACACCAGCCCTTCGAACATCAGCACATCGACCATGTCCCCAGCCGAAACACCCCCCTGCTCATCATGCAGCACCACCATGCAATTCGCCTCCGACATCGAGCGCAAAATGCCCGACCCTTGCGAGCCCGTGATGCGCACCTGCGGCATGCCGTCTTCGCCGTGGCTGAGGATGCCGCGCTGGTATTCGGTGCGGCCGGGCTTCTTGCGGATCGGCGCTTCGGAGCGCGCGCGCAGCAGGGGCAGGGGAGCATGCGCGCCCATCATGCGCAGCAGGGCTTCGCGGGCGAAGAAGTAGAACGAGACCATCACCGCGACCGGATTGCCCGGCAGCCCGAACAGGAAGGCGCTGTGTCCGTTGGAGGCGATGCGGCCGAAGGCGAGCGGCCGGCCGGGGCGCATGTCGATCTTCCAGAAGGTGACGTCGCCCAGGCGCGCCATGATCTGCTTGGTGTAGTCGGCCGCGCCCACCGAGACGCCGCCCGAGGTGACGATCGCGTCGGCGTTCTCGCAGGCGCTGCGCAAGGCTTCCTCGAGCGCGGCGGGGTCGTCGCGCACGATGCCCATGTCGATGATCTCGCAGCCCAGGCGCTGCAGCATGCCGTAGATGGTGTAGCGGTTGCTGTCGTAGACGCTGCCTTCGTCCAGCGGCTGGCCGATCGAGCGCAGTTCGTCGCCGGTGGAGAAGAAGGCGACGCGCAGCCGGCGCCGCACCGGCACTTCGGCAATGCCGAGCGAGGCGACCAGGCCCAGGTCGGCCGGGCGGATGATCTTCCCGGCGCGCAGCGCGGGGCTGCCGGCTTTTAAATCTTCGCCGGCGAAGCGGCGGTTGTCGCCCGCGCGGATGGTGCCGGCGCGCAGGACGATCTCGTGTTCGCCATCCTCGGCCAGCAGCTCTTGCGGCACCACGCTGTCGCAGCCTTCGGGCATGACGCCGCCCGTCATGATGCGCACGCATTCGCCCGGCCCGGGCACCGCACTGGATGGCCGCCCCGCGTACACGGTGCCGATCACGGCGAAGCGCGCCTCGCCCTCAAACGGCAGGTCGCCGCCGCGCAGCGCGTAGCCGTCCATCGCCGAGTTGTCGTGCGCCGGGACGTCGATGGGCGAGACGAGGTCGCGCGCCAGCACGCGGCCGAGTGCGGCGCGCAGCGCCACCTGCTCGATGGCGCCGACGGGCTGCACGAATTCGCGGATGATGTGCTGCGCCTGCCTGACGGGCAGGGCGTCCGGGTCGTAATCCGACAGGCAGCTCGTCACGTCCGCCAGGCGCTGTGCGCGTCCGGTGTCGAGACCGCGCAGCTCGTCCAGGGTATTGATGTTGCGGAAGGCGTCGGCGTCCTCGAACAGCACCTCGACCGCCTTCAGATCGGCGTACCAGCCGTCCATGCGCCGTCCACCCTCGGCCAGGTAGCTCGACAAAACAGGCAGCAGGTTCGCCTTGACCAGGCAAAACACCGGATGCGGCTGCGGGCGCTGGCCCGGCTCCCGGGTCATCGCGAACGCGAGGTCGGCGTCCTGCTCTTCCAGCGCGCGCAGCAGGCGCTCGGCCAGGTCGGGCGGCAGGAAGGGCGAATCGCAGGGCGCAGTGAGCAGGTAAGGCGTCTGGCAGCGCCGCATGCCCGCTTCCATGCCCGCCAGCGGCCCGGCGAACCCGGGCAGGTCGTCCGGCCAGACCGGCGCACCCATGGCCGCGTAGACATCCAGGTTCTGGTTGGCGTTGATGGCGACGCTCGCCACCTGGGGCGCGAGGCGTTCGAGCACGTGCGCAGCCATGGTCTTGCCGCGGAAAGGCTGCAGGCCCTTGTCCACCTGGCCCATGCGCGTGCCGCGTCCACCTGCGAGGATCAGCCCGCTGATCGATTCGTGTTTGTTCATGTTGTTTTAACCACCGATGTAGGACATTTCGACCTTGCGTGCGCCAGCGCTGTTGAGCCCATCCTTGAGGCCGGCGGTATTGATGGTGCGCGTTTCCGAGTAGCGGTCGCTGCGCCCCTGCCACAGCCGCGCGATGGCCCCGCCGATCGCGAGGTCGTCGTGGCCGGCGCGCAGCAGGGCGCGCAGGTCGTGGCCGCGGGTGGCGAACAGGCAGGTGTAGAGCTTGCCTTCGGTCGAGAGGCGCATGCGGCTGCAATCCTTGCAGAAGGCGCCGGTGACGCTCGAGATGACGCCGACCTCGCCGCCGCCGTCGACATAGCGCCAGCGCGCCGCCGTCTCGCCAGTGTAATTGGCCGCCTGCGGCACCAGCGGCAGCTCGGCCGCGATGCGCCGCACGACTTCGCTCGATGGCACCACTTCCTCCATGTTCCAGCCGTTGGAGGCGCCCACGTCCATGTATTCGATGAAGCGCAGGATGGTCGGCGAGCCTTTGAAGTGGCGCGCCATCGGCACGATCTGCTCGTCGTTGCTGCCGCGCTTGACGACCATGTTGACCTTGACCGGCCCCAGGCCCACTGCATGCGCCGCGTCGATCCCGGCCAGCACGTCGGCGACCGCGAAGTCGACGTCGTTCATGCGCTTGAAGACGGCGTCGTCGAGCGCGTCGAGCGAGACCGTGACGCGGTCCAGGCCCGCATCCTTCAACGCACGCGCCTTGCGCGCGAGCAGCGAACCGTTGGTGGTGAGGGTCAGGTCGAGCGGGCGCCCGGACGGCGTCGGCAGGGCGCGCAGCATCGCCACCAGCTGCTCGAGGTTCTTGCGCAGCAGCGGCTCGCCGCCGGTCAGGCGGATCTTCTCGACGCCGTGGGCGATGAACAGGCGCGCCACGCGGGTGATCTCCTCGAAGCTGAGCAGGTCGCCGTGCGGCAGGTAGGGATAATCCTTGCCGAACACTTCCTTCGGCATGCAGTACACGCAGCGGAAATTACAGCGGTCGGTCACGGAAATACGCAGGTCGTGCAGGGGGCGCGCGAGGGCATCGGCCAGGTGGCCGACCGGCGCTTCGGGTGCTGCCGGCACGGCCAGCGCGGGCGCTCGCAAATCGTGCAGCATGATGATGTTTTCAGCCATGCCAATACGATAGCACGAGGCCAGCGAGTGCACAGGCGGCGATCAAGGTGATCGTGCCGACCTTGTAGCGCAGCAGGGCGATAGCGGCCAGTACGCCGAGCACGATCGCCGCCGGCTGGAGGTGGCCGCCGGCGAAGAATACCTCGCGCCCGAAGTAGAGCGCCAGGCTGGCGATGACGCCGACCACCGCCGCCGAGATCGCCGTGAGCGGGGCCGTCAGGCGCAGGTTGCCGCGTGTCGACTCCACCAGCGGGCCGCCGGCGAGGATGAAGATGAAGGAGGGGACGAAGGTAAACAGCGCCGCGACCGCCGCCCCGGCGATGCCGGCCAGCGGCAGCGCTTCCGGCCCGAGCAGGGTATGGGTCCAGCCGCCGACGAAGCCGACGAACGCGACAATCATGATCAGCGGCCCCGGCGTGGTTTCGCCGAGCGCCAGTCCGTCGATCATCTGCGGCGCGCTCAGCCAGCCGTAGTGCTCGACCGCGCCCTGCACGACATAGGGCAGCACGGCATAGGCGCCCCCGAAAGTGAGCAGGGCGGCCTTGGTGAAGAACCAGCCCATCTGCGCCAGCGTGCCCCGGGCGCCGCCCCAAAGCACAAGCAGCAGCCAGGCGGCCGCCATCAGGCCGACGCCAGCGAGCACCACCTTCGCCAGGTGACGCTTCGAGAAGCGGGCGTGGGAAGGCGTGGGCGTATCGTCGTCGATGAGGGCGCGCGGCCTGGCCGTGGCCGGCGCAACCTCTCCCGCGGCATGGGCGCTGGCGGGATGAAAGGCCTGCGGACGCAGGCGCGCACCGGCCAGGCCGGCAAGCGCCGCGCCCAGCACGATGAGCGGGAAGGGCACCCCCAGCAGCGCGATGGCGACGAAGGCCGCCAGCGCAATGCCGATCAGCACCTTGTTGCGCAACGTGCGGCTGCCGATGCGCCAGGCCGCCGCCAGCACGATCGCCACCACTGCCGGCTTGATGCCGTTCATGATGCCGGCCACGATCGCAAGATGGCCGAAGGCAAGGTAAATCCAGGCCAGCCCGATCAGGATCGCCAGCGAAGGCAGGATGAACAGCAGGCCGGCGACGATGCCGCCCCAGGTGCGGTGCAGCAGCCAGCCGATGTAGACCGCCAGCTGCGTCGCCTCCGGGCCGGGCAGCAGCATGCAGTAGTTCAATGCGTGCAGGAAGCGGCCTTCGGAGATCCAGCGGCGGCGTTCGACCAGTTCCGTGTGCATCAGCGCGATCTGGCCGGCAGGGCCGCCGAAGCTGATGAAGCCGAGCTTGAGCCAGTAGAGGAAAGCTTCGCGGCGGGTGACCGGTGAAGGAACGGGGTGGTCGTTCATGTTAGTCAGGAAGAAAACAGGTCAGGATGTGCAATCGAACGCATGAACATCGTAGGGTGGGCACTCCGTGCCCACGCGGTGCGGCGCATCCTTTGGGCCTGCAGCCGGGCTGTCATCCAACAACTGGCGTCCGGAAACATCCGCGCCGGTGGCCGGTCTTTTTTGCGCCGTTTCGATACATCGGCGCTTGTTGACGGCATGGCACCGCGTGCTTGCATATCGCGTACCGCGTGGGCACAGGGCGCCCACCCTACCGGGAGCGGCGTAAAAAAGGGAAGCACGCGGCTTCCCTTTCCATATCAGCTCAACACCGGCTTACTGGCGGGTGTCGACCTGGATCAGCGGCTCGTCGGCCAGCTTCGGGGCCGGCTTGCGGGCACGGCCGACGCGGATCGGGGCGGCTGCCTGGGCGGCGGCTTCCTGGGCTGCGCGCAGCTTTTCCGGGTCCGTTGCGGCCAGGGTCAGGCCGGCGGCACCGAGCAGTTCGCTCAGGTCGGCAGGGGCTGGTGCCGCTGCCGGAGCTGGTGCTGGCGCAGCGGCTGGCGCTTGCGGCGCGGCAGCTTGCACCGCCGGCGCCTCGACCACTGCCGGAGCAGGAGCAGGAGCAGGGGCCGGAGCAGGAGCAGCCTCGACCGGAGCAGCCTGCACCGGTGCCGGCGCAGCCTGTTCAACCACGGCAGCCGGCTTGCTGGCAGCCACCGACGCGGCGGTCGGGAAGAACCAGGTCTGCGCGGTCGGCGCTTGCACCAGCGCTGCCGGGGCAGGCTGGGCTACCGGAGCAGCGGCCGGAGCCGGAGCCGGAGCAGCTTTTGCAGCAGCCTTGGCTTGTGCAGCGGCCACTGAGGCGGCGGTCGGGAACGGCCATGGCGCCAGTTTGTTGGCTTGCTGCTTGCCTTCGCCACGCGGCTTGCGGGCCGGCTTCTCGGCAGCGGCGGCGGCCTGCACCTTGGCGGCTTCCTCGTCGGCAACCGGCATGAAGGCCGGCGTACCTTCGTGTTCGCCATGCTCGGCGGACTCGATGCCATCGGCCTGGTCGCGGTCGCGGCGGTTACGGTTGCGGCCACCGCGGCGGCGGCGGCGGCGCGGCTCGTCGCCTTCGGCTTCCACTTCCTCGCCATTTGGACCTTGCGTGGTCACGGCTTTCACCGCGTGCTCCAGCTGGTCGCCGTGCGGGGTCGTCGTCGACAGCTCCGATTCCGGCGTCGGAATCGCGTGGATGGCCGTCAGGTCTTCCGCCTTGGCATCAAGCTTGGCATCGACTTTGGCTTCGACCGGCTGGTTGCGCTCGGCGCGTTCGCGCGGCTGGCGGGGTGCGCGTTCCGGACGCTCGCCGCGTTCGGCGCGCGGTGCTGCCGGGCTTGCCTCGGCCGTCTCGCGTGCCTCACGCGGAGCGCGCGGCTCGCGTGGCGGACGCGGTGGACGTGCCGGCTTGGCCTCGAGTTCGCCTTTGGCGGCTTCGTCGACGCCGGCCTTGGCCGTCAGATCGCGTTCTTCGCGGCTACGCTCGGACTTGGCGCCACGGCCCTCGTTGCGGCCTTCGTTACGGCCATTGCGGGTACGCTGGCCACGGCCGCCGCGCTCGCCGCGTTCGGCTGCGGCAGGGGCGGCCGGCTTGGCCGCTTCGGCAGCCACCGGTGCCGGAGCGACCGGGGCAGGTGCGCCGAAGAAGAAGCTCTTGAGCTTGCCGAAGAAACCGGCAGGGGCAGGCGCCACTGGCGTGACCGGGGCTGCTTCGACGGCCTTGACCGGCTTGACCGGCTCGCTGCGGTCGACCACCGGCGCCGGCTGGGCCGGGGTGATGGTCTTGACCACGGCTTCCTGGCGCGGCTTGGCTTCTTCCTTCTGGCGCTTGCTGTAGGCCATGTCGGTTTCGGCGGACTCGGCCAGCGTGTAGCTGGACGGTGCGTCTTCCAGGCGCGGATCGTCGTGCTTGATGCGCTCGAGCTTGTAGTGCGGGGTGTCGAGGTGCTTGTTCGGCACCAGGATCACGGTAATGCGGTGGCGGTTCTCGATCTTGAGGACTTCGCCGCGCTTCTCGTTCAGCAGGAAGGCTGCGACGTCGACCGGCACCTGGACGTGGATCGTGGCCGAGTTTTCCTTCATCGCCTCTTCCTGGATGATGCGCAGGACTTGCAGGGCGGACGATTCGGTGTCGCGGATGTGGCCGGTGCCCGAGCAGCGCGGGCAGGTCACGTGGGAGCCTTCGGACAACGACGGACGCAGGCGCTGGCGCGACAGTTCCATCAGGCCGAAGCGGGAAATCTTGCCCATTTGCACGCGAGCGCGGTCATGGTGCAGGGCGTCCTTCAGGCGGGTTTCGACCTCGCGCTGGTTCTTCGCCACTTCCATGTCGATGAAGTCGATGACGATCAGGCCGCCCAGGTCGCGCAGGCGCAGCTGGCGGGCCACTTCGTCGGCCGCTTCGCAGTTGGTGTTGAAGGCGGTGGTCTCGATGTCCGAGCCGCGCGTGGCGCGTGCCGAGTTGACGTCGATGGAGACCAGGGCTTCGGTGTGGTCGATGACGATGGCGCCGCCCGATGGCAGCGGCACGGTGCGCGCGTAAGCGGTTTCGATCTGGTGTTCGATCTGGAAACGCGAGAACAGCGGCACGTCGTCGCTGTAGCGTTTTACACGGTGCGCCATGTCGGGCATCACGTGGCTCATGAACTGCTGGGCCTGGTCGTAGATCTCGTCGGTGTCGATCAGGACTTCGCCGATGTCAGGCTGGAAATAATCGCGGATGGCGCGGATGACGAGCGAGCTTTCCTGGTAGATCAGGAAGGCGCCCGAGGCCGACTTGCCGGCGCCTTCGATCGCGCGCCAGAGTTGCATCAGGTAATTCAGGTCCCACTGCAGTTCTTCGACGTTGCGGCCGATGCCGGCGGTGCGGGCAATCACCGACATGCCTTGCGGCAGGTCCAGCTTGTCCATCGTCTCGCGCAGTTCCTGGCGCTCTTCGCCTTCGACACGGCGCGACACGCCGCCGCCGCGCGGGTTGTTCGGCATCAGGACCAGGTAACGGCCGGCCAGCGAAATGAACGAGGTCAGGGCCGCGCCCTTGTTGCCGCGCTCTTCCTTTTCGACCTGGACCATGATCTCCTGGCCTTCGCGCAGGGCTTCCTTGATGGAAGCATTGCGGACGTCGACGCCATCACGGAAATAAGTACGGGCAACTTCTTTGAAGGGGAGGAAGCCGTGGCGGTCTTCGCCGTAGCTGACGAAGCAAGCTTCGAGGGAGGGTTCGATGCGGGTGATGACACCCTTGTAGATATTCGACTTGCGCTGTTCGCGTCCAGCCGTTTCGATATCGATGTCGATCAGTTTCTGGCCGTCGACGATCGCTACGCGCAACTCTTCTTGCTGCGTAGCGTTAAACAACATACGTTTCATTTTTATAACTCCACGACCCGTGGGCCGTTCCGCGGCCGCCTTGCCAGGGCGGCCAAAGTACAGGGACATACGCGGGAGGGGAGAGCTGGAGGGGGGGTATGCCCGGGCGTGCGGCAACGCGAAGCAAAAGCTTGCTGCCGCAACAGGGCGCATGGAATCGATCGTCATGCCGAGGGCACGCCATACCTGGGCCGCTCATCCCGAGCGGCACGACAAGGTGGAGGCAATGCGCGCAAAACCAGCCAGGCCGTTTACAGCGAACACACCTGGACTTCGACGACAGGCGATGTAATCAGCCTTGCCTCGAGAGCCTGCAGGAGACGCTTGCAACGGGTCGGCGAAACGACAAGCGTTATCGACACCATCAACCGGCGAGCTCCCATGGAGGCAGCTTTCCGGTACTTATCCTTACAGTTCCAAACAATCCAATCCGGCACTCCTGCACGCGATCCGATTACAACTGCGGTGCAACCCTGATCGACGCAGGAATGTGCGTACACGTTTTTTCCATCGAATTTGCATGCCTGCGGGGCCGATGGAGCGCGCCCCTGTGTAAAATATCGTTTTAATTCTTACACCTGCAGAGGTTTCACCACCGCCTGTCGATTATATATTCAAAATGAAGGACTTAGAGAGAATTTCTGGGAAGACAGTCCATATGAAGATGCAAAACGATGTTGTTCCCCCTTCATCACAGGCGTTAGCAGCACAGTTCGTCACGATCACCGAAGAAGAAGCAGGACAGCGCATCGATAACTACCTGCTGCGGGTCTGCAAAGGCGTTCCAAAAAGCCACATTTACCGCATCCTGCGCTCCGGCGAGGTCCGGGTCAACAAGGGCCGTATCGACCAGTTGTACCGGCTGGAAGCGGGCGACCTGGTGCGCATCCCGCCGATCCGCATTGCCGAAAAGACGCATACCGCGCCGGTCCCGGGCGCCGAGTTCCGCATCGTCCACGAAGACACGCACCTGCTCGTCATCGACAAGCCGGCCGGCGTGGCCGTGCACGGCGGCTCGGGCGTGTCGTACGGCGTCATCGAACAATTGCGCGCCGCCCGCCCGGACGCCAAGTTCCTGGAACTCGTGCACCGCCTCGACCGCGAGACCTCGGGCTTGCTGTTGCTGGCGAAAAAGCGTTCCGCGCTCACCAACCTGCACGAGCAGATGCGCGACGGCCACACGGATAAACGCTACCTGGCGGCCGTGGCCGGCGACTGGTTCAACAAGCGCCAGCACGTCAAATTGCCGCTGCATAAGTATTCGACGCCGGACGGCGAGCGCCGCGTGGTGGTGCAGGCCGGCGGCATGGAGTCGCACACGGTGTTCAACCTGCTGCGCAAGTGGGAGAACTTCGCCCTGCTGGAAGCCGAGCTCAAGACTGGTCGCACCCACCAGATCCGCGTGCACCTGGCGTCCTCGGGCTTCCCGATCCTTGGCGACGAGAAATATGGCGATTTTGCCCTGAACAAGGCGCTGCAAAAGGCCGACCAGACGCGCGGCGCGCTGCGCCGCATGTTCCTGCATGCCTATAAGATTACGTTCACGCATCCGGATTCGGGCAAGCAAATGACTCTGCAGGCGCCCCTGCCAGCAGAGTGCGACCGTTTCTTGTTAAGCTTGGGGCAGGCAGTAGGTTAAGGATGGGTAGGGTGGACGGCTTGTAACTCATGCCCCCGGCATGAGTTACTCCACGCGTTCAACGGACGCATGAACATTCGCGACTGCCCAACGGATAACTATCGACGCGTGGACGGCAAAGCCGTCCACCCTACAAAAACAAGACCGGCAATGCCGGAAGCAACAAACAGGAGCCGGTGTCGAACCGGAAGACATGCCAAGAAAGCAATTTGATCTGATCGTCTTCGACTGGGACGGCACGCTGATGGACAGCACCGTCGCCATCGTGCGCTGCATCCAGGCGGCCGCGCGCGACGTCGGCCTGCCGGTGCCCAGCGACGAGGCTGCCTCGCACGTGATCGGGCTGGCCCTGCCGGAAGCGATGCAGGCCGCGGTGCCCGAAGCGACGCCCGCCCTGTACCCGCGCCTGGTCGAGCGTTACCGCTACCATTTCCTGACAAAAGACCACGAACTGGTGCTGTTCAAGGGCGTTCGCGAGATGTTGACCGAACTTTCCCAGCAGGGATACTTCCTGGCGGTAGCCACCGGCAAGAGCCGCGTCGGCCTGAACCGGGCCCTGAACGCGGCCGGACTGCTGTCCACCTTCGACGCCACGCGCTGCGCTGACGAAACGTTTTCCAAGCCCCATCCGGCCATGCTGCAGGAACTGACGCGCGAGCTGGGGCAGGACATGCGGCGCACAGTGATGATCGGCGACACCACGCACGACCTGCTGATGGCGAACAACGCCGGCGCCGCGGGTATTGCCGTAGAGTACGGCGCACATCCGGTCGACCAGCTGCAGGCCTGCCGTCCCTTGTATTCGGCCAAGACCGCGGTCGAGCTGCACGCCTGGCTGGCCGAATACGCGTAAGATGGCCGACGACGAGATGGCTGAAAAGCAGCCCGATGTGCTGATCTGCGATTCCGACGCCCTGCAGGAAGGCGGCGCCGGTGTGCGCTTTCCCGTGTCGGTGTTCGGCGAGGCGGCAACCGGCTTCGTCGTGCGTTTCCATGGCACCGCCTATGCCTACCTGAACCGCTGCGCCCACGTCCCGATCGAACTCGATTGGGTGCAGGGGCAGTTTTTCGAGTCCGGCGGCGAGTACCTGATGTGCGCGACCCATGGCGCGGTGTACCGCCCGGAAAGCGGCATCTGCGCGGGCGGGCCCTGCCGCGGTGGACGCCTGCGGCCGATCGTCGTGCGCGAGGCGGACGGCAAGGTGTACTGGCAACCCGATGAACGGATCAGCGCGCCGGCAGCCTGAAGACGATGGTCATTCCGGCGCCGAATTTATTTCACTTTAGATATTTATGAGCGATCACTTAAGGAATGACGGGGAGGGGCACTTTACCGCCAACCCGACGGCAGGCAACTGGGAGCGCGACACGCTCGAAAAGCTGGTCTTCGCCACCATCAAGGAAAGGCGCACCGCGCGCCGCTGGAGCATCTTTTTCCGGCTGGCCTTTCTCACCATCCTGGTGGTGGGCCTGTGGACCTATTTCGACCTGAGCCTCGGCGGCGAGGACGAGAACCTCGGCCGCCACACCGCTTTAATCGAAATTAACGGCGAGATCGAAGCAGAAGGCAGCGGCGCGGCCGACAATGTCATCCCTTCGCTGAACAAGGCCTTCTCCGACGCCGGCTCGGCCGCGGTGGTGCTGCGCATCGACAGTCCCGGCGGCAGCCCGGTCCAGGCCGGCATCATCGTCGACGAAATCCTGCGCCTCAAGCGCGGTTACCCGGACAAGCCGCTGTACGTGGTGGTCGACGAGATCTGCGCCTCGGGCGGCTATTACATTGCGGCAGCTGCCGACAAGATCTACGTCAACAAGGCCAGCATCGTCGGCTCGGTCGGCGTGCTGATGGACAGCTTCGGTTTCACCGGCACCATGGAAAAATTGGGCGTCGAGCGGCGCCTGCTGACGGCCGGCGCCAACAAGGGCTTCCTCGACCCGTTCAGCCCGCAGTCCGAAAAACACCGCGCCCACGCGCAGGAAATGCTCAACGAGATCCACCAGCAATTCATCTCGGTGGTGCGCGCCGGCCGCGGCACGCGCCTGAAGGAAACCCCGGAAACCTTCTCCGGCCTGTACTGGACCGGCGCCAAGGCGGTCGACATGGGGCTGGCGGACGGCTTCGGCACGGTCGACACGGTCGCGCGCGACATCGTCAAGGCCGAAGACATCGTCGACTACACGGCGCACGAAGGCTTGCCGGAGCGGGTACTCAAGAAATTCGGCGCTTCGGTGGGGGCAGGGGCGGTGAAAGCCGTGTCCACGCCTGCGATGCCCAAGTTGAACTGATAAAGTTCAATAAGTTCCTTGAAAGTTCCGCAAATTATCCTATAGTGAGGTTTGTAGTTCTTCCAGGAGGAGCGATCAAATAACCCAACTGTTGATGATCGACCTAACTGGCAACACTACTTCCCCGCATGCGTGCGGTTTCGAGAGAATTCCATTCCTCACTGTAGCAGCTCTTCCTGGGAGCGAAAACGACGGCGCAAGCCGTCGTTTTCATTTGGGGAGCGATAGCAGGTCCACGTTACACGCCTTATCGGCCGGAATCCTCCTCCAGCGCCTCTTCCTCATGCTGAATAAACCCCCCGCCATCGAGCCAGGCCTGGAAATCGCGTTGCGCGCGGGCGAACCACGCCGCGCGCAGGGGAGCGTTGGTGTTGCTGTGCAAATGCGGGACGTCGCCGCCCGAGGTCCAGCGGGCCAGGGCCAGCCGGGTCGGGAACAGGGTCGACTGTGAACGCGCCAAGGATCGGCGTGCGGCTTTGACCGATGCGGACGCGGCGGGTAGCAGGGCGGCATGGGACACAAGCTTCACTGTTTGCATGGAATTCCCTCTTCTTGTTCAGTAATTAATCCTACGATTCCTCCTAGTAATTCTGAGAGTTGCGTAGGCCGATTCCTAATGGAGTTGAAGTCTATCAATGGATCTCCCGCTACGATTGATTTAAGTCAAATGTATGCACGGTCTCTATCCGTCCGGTAACACCCCCTCGGCCTATGCCATGGGGGTGGCCTTCTGGTAAAGTCTCGCCCATGAGTAAATTATCCCTGGACCGCATCCTGCAATCGCAAGGCTTCGGTACCCGCAAGTATTGCCGCGCCCTGATCGAAGACGGCGACGTCGCCGTGAACGGTGTCATCGAAGACAATTACAAGCTCGCCGTGGAAACGAACGGCCTGGTGCTGACCGTGTTCGACGAGGAGTGGGTGTACCGCGAGCGCGTCTACATCGCCCTCTATAAACCGGCCAATTTCGAGTGCTCGCGCAAGCCCAGCCACCATCCGGGCGTGCTGACCCTGCTGCCGGAACAGTTCGGCTGGCGCGAAGTGCAGCCGGTCGGCCGGCTCGACCACGACACCACCGGCCTGCTGCTGATGTCGGACGACGGCCCCTTCATCCACGCCCAGTCCTCGCCCAAGCGCCATGTGCCGAAGGTCTACCAGGCGACCACCGCGGAACCCGTGACTCCGGAACTGGTCGAGCAGTTGCTGGCCGGCGTGCAATTGCATGACGAACCGGCGCCGTTGCGGGCCGTCTCCTGCGTGCAGCGCGGCGAGCACCAGCTCGAGATCGTGCTGGAGCAGGGCAAGTACCACCAGGTCAAGCGCATGCTGGCCGCGGCCGGCAACCATTGCGGCGCGCTGCACCGCTCCGCCATCGGCGGCCTGACGCTCGAGGCGCTGGGCCTGAAGGAAGGGGAGTGGTGCTTCCTGGAGCAGGCCCAGCTGGATTTGCTGGCTGCCGCCTGATCCGGCACAAACCGGCAGGGAAGTAGGGAACGGACAGGCGTGCGCCGGAGAGCCCGGTTTTCACGCACACTGCATGCCGACTCGCGTCGAACGTGGTCGACGTTGTGCAATCAAAGTGCGGCAGTCGGGTGCGGCGGCGCATTTTTTGCAACCGTTTCCCCGCTTTTCCTCGTTGACGATGCCGCATCCACACCGCACCCTCCTGCTCTCCCTTCCCCTGTTGTACGCCGCCTCCGCCTTTGCCCAGGACACCCCGAAAGTCCTGGCCGACTGCGCCAACATCGCCGACGACGGCGCGCGCCTGGCCTGCTTCGACAAGCTCGCCGCCACGCCCGCGCCGCGCACCGAAGCGGCGGTCGTCGTCAACCCTGCCGACGGCAGCGAGACCGCCACGGTGCCGGTGGTCACGGCCCAGCCCTCGGCCGAGAGCAGCGCCAGGTTCAGCCAGCTCGACCACTGGGAGCTGGACCAGCCCTACGAGCGCGGCGTCTTCAAGTTTCGCCCGCACCACGGCAGCTACCTGATGGCCACGCGCACCTACCGCCCCAACGAAGAGCCCTACCTGCCGTACCGCCGCCTGGCCGACAACAGCAACCTGTCGAAGACCGAGCTGGCCTACCAGCTGAGCTTCAAGATGAAGATGGTGGAGGGCGCCTTCGGCAAACCGGTCGACCTGTGGTTCGGCTATACCCAAAACAGTTTCTGGCAAGCCGCCAACAGCAAGGCCTCAAGCCCCTTCCGCGAGACGAATTACCAGCCCGAAGTCATGGCCATCGCTCCGATCGGCATCGACCTCGGCGGCCTGCACCTGCGCCACGTCGGGATCGGCCTGAACCACCAGTCGAACGGCCAGTCGGGCACGCTCTCGCGCAGCTGGAACCGGCTGTACGCCCAGCTCGGCGTCGAAAAGGGCGGCCTGTCGGCCACGGCGCGCGTCTGGAAACGCCTGAACGAAAGCGACGACGACAACCCCGACCTCGTCGACTACATGGGCCGCGGCGACCTGGCGCTGGCCTACCGCCGCGACGGCCACATCTATTCCTCGACCCTGCGCTACAACTTCCACACCAACCGCGGCGCCGTCCTCGCCGGCTGGGCGTTTCCGCTGGCGGGCAACCTGAAGGGCTATGCGCAGTTCTTTGGGGGGTATGGGCAGAGTCTGATCGACTACAACTATTTCCAGAGGTCGCTGGGGATCGGGGTGCTCGGGCTGTTTTAACCCCGGCTCCCGCCGAAGGGACGTAGGGTGGGCACCCCGTGCCCACGCGGAACGATGAACAATGTTAGCGCCACCAAGATATTCGGTTAGCTCTATTCTGAACCCAAGCGAGATGCCATCCGGCGCTAACTTTGCGCGGCGGGAGAGCTAACAATGAGCACAATTCCGCGTGGGGGCATTGGAGCCGGGGCTTCAATGCCGGGTGCCCACCCTACGAAACCCGGAAACATTGCAGGAAATCCGGCGCGCAATACAATAGCGCTCCATTCATTTCCACACCGCACATGAAACTTGCCACGATCAAGGACGGCAGCCGCGACGGCCAGCTGGCCGTCGTTTCGCGCGACCTAAAAAGCGCGCACATGGCCGACGCGATTTGCCCGACGCTGCAGGCGGCGCTCGACGACTGGGCCTTCATCGCGCCCCAGCTCGACGCCCTCTACGCCCAGCTCAACGCAGGCCAAGCTCGCCGCGCCTTCGACTTCGACCCGGCGCGCTGCATGGCGCCGCTGCCCCGGGCCTTCCAGTGGGCCGACGGCTCGGCCTACGTCAACCACGTCGAACTGGTGCGCCGTGCGCGCGGCGCCGAGATGCCGGCCTCGTTCTGGGAAGATCCGCTGATGTACCAGGGCGGCAGCGACGACCTGCTCGGCCCGATGGACGACATCGTGCTGGCGCACGAAGAGTGGGGCATCGACTTCGAGGCGGAAGTGGCCGTCATCGTGGACGACGTGGCGATGGGCGCCACGCCCGACGAGGCGCACGGCCGCATCCGGCTCCTGATGCTGGCCAACGACGTATCGCTGCGCAACCTGATCCCGGACGAGCTGGCCAAGGGTTTCGGCTTCCTGCAGTCGAAGCCGGCAACAAGTTTTTCCCCGGTGGCGGTGACGCCCGACGAGCTGGGCGACGCCTGGCGGGGCGGCAAGCTGCACCTGCCGCTGCGTTCGACCTGGAACGGCCACCTGGTCGGCCAGCCCGACGCCGGTGTCGACATGGTCTTCAACTTCCCGCAGCTGGTCGCCCACTTAGGCAAGAGCCGCAACGTGCGCGCCGGCAGCATCATTGGCTCCGGGACGGTGTCCAACAAGGATGCCAGCCGCGGCTACTCGTGCATCGCCGAGCAGCGCTGCGTGGAAACCATCGCCGACGGCTCGCCGAGCACACCCTTCATGCGCTTCGGCGACCGGATCCGGATCGAGATGCTCGACGAGAAGGGCAAGTCGATCTTCGGCGCCATCGACCAGGTCGTGAAGAAGAGCTAAGCTTAGCGGACCTGGCTGGACGTGTGGGCTTGCGCGCTCCAGAAGTCGCCCTGCGCATCGGCGCCGCGCAAATCGACTTCGACCGGCCGGGAAATACGCCGCGCGGTGCGCGCCAGCCGCAGGCTGCCGTCGGGCGCGTGGACCCGGTACCAGAGCAGGGCGACGCCCGACAGGCGCAGCTTCTGGCCACCGAACAGGCTGTCCTTGACGATGCTCATGCCTTCCAGGCGCAGGTCGAAGTCCAGCAGCTGCGTGCCTTCGGTGCGTGCCGCGTAGCCGAGGTAGCGCGCGGCGTTGGAGAGCGGGCTCTTGTCGCCGGTTTCGCCGGCCCGCAGCGAGTCGATGAAGGCGTCGACCGCCTTCAGGGTCGCACCGGCGGCGTTGGCCACCGCCGTCATGTCCTTTTTCTGGTCCCCCTTGGCGGCGTCGGCCAGTTTGAGGAGCTGGGCAATGCGGTTGGCATAATCGGCGCGGTGGTTCGCCAGCGCGCGCAGCTTGCCGAGCAGGCGCTCATGCTCGGCCTGGTGGAGTTCGCCAAGGTAGCCGCTGCCCAGCCCCGCCATGCGTTGCGGGCAGGACTGGGCGAGGGCGGTGACGAACAGCGCGCGGGCGCCCTCGCCGTAGGCAAGGCCGGCGGCGCTGACGTCGCTCTTGAAGAGCGATGCGGTATCGGCCGAGGCGCGCAGTACCGCCGGCACGACCGTCAGGGCAGCCGACAGGGTGCCGAGTACGGCGCCGGGTGGCGTATGTGAGTCGATATACAATTGTAATTGTTTATTCCTGCGCGCCAGCTCGTCAGCCAAACGCAGGAGTGCATCGTTAACGCTGCGGGCGGCGACGACGCCCTGGCTGGCAAGCGGCTCGTACACGGTCACGAGCGCGTCAGGCGGCAAAGCCGCGCACACCTCGCCAGCGAGCTCGTTGGCCAGGTCGAAAGCGCGCACCAGGCCGGCCGCGCCGAACTGCCGGGTATCGATGGCGCCCGCCTGCGGCCGCGACAGCGCCGGCGGCAGCTGCGCAAGCAGGGCGGCCCGCTCTGCTTCGTAGGTCGCCTGGCGTGCTTCGGCCTCGCGCTGAGCGGCCTGTGCCTGCGTCGTGGCCTGAAGGATGCGTGTTTCAAGCGCGGAGTTGGCGGCGTCGAAACGGTCCCGCGTAAGCGGCTGGGCCAGTGCCGGAACGCCTTGTGTCATACCGAGGAATGCACCGAACAATAATATGTGGAAACATATTTGAACACGCGGAAAGAAACGCATGGTTGGCTCCAAATTAAAGTGTAACGGGGTGTAAAACTCCAGTATCTAAGCGTCGCGGAAATACGTCAGAAACTGTAACAAATTGTCGGGAAATATTATTAAAGTTCGCGTCGAGTGTTATTGCTGTTTTGCAATCTACTGATAAGTCTCAATAAATATGCTGTGAAATCAGTGAGTTGGAAAACGCATATGTCGAACACATGGAATCGGGACAACGGCGCACGACACTTGTCATGTTGCTGCTTTCTCGGGAGAAATGCGTTAGAATTCGGCGCTTAAAGATGTCATTACGGATCCTGTGGAAACCCAATTGATTGCCCTTGAAATCGGCTTGACGGTATCGCTGGTGTGTTCCCTGCTGCTGGTCGCAACGACGCGCTGGCACGGCAGGTTCACCCTGGACGCGACACGTGGCATCCAGAAATTCCATAGCGTGCCAACCCCACGTATCGGTGGGTTGGCGATCATGCTTGGATTGATCTTCGCCTGTGCGGTCTCCAGCCCGTCCCAGCAGAACCTGCTTGCGCCCCTGTTAGCGGCAGCAGCACCCGCATTCCTGTTCGGTATTGCGGAAGACATGACGCGCCGCGTTTCGATCGGCGCGCGCCTGGTCGCGACCATGGCCAGCGGCCTGGCCTGCTGGGTCCTGACCGGCGCCAGCATCGTCGCCACCGGCGTGCCTTTCCTCGACGGGGCGCTGACCTGGCTGCCACTGTCGGTCCTGTTCACCGCCTTTGCCGTGGGTGGTGTGGCCAATGCCGTCAATATCATCGACGGCTTCAATGGCCTGGCGAGCGGCACGGTCATCATCGGCCTGCTGGCTCTCGGCTTCATTTCGCTCGAGTGCGGCGATGTCGAACTGGCGCAACTGTGCTTCACCGTGTGCGCCGTGACCGCGGGTTTCTTCCTCGTTAATTTTCCTTTCGGCAAACTGTTCCTTGGCGATGGCGGCGCTTACCTGCTGGGCTTCCTGCTAGCCTGGCTATCGATTACGCTTGTGCACCGCAATCCGGATGTATCGCCCTGGGCGCCGCTGCTGACCTGCGCCTACCCTATCTTCGAAACCGTGTTCACAATCGTGCGCCGCCTGTGGTGTCGCCGCCATCCGGGCAGGCCCGACAGCTGCCACCTGCACAGCCTGGTCAAGATCGCGATTGCCGGCCGTTACTTCCGCAAGTTCAGCGCCCCGATGCGCAATGCCCTGGTGTCGCCGTTCTCGTGGTTGCTGGCAGCCGTACCGGCGCTGCTGGCCATTAGCTTCCCCTCCGATTCGCAAGCACTGCTGCAGGGAACCGTAGCCAGCTTCGGCCTCTATCTGACGTTCTACTGGTATGTCGCCTCCGCGGCCCGCGCAAGGCGGCGCCGTGCTACCCGGCCCGCAAGCCGGCCGGTCGCACTCCCCACGGTCGATTCGGAAGCCTCGCTGCAGGCGTGAACCGCAGGCGGCAACGCCTGCGCTTTTCCAGTCGTGTTGAGAAAAAACAACATACGACCGCGTCCCTTTATTGCCCCTGTGATTTTTCACAAAATTGCTTGCATTGATTACCAGGTAGGCATATTTGGGCTCAAATCTCTCCAAAACTAGCCACCAAAAGGGCATCTAGGCAGATCTCCCGAATATCTGCCGCGCCTGCCGTGACAATGTCACGCGCGTCCTCGAAAAGGAAGCGCTGCGCCCGTAAGGATGGGTTCCCGGCGGCCGGGCTGGGTCTGGGAGAACATCAGCCGCTACGCTACAATGTCCAGTTCCTGACTTGTCGGTCAATGTATTGGTTTAGAACGTAGCCATCGCCTTGCGGCAGGTCCGTCTTTTGGTGTCAGGGAAATCCGAATGTTTTGCGATGGGGTATTCGGGCAATAAACTCCATCCAGAATGTGTTGTTGATTAAGATTGCGAGAAATGACCAGGATTAGAAAGGCAGTGTTTCCGGTAGCCGGATTTGGTAGCCGTTTTTTACCTGCAACCAAGGCCCAGCCCAAGGAAATGCTGCCGATTGTCGATAAGCCTCTAATCCAATATGCGGTCGAAGAGGCGGTAGCGGCGGGAGTGACTGAAATGATTTTCATCACCGGCCGCAATAAGCGCGCGATCGAGGATCATTTTGACAGGGCCTATGAACTCGAGTCCGAACTGGCGGCGGCGCACAAGCATCAACTGCTCGAGGCGGTGCGCGGCGTGATACCCGCGCATATCAATTGCATCCACATCCGCCAGCATTCGCCTCTCGGGCTGGGGCATGCCGTCCTCTGCGCCCGGCCCGTCGTCGGCAACGAGCCTTTCGCAGTCCTGCTGGCGGACGATTTCATGGACGTCACGCCGCCCTGCAAGCCGGTCCTGGCTCAGATGACCGAGGTGTACAAGTACGAGAAATCAAGCATCCTCGCGATCCAGGACGTGCCGCGGGCGCTCACGGGGCAATACGGCATCGTCAGCGCCACACTCTACCGCGACCGGCTGGAGCTGGTCTCAGGGGTCGTCGAGAAGCCGGAACCGGCGGTCGCCCCGTCGACGTCGGCCGTGGTTGGGCGCTATATCCTGTCGCCTGCGATCTTCGACAAGCTGGAGCAGATTGGCGCGGGCGCGGGCGGCGAACTCCAGCTAACCGATGGGGTTGCCGCGTTGATGAAAGACGAGCGCGTGCTGGGTTACCGTTACGCTGGGCAGCGCTACGACTGCGGCTCCAAGCTCGGTTACCTGAAAGCGTCGGTTGCGGTCGGCCTGCGCCATCCGGAAACGGCGGAGGGATTTGCCGCCTACCTGAACGGGTTTTCCGCGGGCGATTTTCCGGATTTGCAAGAGCAATAAGGAATGTGGAAATTCTTCCATAATTAATCTGCGATTACGACCTGTTAAATTGCCGCGCCAAGCCCGCGCGGTGGTGATTGTTTTGAAAGAGCGGGGGTTTTGTTGTGGCAAATATGCTGCATCGGTTCACCTGGGCGGGCTTTGGCGTTTATTGCCGCAATCAATATTTTCTTTATACAGGGAAAGAAGCTAAAATCTCGGATTGCTTCACTCCTGCATCAATCTCCCTACATTCATGCTCAAGATTAGCCCTGTTATCGCGGCCGTTGCCCTGGCCTTGTCTTCACTCACCCATGCCCAGGAATTGCCGAACCAGTCGGACATGTTCGGTCAAGAGCCAAGCGCGCTGGAATCGACGTCGCCTGCGGCCAACCTGGCTGTGCAGCCGGCCCCGCGCCGCGTTTCCATCGTCAACGGTCCGCAAGGACTCCCTGCCGGCCAGGCCGGCGCGAACGGGGTGGCGAACCAGCAGGCCGGCGAAGCACTGCGCCGTGCCGACGCCCAGGCCGCCGCGAAAGCCAGGCCAAAAAGCGAATTCCAGAAATTCATCTTCGAAAATGCCGGGAAAGACTTGCCGGTCTTCGGCGCGGCCTTCTTCGCCAACGCCCCCTCGACCTTCGCGCCGATCCTGAATTCGCCGGTGCCGGCGGATTACCGGCTGGGCCCTGGCGACGAGTTGCTCGTGCGCGGCTGGGGGTCGATCGATATCGACTACCGCGCCACGATCGATCGCAACGGGACGATCGCCATTCCGACGGTCGGCACCGTGGTACTGGCCGGCGTGCGCGCCGGCGATGCCGAAGGGCTGATCCGCGCGGCGGTCGGCCGCATGTACAAGGGCGTCACCGTCAACGTCAATTTCGGCCAGTTGCGCGCGATTACCGTGTACGTCGTCGGCCACGCCAGCAGCCCGGGCACCTATACCGTATCGAGCATGTCGACCCTGGTGACGGCCCTGTTCGCCAGCGGCGGTCCGAACCCCAACGGCAGCATGCGTAATGTCCAGGTCAAACGGGGCGGCAAAGTCGTTGCCGAACTCGACCTGTATGCCTTCATCGCCAAGGGCGACAAGTCGGCCGACATCAAGCTGCAGGATGGCGACTCCATCTATATCCCGCCGGCCGGCGGCTATGTCGCCCTGACCGGCAAGGTCAATTCGCCCGCGATCTACGAACTGAAGTCGCGCAGCGACACCGTCGAAACCCTGCTCGATTTCGCCGGTGGCGTCCCGGTGGTCGCGGACCCGCGCCGTGCCTTCCTCGAGCGCATCGATCCGGGCAGCAGCCGTCCGCGGACAGTCGAGGAGTTCGCGCTGACGGGCGAGGGCATGAAGCGCACGCTGAAAAATGGCGACGTGCTCAACATTACCTCGATCACGCCCGATTTCGCCAACGCGGTGATCTTGCGCGGCAATGTCGATCAGCCGATCCGTGCATCGTTCCGCAGCGGCATGCGCGTCAGCGACCTGATTCCCAGCCGTGAATACCTCCTCACGCGCGCTTCCACCCGCCGCCAGAACAGCCTCGCGTCGGCCAGCGACGAGCCGCGCGCCGGGGAGGGCGAGGACAAGACCGAGAGCATTGCGGCACGCATCGGCAACCTCATCGACGAGGTCAACTGGGACTACGCGGTCGTGGAGCGGATCAACCGCGCCGACCTGAGCGTGAGCCTGGTTCCCTTCAACCTGGCCAAGGTGTTCTCCAATCCTTCCGGACCGGACAATATCGTGCTGCAGCCGGGCGACACCGTGACCATCTTCTCCCAGCACGACGTTGCCGTGCCGGTCGACCGCCGCAAGGTCTTCGTGCGCGTCGAGGGCGAAGTGGCCGTGCCCGGCGTGTACCAGATGAGCGCCGGCGACACCCTGCAGTCCCTGCTGGCAAAGGCCGGCGGACCGACCAACAACGCTTACCTGTTCGCGACCGAGTTCTACCGCGAGACGGTGCGCAAGCAGCAGGCGCAGAACCTCGAGAAGGCGGCCCTGCGCCTCGAAGCGCAGTTGCGCAACGAGCAGGCGCGGGTGGTTGCCAACTCCCGCAGCGCGGAAGCCCTGGCCATTGCCGAAGCCCAGCGCCAGGCGGCGGTGCAGACCGGCAAGGAAGTCATCGAACGCGTGCGCCACCTGAAGCCGAACGGCCGTATCGCATTCTCGCTGTCGCCGGATGAGCGTTCCTTCGCCCGCCTGCCTGCATTGAAGCTGGAGAACGGCGACCGCCTGGTGGTGCCGGCAAGGTCGGAATTCGTGAACATCGTGGGCGCGGTCAACGCCGAGGCCTCGCCCCTGTGGCGCCCCAACGCGCGCCTGAAGGACTACCTGGACACCGTCGGCGTGACGACCGAAGCCGACACCGACAATGTCTTCGTCATGCGCGTCGACGGCACGGTCGTCAGCGAGCGCGGACGCGGCTGGTTCGGCAGCATCGGTAGCCTGCTCCTGATGCCTGGCGACACCATCGTCGTGCCGGAGAAGTTTGACAAGGAAAGTGCCTGGACCAAGTTCACCCAGGGCACGCGTGAATGGGCGCAAATCTTTGCCAATTTCGGCCTTGGCGTAGCCGCCGTGAAAACGCTGAGCGACTAAAGCCCAGCGGACCAACCCACCAATCGACGTAGAGAATGAATCCAGTCCAGTCCAGGCTCCCCGGCAAAGCCGAGAGCGAAGATGTCAACCTGATCGATATCCTGATCGTGTTGGCCAAGCATAAACGGCTGATCGTGGCCGTGCCCCTGGTGGTCGCGGTGCTGGCGGCTGCAGCCAGTCTCCTTTTGCCGAACATGTACCGGGCAACGACGCGCCTGCTGCCGCCGCAGCAGTCGCAGTCCGGTGCGGCGGCGCTGCTGTCGCAGCTCGGCGGCGTCGCCAGCCTCGCGGCAGGCGCGGCCGGCCTGAAGAACCCGAGCGAAATGTATGTCGGCATGCTCCGCAGCCGCACGCTGGCCGACCGCCTGATCGCGAAATACGACCTGAAGAATGCCTACGATGTCGAACTGTTCGACAAGGCGCGCAAGGAGCTCGAGGAGAACACCACGATCCTGTCGGGCAAGGATGGCCTGATCACGATCGACGTGCTCGACGAAGACCGCAAGCGCGCCGCCCAGATCGCCAATTCCTACGTGAGCGAACTGGTGAAGCTGACCAGCACCCTGGCCATCACCGAGGCCGCCCAGCGCCGGATGTTCTACGAGAAGCAGCTCGAGCAGGCCAAGAACAACCTGGCGTCGGTGGAAGTCGCGCTCAAGTCGGGGCTCGATACGCGCGGCGTGATCAGTGTCGATGTCGAAAGCCGCGCCGCCGTCGAGACCGTCAGCCGCCTGCGCGCGCAGATCTCGGCGAAGGAAATCCAGCTCAACTCGATGCGTGCATTCGTGACCCCGGCAAACCCCAACTTCCGCCGTGTCGAAGAAGAGCTGTCCAGCCTGCGCGGCGAACTGTCGCGGCTGGAAAACGGCCGCCCGGACATGAAGGGCAGCGAAGGCCAGACCAGGGCCGGCCTGGAGAACATCAAGCTGCTGCGCGACGTGAAGTATTACCAGATGCTCTACGAACTGCTCGCCAAGCAGTACGAACTGGCCCGGCTCGACGAGGCAAAAGAGCCGTCGATCATCCAGGTGCTCGACCCGGCCATCGAGCCGGAACGCAAGGCCAAGCCGCAGCGCGCCCTGCTGGTGGCCATCGCGGCCATCCTGGGCTTCTTCGCGGCAATCGGCTGGGCCTTCCTGCGCGAAGCGCGCGAGAAGATGCTCGCCTCGCCCCAGCACGCTGAACACTGGGGCCGGTTCAAGGCGCACCTGAGGGGCAAATAAGGGAACCCATCCGTTCGTTTCCCCCTGTGAATGCGGGCAGGCCGGCAACGGCCTGTCAAACGGTGTTCGCCAGGGCATGTACCCGTGCGGGGGAAGAAACGCGGTTCCAGCCAGCACACTCCGACCATTTCTCGACCGTCTATTGATGACCTCTGGTTCTCTTCGCGCACTGTTTTTCAAAAATGCTTTCGCCAACATCGTTGGAGGGGCGAGCGCGGCCGCGTTCAACCTGTTGTTGCCGGCATTGACCGTCCGCTACCTGAGCAAGCTGGAGTTCTCGGTATGGACGCTGGTGCTGCAGGTGATCGTCTATGTCCACGTGTTCGGCTTCGGGCTGCAGACCGTCATCACCTATTACATCGCGCGCCTCAATGCCCAGGGGAGTGTAGAGGCCCAGCGCACCACCGTGCGCGCGGCCCTGACGCTGGCCGCCTGCTTTACTGCCGCCGCCAGCTTCGTCGTCGTGGTCCTGGTGGCGCTGTACCCCTACCTGTTCTCCACCGTGCCGGCTGAATTGACCACCGAGTTTCGCATTGCGATTGCCGTGCTGGGCTTCTCGGCCGCCTTCCAACTGATGGCGCTCGTGCCCGCCGGCGTGTTCTTCGGCCTGCACCGGAACATCATCCCCGTCGCCTCGCAGGTCCTGGTGCGCGCGCTGTGCCTGGTGTCGCTCTGGTGCGCCATCCAGCTGGAGGCGGGCCTGTTGACCTTGTCGATCACCCTTGCCGTGTGCGGGGCGCTGCTGGTGCCGGCAAATTTCCTGGCAGCGTGCAAGTGGGCAGGCACGATGTTCCGTCCGCTTGCAGCCGGCGACAGAAGCACCGTCAAGGATTTGTTCCATCACTGCAGCGGGCTCGCCGTCTGGAACGTGACGATGTTGCTCGTGAATGGGATGGACGTGCTGCTCGTCGGCTACTTCGATTTCGGGCGCGTGGCCGCGTTCTCCCTGGCCGCCACGGCAATCACCATCTTTGTCGGCGTCATCCAGGCGCTACTCAACCCGCTGGTCGCGCTGGGCTCGAGCCTGCATGCGCAGCCGGACCAGGCGGGCAGCCTGCAGGCGCTCCTGATCAGGGCCAGCAGGTACTGTTCGGCCTTCCTGATCCTGGTGCTGGTCGGATTCGTGCTGGTCGGCGGCCCGGTGCTGGAACTCTGGACGGGACCGGCGTATGTCGGCGAAGTCGCGCCCTTCCTCATGGTGTTGTTGCTGGCACAGGCAGTGCGCAACCTGATGGCGCCTTACGCCGTCCTGCTGATCTCGGTCGGCATGCAGCGCAAGGCGCTGCTGCCTGCGATGGTCGAGGGTGTCGTCAATCTCGGTACGAGCATCGTCCTGGCGCAGCAGATGGGCGCGATGGGCGTTGCCTATGGAACGCTGATCGGCGCCGTCGCGGGTGTCGCGGGCACCCTGCTGCTCGTCGTCGGGAAAACCGGGAATCTCGTGTCGTCCACCCGCATCTTCGTACAGAAAGCCATCGCGCTGCCGATGTGCGGCATTACCTTCATCCTTCTCTATTCGCTCTACGGAACACAATGAAGCCTGTTAAGTTGCTCAAGAGCCTGGCAAAAGAACTGTTGTACCGCCCCCGGTTCCGGAAAATGGGGACCGGCTCGGTGATCCTGCTGCCGCGCTGGCTGTACAACAAAAAGAACGTCCAGGTCGGCGCCAACTGCATGATCGGCCGTTTCGCGGTCATCAACGCAGTCACCGATTATGCCGGCAAGCGCTACGAGCCGGCGATCGTGATCGGCGACGACGTCTACATCGGCGGCCATGCGCAACTGCATTGCATGAACAGCCTGACGCTGGAGCAGGGCTGCGTGCTCAGCGAGCATGTCTATATCTCCGACATCGCCCACGGCTTCGATCCCGACAAGGGCCTGATCCTGGACCAGGAACTTGAAAGCAAGGGACCGGTGCACGTCGGCGAGCATACCTTCATCGGTTTCGGCGTGTCCGTCATGCCCGGCGTCACGCTCGGCAAACGCTGCATCGTCGGCACCCGCTCGGTCGTCACCCGTTCCTTCCCGGACTATTCCATGATCGCCGGAAGCCCCGCCAAATTAGTGAAACGCTACTGTTTAGAAACGAAATCTTGGATTAACGCACAATGAACATTCTCATCACCGGCGGCGCCGGCTTCATCGGATCGAACCTGGCGGCAAAACTCGTCGCTGCCGGACACGAGGTCACCATCCTCGACAACCTGTCGCCGCAGATCCACGGCGCCGAACCGGAACAGACGTCGCCGCTGTACCAGGGCATCAAGGACAAGGTGCGTGTCGTGCTTGGCTCGGTGTGCGACGCCGCGGCCTGGGAAGCGGCGCTGCCCGGCCAGGACGCGATCGTCCACCTGGCCGCCGAGACCGGCACCGGCCAGTCGATGTACGAAATCAAGCGCTATGTCGACGTCAACGTCGGCGGCACCGCCCTGATGCTCGACCTGCTCGCCAACACGAAGCACCAGGTCAGGAAGGTGGTGGTCGCCTCGTCGCGTTCGATCTACGGCGAAGGCAAGTACCGTACGCCGGGCGGCGCGATCGTCTATCCGGGCGCGCGCAAGGACGACGACATGCGCGCCGGGCGTTTCGACCCGCTGTGCGCAGAGACCGGCGCCGCGCTCGAACTGCTGCCGACCGACGAGGACTCGAAGATCCATCCGTCGTCGGTGTACGGCATCACCAAGCAGAACCAGGAACAGATGGTGATGACGGTGTGCGCCTCGATCGGCATCGGCGCCACGGCCCTGCGCTACCAGAACGTGTACGGCCCCGGCCAGTCGCTGAGCAACCCTTACACCGGCATCCTGTCGATTTTCTCGACCAGGATCAAGAACGGCAATGGCCTGAGCATTTTCGAAGACGGCAAGGAAAGCCGCGATTTCGTGTTCATCGACGACGTCGTCGAGGCGACCACGCTGGCCCTGACCAGCGATGCGGCGAACGGCGAGGTGTTCGGCATCGGCTCGGGCGTGCCGACCGACGTCCTGACGGTGGCCGGGATGCTCGTCAAGCATTACGGCGTCGAGGTGCCGATCCAGGTCACCGGCGCGTACCGGCTCGGCGATATCCGCCACAACTACGCCGACCTCGGCAAGGCGCAGCGCCTGCTCGGCTTCCAGCCGAAAGTCGATTTCGACGAAGGCATCCGCCGCTTCACGGCCTGGGTCAACACCCAGGAAGTGAAAGCCGACCGTTACGAGCAGAGCATTGCGGAAATGAAGAGCCGCGGCCTGTACAAATAAATGTGTTCTGGCGCCGGCGGACCCGCACAGGGCCGCCACGCCTGCTGGAGGAATGATGAGCAGTAAGAAAATCGGCGTGGTCACGGTCACGTTCAACAGCGCGACGGTACTCGACGACTTCATGCAATCGATGCTGGCGCAGACGCACGCGAACTTCGTGCTGTACGTCGTCGACAATGCGTCCACCGACGCCACGCTGGACGTGCTCGCGAACTACCCGGATGCGCGCGTGGTCACGATCGCGAACGCCGAGAACCGCGGCGTCGCCGAGGGCAACAACCAGGGCATCGAGCGCGCCCTGGCCGACGGTTGCGACGATGTCCTGCTGCTCAACAACGACACCCGTTTCGAAGCGGCCCTGTTCGCCAAGATGCTGGCGGCGGCCGAGCGCCACGGCGCCGACATGCTGGTGCCGAAAATGATGTACCACGACCCGGAAGACATGGTCTGGTGCGCCGGCGGGACCTTCGACGCCGTGCGCGCCTGCAAGACCGTGCATTTCGGTGACCGCGAACGCGACCGCGGCCAGTTCGACACGGCGCGCCGGATCGACTATGCGCCGACCTGCTGCATGCTGATCCGGAAAGCGGTGTTCGAACGGGTCGGCACGATGGACAAGAATTATTTCGTCTATTACGACGATACCGACTTCTGCATGCGCGCGCGCGAGCAGGGCGTCTCGCTCTGGTACGACCCGAGCGGCACGCTGTACCACAAGGTCAGCAGCCTGACCGGCGGCGAGACGAGCGACTTCGCGATCCGGATCTGCACCCGCAACAAGGTGTACTTCATCCTCAAGCATTACAGCAAGCCGGCCGCGCTGTTCTGGCTCGCCGTGTACCAGCTGCAGTTCCTGGGCCGCCTGGCCGCCGGGCGCGACAACCTGGCGACCTACCGCAAGAAGCTGCGCTCGTTCCGGATCGGCCTGTCGATGTTCTCGCGTGCCTCGCAGGGCATCGAGGACGCGATCCCGCGCCTGACGCCGACCAATTACTAAGGCCCGACCGCGCGTCCTTTCCGGAACTCATACCGCCACCATGTCAAGCTTCGCTACGGGCAGCCCCGGTTTCATCCTGGTCACGCTGTTTGTCCTGTGCCTGCCGTTCGAAGATTCGATACTGCAGCTTACGGGCATCGGTTATTTCGGCAGCAACCTGGCGCTGTTGCCGCTGTGCCTGATGCTGCTGGTCTATCCCGGCTGGGCCAGGAACCGGCGCTTCCTCGGCATCGTGGTGCTCACCGTCTTCTGTTCCGTGGTCGGCCTCCTGCTCAATCCCGGCATGGTGGGCGCCGCCATCGGGCGCGGGATGCGCTTTTTCGTCATCTGGATGACGTTCTTCGCCTGCCTGTTCTGGTTCCGCCGCTGGCACGACGCGTTCGTGCCGCTGCATGCCTACCTGCTCATGGCGATCCTCACGCTGTCGATGCTGATGGAGCTGGTCGCCCACGACTACCTGCTCGGCACGAGCCTGTTCCACGCCAACGTTTCCGGCAACATGCGCCCGCGCGGATTCAGCGGCGAAAGTTCGCAGTTCGGTTACCAGGTCATCACCGGCTTCCTGTTTTGCGGCTGGCTGCTGCGCAAGAAGCTCGGCTTCCTGCTCGTCGCCGTCGCCGCCTCGTTCTTGTCCGGATCCAAGGGGACGCTCGCCTGCCTCGCGATGTCGATGTTCCTGGCGACGGTCTGGACCAGCAAGGGGAAACTGACCAAGGCCGCGGTGGGAGTGCTCGCCGTACCTGTCGTGATCCTGGTCTTCAACGTCTTCCTGCTCGATCGCTTCCGGGTCGACCTCGAGGACTACACCTCGATCTCGAGCCGCCTGACGCTGACCGTGCTGGCGGTGCAATCGTTTGCCGACAATCCTTTCGGCTACGGCATGACCGGTTTCGCGACCATGTTTGCCACCAACGGGCCGAACGCCATCGCCTTCCTGGAATCCTATGGTCTTTCCGGGCTCAGCTTTGCCGAAGTGAAGGACATCTTCGACCCGACCGAGACGAAAAACCTCGGCCTGAAGTCGCTGTTCCTCGAGATGGCGACCATCTACGGCATTTTCGGCATCTACCTGATCCAGAAGAACGCGCGCGCGGCGGTGCGCTATTTCAGCGGCCAGCGCGACATCATTGGACTGACGCTGGTGTTTTTCATGCTGCTGTCCAACCTGTTTTTCGTCTCGCCGGTGGCCGCCTACCTGACGCCGATGGTGATCGGCGTCGTGCTCGGCCGCATGCGGGCAGACTCCCAATTAGTCGAGGAAGTAAAGTGAAGATTCTTGTCGTCGCCCCGGACTGCCCGTATCCGCCCAACCACGGCGGGCGCAAGGACGTGTACACGCGCCTTGAGCTGTTGCATGGCCTAGGGCACCAGGTCGAGCTGGTCTTCACCACCTACGCGGCGCCCGATGCGGCGGCCATGGCCCACCTCGAAACGCTGTGCAGCAAGGTGGTCTGGGTGAAACGCAGTAAATTGCCCTGGCTGGTGCCGCTGCTGCAGTCCTTCCAGCTGCGCAGCCGGCGCGCGCTCGCCTCGGTCGCGCTCGCCGGCGACTACGACAGCCTGCTGCTCGAATCGGAATACGTCGCATCCATCCTCGACAACCGGACGCTGCGCGCGCGCCGCATCGGCCTGCGCGTCCACAACAACGAGGCGGACTATTACCGCGCGCTGGCCGAGTCGGCGACCAACCCTTTGAAGCGGGCGTATTTCCTGTCGGAAGCCGCCTTCTTCGCCCGCATGCGCGAGCGGCTGTTCCGCCGCGTCGATGCGCTGCTGTTCATTTCGCACGACGAATTTGCCTCGGTCGACAGTCCTAACAAGCACTTCCTGCCGACCTATGTCGCGCCCCAGCGCTTCGTCGACATGCAGGCGGGAGCGAGCGTGGTTTTTGTCGGCAACCTGTTCGCACAGAACAATCTCGCCGGCCTGAAATGGTATCTCGACGAGGTCCATCCGCGCCTGCTCGCCAACCCGGCCTACCACTTCGTGGTGGCCGGGAACACCCGCGGCGTGGTGCCCGACTTCCTGCGCGACGCGGGTATGCAGCGCATGCGCTTCATCGATTCGCCCGAGGACCTGGCCGATGTGTATCGCCAGGGCGCCGTCTTCGTCAACCCGATGCTCTCCGGCGCCGGCGTGAAGATCAAGACCGTGGACGCGGTCGTCAACGGCTTGCCGGTCGTGTCGACCTCGGTCGGGGCCGAAGGGATCGGCCTGCGCCATGGCGAGACCGTCCTCATCGCCGACGATGCCGCCGGCTTCGGTGAGGCGGTCGACTTGCTGCTGCGCGACCGCGACCAGGCGCGCCGGATGTTCGGCCAGGCGCGCGACTTCCTCGCCCGCAATTATGCGTCGGCGGAACGGGTCGCGAGCCTGCTTTGATCTCCCATTCTCCCTGCCCAGGGCATTCTTAAACTGTTCTCTTTTTACGATGATTAATATTACTCCAGTAGTTCTTTGCGGCGGAACCGGCTCCCGGCTCTGGCCGCTGTCGCGCGCCGGCATGCCCAAGCAGTTCCTGGTCTTGTCGGGCAACTTCAGCCTCTTCCAGGAAGCGGTCCGGCGCATCAATGCGCTGGGCGGCGCCGGTATCGCGCTGGCGCAGACGCTGGCGGTCACGAACGAGGAGCACCGTTTCCTGGCGCTGGAGCAACTGCGCGAGCTGCGCGACGTGCAGGCCCGCCTGCTGCTCGAACCGGCCGGCCGCAACACTGCGCCGGCACTGACCATGGCCGCCCTGCAGGCGCGCGAAGAGGGTGCCGATCCGGTGCTGGTGGTGGTGCCGGCCGATCACGCAGTCGCCGACCAGGCCGCCTTCACGCAGGCCCTGCAGCAGGCCATCCGGGTGGCGGACCAGGGCGGGATCGTCGTCCTCGGCGTGCAGCCGGACCGTCCGGAAACCGGCTACGGCTACATCCGTTCCGACGGCGCGCCGGGCGCCCACGGCGAATACCGGGTCGGCGCATTCGTCGAAAAGCCGGACCTCGCTACCGCCCGCGGCTACCTGGAAGCCGGCAACTACCTCTGGAACAGCGGCATGTTCGTTCTGCGCGCCAGCGTCTGGCTCGAGGCCATCGGCCGCTTCCGTCCGGACATCGCCGGCGCGCTGCAGGGCGCCTGGGAAACGCATGGCGACGACGGCCAGTTCATCCGCCCCGGCAAGGACGCCTTCCTCGCCGCGCCGGGCGAATCGATCGACTACGCCGTCATCGAACAATGCCCGGCGGCCGGCATCCCGATCAGCATGGTCCCGATCGCCGCCGGCTGGAGCGACCTCGGCGCCTGGGATGCGGTCTGGGGCGTCAGCGCGCGCGACGGGGACGGCAACGCCACCTTCGGCGACGTGCTGGCCGAGCAGTCGCGCGACTGCCTGGTGCACGCCTCGAGCCGCCTCGTGGCGACCGTCGGCGTGGACAACCTGATCGTGGTCGAGACGCCCGATGCGGTCCTCGTCGCCGAGCGCAGCCGCAGCCAGGAGGTGAAGGAACTGGTGGCCCGCCTGAACCTGGCCCGCCGCGACGAGCATTTGCTGCACCGGAAGGTGAACCGTCCCTGGGGCTGGTACGACAGCATCGACGAGGACGAGCGCTTCAAGGTGAAACGCATCCAGGTCAAGCCGAACGCCAGCCTCAGCCTGCAGATGCACCACCACCGCGCGGAGCACTGGATCGTCGTGCGCGGGACCGCCGAGGTCACCTGCGGCGACAAGGTGACGCTGCTGTCCGAAAACGAATCGACCTACATCCCGCTCGGCGCGGTCCACCGCCTGCGCAATCCCGGCACGATCCCGCTCGAAATCATCGAAGTCCAGTCCGGCAGCTACCTCGGCGAAGACGACATCGTCCGTTACGAAGACACCTACGGGCGCGCCGGCTGAACGTTTTACCCGGCCATGGCGGCCCGCCTGGCCCATCATGTAGAAACAAACAATGAAGAATATTGCACTCATGCACGAGTGGTTCACCGCGCTGGCGGGTTCCGAAAAAGTGGTCGAACAGTTCTGCGACATCTATCCGGACGCCGACCTCTTCGCCGTCTACGCCGATCCGTCGGTCGTGCAGAAGACCGCTTACCTGCGCGAACGCCGCCTGCAGACCACGTTCATCCAGAACCTGCCGCGCGCCGCCAAGTCCTACCGCTCCTACCTGCCGCTGATGCCGCTCGCGGTCGAGCAGCTCGACATGTCGCCCTACGACGTGGTGATCTCGAGCAGCCACGCGGTGGCCAAGGGTGTCCTAACCGGCCCCGACCAGCTGCACATCAGCTATGTGCATTCGCCGATCCGCTACGCCTGGGACCTGCAGCACCAGTACCTGCGCGAGTCGGGCATGAGCAGCGGCGCCAAGGGCTGGCTGGCCAAGCTCCTGCTGCACAAGATGCGCATCTGGGACGTGCGGACCGCGAACGGCGTCGACCATTTCGTCGCCAATTCGCAGTTCATCGCGCGCAGGATCCGCAAAGCCTATGGCCGCAAGGCCGACGTCATCTATCCGCCGGTCGATGTCGAGGCCTTCCAGCTGGTGACGCAAAAGGAAGACTTCTACCTCACCGCCTCGCGCCTGGTGCCCTACAAGAAGATGGACATGATCGTCGAGGCCTTCGCCGCGATGCCGGACAAGCGCCTGGTGGTGATCGGCGACGGCCCGGACATGCCGAAGCTGAAGGAAAAAGCCGGACCGAACGTCGACATCATGGGTTACCAGCCGTTTTCCACGCTCAAGGACATGATGCAGCGCGCGCGCGCCTTCGTGTTCGCCGCGGAAGAGGATTTCGGCATCATCCCGGTCGAGGCCCAGGCCTGCGGCACGCCGGTGATCGCCTTCGGCAAGGGCGGCGCGCGCGAGACGGTGCGCTCGACGGGCCTAGCCCCGACCGGCCTGTTCTTCGACCAGCAAACCGTGCCGGCGCTGTGCGCCGCGGTCGGCGAGTTCGAACGCCGCCGCGGGGAATTCACGCCGCAGGCCTGCCGCGAGAATGCCGAACGGTTCTCGGTGGCGCGCTTTCGCGCCGAGTTCGCGCAGTACACGGCCGAGAAGTGGGCCGAGTTCGACGCGGCGCGCGGTTGATGCCGGCTGCCGCTAGGGCGGCATGCGCATATAAATGACAACGGCGGCCACTGGCCGCCGTTGTCGTATCCCCCGCTAAGGCGATCGTGAAGCTCCTCAGGCAGGAGCGGACGCCCCGTGCTGGGACTGGCCGGGCGCGAAACGGTCCTTCAATACCAAGATCCGCTGCTCGACAAAGTGCCAGGAAAGTTGGGCGACGACCAGGCTGATTACAAAAGCCAGGATGGCGCTTCCCGTTGCAAGGACAAGGTCGGGCACGCCTGCGGTCGCCGCATAGGCCTTGACCTTCCCGCTGTCCGACAGCAGCGGGACGAAATTGTGAAACAAATAGAACCCGTAGCTGATCTTGCCCAGCGCTGCAAGGCGGCTGTGTTCGAGCCACTGCACCACCCGATGCGACTGATTGCACACGACCCAGGCTAGCGGCATCGCGATCGACAGCGCATAGGCGATGGAGGCGAGCAGGTAAGTCCCGGCCGACAATGCGGACCAGTCAAGGAAGGCGCAGAAGTAAGCCGTGCAGACGAGGCAGCCGACGGCAAGCCAGGCATGTCCCCGGTTTGCCTGCCATGCACCGGCACGTCCCGCCAGCACGCTATGCATGATTCCGCCGAGCGCAAGCAGCCAGAAGTTTGTCAGCGGGTGGGTGTAGACCGTGATCGGGTGGGCATGCGTGATTTTCAGATAGAGCAGCGTCCCCAGTCCGGACAGTACGATACCCAGGCAGACCTGCCAATGGCGGCGCGCCGGCACCAATAGCAGGAGGGGAGCGAAAAACAGGTAGAACTGCTCTTCTGTCGCAAGACTCCAGAGGTGCGAGAAGACACCGCCCCAGTCTTTGGCAACCAGGCCGAACAGGATGTTCGACAGATACGTGAAATGGTAGATGAGGTCGTCGCCGCGTTTGAGATGGACAATGCCGGCGGCCGACACCAGGGCGAGCGCGCTCAGCAGCAAATAGTAAACCGGGAAAATCCGGACCGTGCGACGGAACAGGAAGCGTTTGAGCTCGGGAAGGAATGCGGTATCGCCTTGCTCAATCCGTATGCGCTACCCGGTGAGAATGCCCGTGATCAGGAAACCGCTCAACATGAAAAACGCCCAGACTCCGAGCTTTCCCGACTCCAGCTGCGGTGTTACTTTGTGCTGTAGAAAAACGAGCAACACGGCAAGGCCGCGCACGCCATCAAAGCCGGCGATTCGCTTCGGCATGTGTGTGACCGTTGGTCTGTCTGTACGACATGTATGCATGAACTGCTCTTCGTAAAACGTCAAGTTGGAGGCGTGCGGTGCTGTGACAGGGGTATTGGCGGCCTCAGCCCTGGCAAAGGCGCAGCGCCTCGCGCCAGTCGGGCAGCGTGCAGAAGGTGCGCATCAGGCGTTCGCAGGAGAGCGAGGAATTGGCGGGGCGGGGCGCCGGCACCGGGTAGGCGGACGCCGGGATCGGCACGACGACGGGCTTCCTCGGAACCGATGGATGGGCCAGCAGTTCTTCGGCAAAACCGTGCCAGCTGGTGCGGCCCTGGGCGGTCAGGTGGTACAGGCCCGCGCGCTCGCGCAGCCAGCCGGCGCCGCCTGCCTGCGACTGGGCGAGGATGTTCGCGGTCACGTCGGCGATGGTGCGGCACCAGGTCGGGGCGCCGTGCTGGTCGGCGACGACGCGCAGTTCGTCGCGCTCGGCGGCCAGGCGCCGCATCGTGAGCAGGAAGTTCTTTCCGCGCATGCCATACACCCAGCTCGTGCGCAGGATCAGGTGCGTGGCGCCGCTGGCGGCGATCGCCTGCTCGCCGGCGAGCTTGGTCTTGCCGTACACGTTGACCGGGCAGGGCAGGTCGTCCTCGGTGTAGGCGCCGGGCTTGGTCCCGTCGAACACGTAGTCGGTGCTGTAGTGGATCAGGGCCGCGCCCAGGCGCTTCGCCTCCTCGGCCATGAGGCCGGGCGCTTCGGCGTTGATGCGCATGGCCAGTCCGGGCTGGCTCTCGGCCAGGTCGACCGCCGTGTAGGCGGCCGGATTGACGATCAGCGTGGGCTGCACGCGGCGGATGGTCTCGCGCACGGCGTCGAGGTCGGCCAGGTCCATCTGGCCGCGGTCGACGGCGACGACCTCGCCCAGGGTCTGCAGGCTGCGTTCGAGTTCATAGCCGACCTGTCCCGACTTGCCCGTTACTAAAATGCGTTCCATATGTCTGCTTGCGTGATGTGCCGGTGAGCGCAGGCTCAGGCGAAGGTGTCGGCGCCGGCCAGCGGCTTGCCGAGCTGGTCCTTGGCGGAGAGGATCGGTGCGATGCCGGCAGGCCATTCGATGCCGATTTGCGGATCGTTCCAGGCGACGCAGCGCTCGTGTTCCGGCGCCCAGTAATCGGTGGTCTTGTAGAGGAATTCCGCGCTCTCGCTGGTGACGACGAAGCCGTGCGCGAAGCCTTCGGGTATCCACAGCTGGCGCTTGTTTTCGGCCGACAGCACCACCCCGACCCACTTGCCGAAGGTGGGCGACTGGCGGCGCAGGTCGACGGCGACGTCGAACACCTCGCCGCTGACGACCCTGACCAGCTTGCCCTGCGGCTGCTGGATCTGGTAATGCAGACCGCGCAGCACGTTGCGCGCCGATTTCGAGTGGTTGTCCTGGACGAAACGCTTGGAGACGCCGGTCAGTTCGGCAAACTTCTTCTCGTTGTAGCTTTCAAAGAAAAACCCGCGCTCGTCGCCGAAGGATTTCGGCTCGATGATCAGGACGTCGGGCAAGGATGTTGCGAGGACTTGCATGGGGTCTTTCGGTAAATTCAGTAAACGGTTTCGTTCAGCAGGCGCAGCAGGTAGGCGCCGTAGCCGTTCTTTTTCAGCGGCTGCGCCAGGCGTTCGAGGTCGTCCCGGCTGATATAGCCCTTGCGGAAAGCGATTTCCTCAGGGCAGGCGATCTTCAGGCCCTGGCGTTTTTCGATCGTGGCGATGAACTGGCCCGCTTCGAGCAGCGAGTCGTGGGTGCCAGTGTCGAGCCAGGCCATGCCGCGGCCCATCACCTGGACGTTCAGCCGGTCCTGCTCGAGGTAGGTGCGGTTGACGTCGGTGATCTCGAGTTCGCCGCGCGCCGAGGGCTTGATCGCCGCGGCGATGTCGGTCACGCCGTTGTCGTAGAAATACAGGCCGGTGACGGCGTAGTTCGACTTCGGCACGGCAGGTTTTTCCTCGATGCTGACCGCGCGCCGCGCGTCGTCGAATTCGACGACGCCGTAGCGCTCGGGATCGTGCACGTGGTAGGCGAAGACCGTCGCGCCGTCGGTGCGCCCGGCCGCGTCGCGCAGCAGGGGCTCGAAGTCGTGGCCGAAGAAGATGTTATCGCCAAGGATCAGGGCTGCCGGGGAATCGCCGAGGAAGTCGCGGGCGATGATGAAGGCCTGCGCCAGGCCGTCCGGGCTGGGCTGTACCGCATAGCTGAGGCGCAAGCCCCAGGCCGAGCCGTCGCCGAGCAGTTCCTCGAAGCGCGGCGTGTCGCTCGGCGTCGAGATGATGAGGATCTCGCGTATGCCGGAGAGCATCAGCGTGCTCAACGGGTAGTAGATCATCGGCTTGTCGTACACAGGCAGCAGCTGCTTGGAGACGGAAGTCGTGACCGGGTACAGCCGGGTACCGGAACCGCCGGCCAGGATGATGCCCTTGCGCTGGTTCATCATGCCGCTCCTGTCCCGGTGCCGCGTACCGCGTAGTGCGTGTCGATCCACTTCCGGTATTCGCCGGAGAGCACGCCGTCGACCCAGGCGTCGTTGTCCAGGTACCAGGCGACGGTCTTGCGGATGCCGCTCTCGAAATTTTCCAGCGGGCGCCAGCCCAGTTCGCGCTCGATCTTGCGTGCATCGATGGCGTAGCGGCGATCGTGCCCCGGGCGGTCGGCCACGTACACGATCTGGCTGCGGTAGGACGGCGCACCGTCCTGGCGCGGCGCGAGCTCGTCGAGGATGTCGCAGATCGTGTGGACGACGTCGAGGTTGGCCATCTCGTTCCAGCCGCCGACGTTGTAGGTTTCACCCAGGCGCCCGTCGGCCAGCACGCGGCGGATGGCCGCGCAGTGGTCGGTGACGTAGAGCCAGTCGCGGATCTGCTGGCCGTCCCCGTACACGGGCAGCGGCTTGCCGGCGCGCGCGTTGGTGATCATCAGGGGGATCAGTTTTTCCGGGAAGTGGTACGGGCCGTAGTTGTTCGAGCAGTTGGTGGTCAGCGTCGGCATCCCGTAGGTGTGATGATAGGAGCGGACCAGGTGGTCGGATGCGGCCTTCGATGCCGAATACGGGCTGTTGGGCGCGTACGGCGTGTTCTCGGTGAAGGGCGCGTCGTCCGGCCCGAGGGTGCCATACACTTCGTCGGTCGAGACGTGCAGGAAGCGGAACGCGGCCTTCTCGCCGCCTTCCAGGCCGCTCCAGTAGCCGCGCGCCGCCTCGAGCAGCGAGAAGGTGCCGTTGACGTTGGTGCGGACGAATTCGCCGGGATTGTGGATCGAGCGGTCGACGTGGCTTTCGGCGGCAAAATGCACGATCGCGCGCGGGCGGTGGCGGGCGAGGAGGGCGGCGACCTGTTCCTGGTCGCAGATGTCGCCCTGCACGAAGATATGGCGCTCGTCGCCGCGCACGGAATCGAGGTTGCTCAGGTTGCCGGCATAGGTCAGCTTGTCGTAGTTCACCACCGGCTCGCCCGTGTGCGCCAGCCATTCGAGTACGAAATTGGAACCGATGAACCCGGCGCCTCCAGTAACAAGGATCATTCAAACACCTAAAAAATAAAATCGGCGGCGTGCATTGCAGTACGCCGCTCGACGGCGGGACCGATGCGCAGTCCCGGAGCCGTCAATACGCGCCTTCGCGGCGGAAAATCACTTTGACAGTGCGTAACAAGATAACGATATCGTTAAACAGCGACCAGTTTTTCACGTACCAGGCGTCCAGGTAAACGCGGGTTTCATAGGTGACGTCGTTGCGGCCGCTGATCTGCCACAGTCCCGTGACCCCTGGTTTTGCCTCGAGATAGTATTCGACCTGGTTGCCGTAGCGGTCCAGTTCGGCCGTGACGATCGGGCGCGGCCCGACCAGGCTCATGTCGCCCTTGAGCACGTTCCACAGCTGGGGAATCTCGTCGAGGCTGGTCTTGCGCAGGAAGTGGCCGATCGGCGTGATGCGCGGATCGTTCTTCAACTTGAAGTCGCGTTCCCATTCGGCGCGCGCTTCAGGATCCTTCGCCAGCAGGTCGGCCAGCAGCTGGTCGGCGTTCGGCGCCATCGTCCGGAACTTGTAGCAGCTGAACAGTTTGTTGTGCTGGCCAACGCGCTTGTGCCCGAAGAAGATCGGCCGGCCGGAACTGGCCACCTTGATGGCAATGAACAGGAAGAGCGGCGAACCCAGCAGCAGGATCAGGCTGGCTGCGGTCAGGTCGAAGCAACGCTTGACGAGCTGGTGGAAGCGGCGCGCCAGGTTATTGCGCATCGTGAGCAGCAGCACCTCGTGCGCGAAAAAGTGATTGGCTTCCATGCCATACAATGGCAGGCCGCGCAGGGGCGGGACCAGCTGCACGTCGCGGTTGCGGCGGCTGATCTGCTGGATGATCTGCTCGTGCTCTTCCACGCCGCCCTGTTCGAAGGCGAGCACGACGTGCGGGCTGCCCAGCTGCTTGAGCGTGCGGTCCGGGTCGGCGCCCAGGGAAATCGAGGGGATAAGGTTGCCGTGCTTGTCGCGGATGTTGTGCTGCAGCTTGGACTGGCCCACCGGCACCAGGAACGCCACCAGCCGCATGCCCATCAATTGTTCGTCCTTGAAGGCCAGCGCGGTTTCCACGGCATTCTCGCCCCATCCGACGATGACCATGGGCCGGAGCCAGCCGCCGGCGGCGATCAGGCCGCGCTTGACGGCGTAACGCAGGGCGATCACGAGCAACAGGGACAGCATCCAGCTCGACAGCATCAGCCCACGCGAGAAATCAGCCTTGGCCAGGAACAGCAGCGCGGCGTCGACCGTGGCCACGACCGAGATGACGGTCAGGACATCCTTGACCTCGTTGGCGAAGGGCTTGCGCTTGCCATAGTGTCCCTTGGCCCAGAATGCGGCCACCATGACCGCGCCCAGGGCCGCGTAGTTCTGCAGGCGCCCCCAGTTGATGCTGGCGACCAGGTCCGGGCTCGAGCCGAACTGGTGCAAAGGGGTCGCCAGTACCGGGGCCAGCAGCAGGGCCAGCGTCATCGCCACCACGTCGGTGCACAGCAGCGCCCATCTTTCAAAGTCACGGGTGCAATACCATTGCGTTTTCGGCAGAAAGATCGATTCGATGGGTTTCATGGACCAGCTTTTTCCAAAGGAAGCATACCCAAGCCAATTTGAATGGCTCAGGAAACGTTTTGCGATAGAGGGTAAGTTGATGTCGGGGAAACGTGGTGCCGGCGTTGAAAACGAATCAAAAGAAGTGAAATTCTCTCTAATTATCACTAATCTTTTACATTTACAGCATTTGACGGTCCCGACAGCGAATACCGGGTATTGTATTAATCGTAGTCAACTTGCGCAATTAATTTTGCGAACAGGAAACTTAAAAACCACAGGTTTCCGCAGCCGATTAACGGGCAGGAACAAGGGATTAGCCCTGGCATTGCGGGAATGTCTGTGCATCCGCGCTTCCCGGCGACGCCTCCCATGCCGGCACGGAGCGGAGCCGGTTGCCTGTCCAGGCCAGAGGCGAATTGGTGTTGTTATCAGGCAAAACCGATTGGTTCAGCATTGTTGCGAGTGCTAAACTCGCGGGTTCTTTGGCTCACGATTCCCGCTGAGCTTTTAATCACGCTGGGCTTTTCGTGTTAACCGCATTAAAACATTACGCAAAATATAGCTGGTACGGTTGTCTGGTTTTCACGGCGCTCGATGCCGGCGCCGCGACACCTTCGCTGCAGGGGCAATCCGGCTACGTCAACATGCCGAGCGCGTGGACCGAAGCCGATAGCACGATCAGCGCCGGCTATGGCTACGACAGTCCATATGGCAGCGCATGGGTATCCGCGACCCTGCTGCCCTTCCTGCAGGTAACCGGCCGCTATGTCTCGATCACCGGCCTGCCGGCTTTTGGGAACAGGACGCCCGAATACGGCAAGAACTACGGGCGTTACAAGGACAAGGTCGCCGACGTCAAGCTGCGCCTGCTGCAGGAGTCGGCCTGGACGCCGGAAGTGGCGGTCGGCGCCACCGACTTGTTCGGCACGGAGCTGTTTCGCGGCCATTACCTGGTGGCGTCGAAAGTGTTTGGCGCCGCGCGCAATATCGAAGCCAGCATCGGTGTCGGCCGTGGCCGTCCCGACGGGCTGTACGCCGGCGTGCGCTGGGTGCCCTTGCGCTCGCCGAACTGGGCGTTCGTCGCCGAGTACGACGCCAATGATTACCGCAGCGACCACCAGGCCGAACGCTCGGGCGCGGCCGAGCGCAGCAAAGGACCCGTGGTCGGGCTGGAGTACCGTTGGGGGTGGCTGGGAGCGCAAATCGCGCGCCACCGCGACCATTTCAGCGCCAACGCGTTCGTCAGCATTCCTTTCAACGAACGCGAATTCATTCCCAAACTGTACGAGCCGGCTTACTTCCGGCCGACGAGCGCACCGGTGCGCGTATCGGCGCGGGAATGGCACGACGATTCCCGCCACGGCGCGGCCCTGGTGCAGGAACTGGCGCGCCAGAACTACAGGAACGTGCGCGTCGAATTTGACGCCGGCGTCCTGAAACTGGTACTGACCAACAACCGCATTTCCAACATGGGACGCGCCGTCGGCCGCGCCACCCGGACGGCGCTTGCCTTTGCCCCCGAGGGCACCCGGGCCATCCACGTTACCTACAGCAGGTTCGAACAGCCCGTCGCGACCTACGAGTTTTTCGACCTGCCGCGCCTGAGCGACTACCTGACCGGCCTGGTGGATCGCGAGGCCTTCATGCAAACGGTCGTGGTACGGTATGCGACGCCGGCGGACCGGATTGCCGTGAACGAAAAGGGCCTGCTCAACGCGATCCGGGACGATGGCGGCGTGCAGATCCAGGTCGGGCAGGATGGCGACATGGTGCGCCTGAGCGCGGAAGACCGGGAAGCGAACCGTTTCAGGCTGGCGCCGAAAGTGGCCTTCTTCTTCAACGATCCGAGCGGCGCCTTGCGCTACGACTTGTCGGCGGCGGTCACCTACGACAAGCGCCTGGCGCCGGGCACTTACCTGAATGCCGCGCTCAGGGCCAGCGTGCTGGAAAACATTTCCGACGTCACCCAGAAATCGAACAGCCTGTTGCCGCACGTACGCACCGACATCGCAGAGTACAAGCGGGGCAACCGGGTCAAGCTGAACCGCTTGATGCTGAATAAATACATGATGCTCGACGAGCGCCTGTACGCCCGCGCATCGGTCGGCTTGTACGAAGAAATGTTCCGGGGAATCGGGGGGCAAGTGCTGTACTTGCCCAAGGATGCACGCTGGGCCGTCGACTTTGCAGCCGATGCCGTGCAGCAGCGCGGCTTCGGGGGCTGGTTCGACCGGCGCGACTACAGTACGGTAACGGCCCTCGGCTCGCTGCATTACAGGCTTCCCTACGACGTGACCGCCACCGTCCGCGCGGGACGCTTCCTGGCCCGGGACGACGGTGCGCGCCTGGAATTCAAGCGCCGCTTCGCGTCGGGCATGGAGCTGGGCTTCTGGTACACCAAGACCAACGGCAGGGACATCACCTCGCCGGGTACGCCGGCCAACCCGTACAACGACAAGGGCGTCTTCCTGTCGCTGCCGCTGAGCCTCATGCTTCCCGTGGATACCCAGGCCAGCGCCGGCATGGCCCTCGGCCCGTGGACGCGCGACGTCGGCCAGATGGTGGCCAGCCCGGGCGACCTATATGGATTGATGGAGCAGCCCCGCCGCAACCTCACCAGCCACGACGGGCTCGGCAATTTTGCCGAGCGGCCCGACGAGCAAACGCTGGCCGCGGTGAACCCGCCGGTGCGGGCGATGCCGAGCCCCTGGCCGGCATTCCGCTGGCGCCTCGAGCAGTCGGTCTCGACGACGCCGACATTGCCGCAGTGGGCGCGGGGCGCGCTGTTCGCGGGCGGCGCGGTAGCGGCCGGCGCGCTGGCCGACGAGCCGGTCGACCGCTTCGTCAGCCGGCACGCGGGGGCCAGTGTCGCGCGCGGATGGGGCAATGCGGGCAAGCTGGCGCCGGTGCTGCTGACGGGCGCGGCCGGTGCGGCGGTCGCCTTCGGCGATGCGCGCATGCAGAACATCGGCCTGATTTCGCTGCAGTCGGTGGCAGGCTCGCTCGGCGTTTCGGCCGTCACGAAGCGGCTGGTGGCGCGCGCCCGCCCGGATGAAGAACTGGGGCCGTGGAGCCGTACCGGACGCCGCTCGGACGCGTCCTTCCCGTCGAACCACAGTGCAGCCGCGTTCGCCGCAGTCACGCCCTTCGCCAAGGAATACGACGCTCCCTGGCTGTATGGTGTGGCGGCGCTCGGGGCGGCCGGACGCGTGGCCGACCGCAAGCACTGGGTGTCGGACGTGGCCGCCGGCGGGATCGTCGGCTATGCGGTGGGGAGCTGGCTATGGCAGGCGCAGCGGGACAACCCGCGTTCGCAGCTGAGCGTGGTGCCTAGGGCGAAAGAGGTCAGCGTCAGCTGGAGCCGATCCTACTGAAAACGAAAGGGCTGCATTGCAGCCCTTTTTTTGCCGGCGGTTTGCCCGTGCGCCCAGCAAAAAGGGCTGGACCCGGTTACGGAGTCCAGCCCTTGCCGCCATGCGGGCCAGGGGCGCGAAGCCCGCTGGATCAGTGGTGGGTGGTCGTTGCGTGGTGCGTGGTGGTCGCGTCGTCGTCCGTTGCCACGACGGCGACGGCAGCGACGGCTGCACCGATACCGACCAGCGCGGTGGTCGACAGGCCGGCCAGGGCGGTGCCGCCCAGGAAACCACCGGTGCCGGCAGCGGCTGCGGCAGGAGCGGCAGCGGCGGCAGGAGCGGCAGCGGCGGCAGGAGCAGCGGCGGCAGGCGCAGCGGCAGCAGGGGCCGGAGCGGTGGCGGCAGCTGGAGCAGCAGTTTGTGCCATGGCTGGAGCCGACAGCAGGCTAGCGATAGCAGCGATAGCAATAATCTTTTTCATATCTAACTTTCAATTCAAATTGACAAGGCACCCGATGCATTAACTGCACTCCTTATTATAACAATGAAAAATCATGGACATTGCGAACAAGCAATTAATACTGTTGTTTGGCAGATACTGTTTTCGCTTGTTTTACTGGATTGTTAATCGTTCGAGCGCCGGCTTGCGCAGGAAATGGCGCAAGTTTCGGCTCCTGTTCAGGGTATAGCCTCGCGGCAACATACTGGATAATGCGGTCTTGCCCATCGTGCAGAAGCACGGGCGTAGACGGCGATAACAGGAGCGGTACATGGCGGAAGAGAGCGGCGCGGAAAAGACAGAAGACGCGTCACCCAGAAGACTGGAGAAGGCACGCGAGGAAGGCGACATTCCGCGCTCGCGCGAGCTCGCCACCTTCGCCGTCCTGATGGTCGCCGGAGGCGGCCTCTGGATCACGGGCGGCAGCCTGGTCGGCCGCTTGTCGAACGCGCTCGAATCCGGCCTGTCCCTCGACCGCGAGCAGATCTACAACCCGAACGTCCTGCTCGAACGCATCGCCAGCGACGTCGGCGGCGTCATCTTCGCCTGCCTGCCGCTGGCTTTCGCCATCATGCTCGTCGCGCTGGCCGCGCCCCTGATGATCGGCGGCTTCAATTTCAGCTCGAAAGCCTTCATGCCGAACTTCATGAAGCTCAATCCCATCACGGGCATCGGCAACATGTTCTCGAGCAACGCCATGGTCGAATTCCTGAAGGCGATCGCCAAGACCGTGCTGGTGGGGGCGGTCGCCTGGGTCGTCATCATGAGCCAGAAGGAAGCGGTGCTGGGCCTGGCCGTCGAGCCGCTGGGCGCCGGCACCGGCCACGTGGCCGACCTGATCGCGCGCGCCTTCCTCTTCATCGTCGGTTCGCTCGGCCTGATCGCCCTGATCGACGCGCCTTATCAAATCTGGCACTACAACAACAAGCTCAAGATGACGCGCCAAGAAATGATCCAGGAGTCGAAGGAGTCCGACGGCAATCCCCAGATCAAGGGCAAGATTCGCCAGATGCAGATGCAAATGGCGCGCAACCGCATGATGCAGAATGTGCCCACTGCCGACGTCGTGGTCACGAACCCGACCCACTATGCCGTCGCCCTGAAGTACAGCGACGGCCAGAAGGGCGCGCCGCGCGTGGTGGCCAAGGGCGCCGACGAAGTCGCAGCCAAGATCCGCGAACTGGCCAAGGAACACAAGGTCGCGCTGCTCGAAGCGCCGGCACTGGCCCGTGCGCTCTACAAGCACACCGAGATCGACGACGAAATCCCGGAAAAACTGTACTCGGCCGTGGCCGAAGTGCTGGCCTACGTCTTCCAGCTGCGCAATTACAGCAAGGTTGGCGGCCAGTACCCGGATCGCCCGACGAAGTTGCCGGTGCCGCCGGAGATGGACCCGCTGAACCCGGCATCGCAGATTCAACCTGATACGAATAACGGAGCACATTGATGAACAGCCTCAGAATGCCGGCCTGGCTGAACGGCATCGGCGCGAAGGGCAATGCCCTGGCCGCGCCGATCCTGATCATCCTGCTGCTGGCGATGATGATCCTGCCGCTGCCGGCCTTCGTCCTCGACCTGTTCTTCAGCTTTAACATCGCGCTGTCGGTCATCGTGCTGCTGACCGCGCTCTACACGGTCAAGCCGCTCGACTTCATGGCCTTCCCGGCGATCCTGCTGGTGTCGACCATGCTGCGCCTGTCGCTGAACGTCGCCTCTACGCGTATTGTCCTGACCGAAGGCCATACCGGCGGCGCGGCGGCCGGCAAGGTCATCGAAGCCTTCGGTCACTTCCTGATCGGCGGCAACTACACGGTCGGTATCGTCGTGTTCGTCATCCTCACCATCATCAACTTCACCGTCGTCACCAAGGGCGCGGGCCGTATCGCCGAAGTCGGCGCGCGCTTTGCGCTGGACGCGATGCCGGGCAAGCAGATGGCGATCGACGCCGACCTCAACGCCGGCATGATCACCGAGCCGGAAGCGCGCAAGCGCCGTACCGAAGTGGCCCAGGAAGCCGAGTTCTACGGCGCGATGGACGGTGCCTCGAAGTACGTCAAGGGCGACGCCGTGGCCGGCATTATGGTCACCCTGATCAACGTCATCGGCGGCCTGATCGTCGGCGTGGTGCAGCACGACATGGCGGTCGGCGATGCCGCCAAGACCTATACGCTGCTGGCCATCGGTGACGGCCTGGTCGCCCAGATTCCTTCGCTGATCATCTCGATCGCGGCCGGTATGGTGGTCTCGCGCGTGGCCAACGAACAGGACATCGGCGGCCAGATGATGGGCCAGCTGTTCGCAAAACCCGAAGTGCTGTACATCACCGGCGGTATCATCGCCGGCATGGGCCTGATTCCGGGCATGCCGAACATGGTCTTCCTGCTGCTGGGCGCGGTGCTGGGCGGCAGCGGCTACCTGCTGGCCAAGCGCGCCAATTCCGCCCCCGAGCGCGAAGCCGAGACGGCGCAGCAGGAAGCGGCGAACAACGCCAGCCGCACCGCCGCGGCCGAGACGGAAGAGGCGACCTGGCAGGACATCATGCCGGTCGATACCCTCGGCCTGGAAGTGGGCTACCGCCTGATCCCGCTGGTCGACAAGGCGCAGGGCGGCGAGCTGCTCAAGCGCATCAAGGGCATCCGCAAGAAGTTCGCGCAGGAAGTCGGCTTCCTGGCGCCGCCGGTGCACATCCGCGACAACCTGGAACTGAAACCCTCGGCCTACCGCATTACCCTGAAGGGCGTGGAAGTGGGCAGCGGCGAGGCGATCAGCGGCCAGTTCCTGGCGATCGACCCGGGCATGGCCAGCGGCACGCTGCCGGGCCAGCCGACGACCGACCCGGCCTTCGGCCTGCCGGCCGTGTGGATCGACGCAGGCCTGCGCGACGAGGCGCAAAACCTGGGCTACACGGTGGTCGACGCTGGCACCGTGGTGGCGACCCATTTGAACCACCTGATCACCACCCACGCCTCGGAACTGCTGGGCCGCCTGGAAGTCCAGGCTCTGCTCGACCACCTGGGCAAGGAAACGCCGAAGCTGGTGGAAGACCTGGTGCCGAAGGTGGTGTCGCTGGCGACGCTGCAGAAGGTGTTGCAGAACCTGCTGCTCGAAGGCGTGCACATCCGCGACATGCGCACCATCATCGAGACCCTGTCCGAGCATTCGAACGGCACCCAGGATCCGGGCGAGTTGACCGCGCTGGTGCGCATCGCGCTGGGCCGGGCGATCGTGCAGCAGCTGTTCCCGGGCACCAACGAACTGAGCGTGATGACCCTCGACAACCGGCTCGAGCGTCTCCTGATGCAGGCGCTGGGCGCCGGCGGCGACGGCACCGGCATCGAGCCCGGCCTGGCCGACACCATCGCCCAGCAGGCGCACAACGCGGCCCAGCAGCAGGAAGCCATGGGCCACACCCCGGTGCTGCTGGTGCCGGGCCCGCTGCGCGTGCTGCTGTCGCGCTTCCTGCGCCGCGCGCTGCCTCAGCTGAAGGTGCTGTCGCATTCGGAGATTCCGGAGTCGAAGACGATTCGGGTAACGAGCCTGGTAGGGGCAGGGTGATGAGTTGCGGAAAAACGTCAAGGGTTCGCCGACCGATCCGCTGGCCTTGCCAATAACCAAGAATAACCCGGATACTGACGGGCTAACATCCTGAAGGAAGCGGACCGCGGGCTCCCGAGGGCAAGCGTTTCACGCCGTTTCCAGCGCCTAGCCTGCAACCGGATCCGGCGCATCCATTGGCGCGCATTTGGCGCGCCTCGCTTCCGGCTCGCCGGGCAGCCATTATCGATATCGACACTACCCCATCAAACCGATGAAATTCATGAAACGCACGGGTTTTAAAGCATACGCGCTGGTGTTGTCGATCTGTGCGCTTCTTGCAGCGTGCGGGGGAGGCGGCGGTGGAAGCGACGCGGCGACTGCCGTCACGCCCCTACCTCCTCCGGTAGTGGCGCGCCCCGTGGTGGCGGACCTGAAAATCCTGGTGCTCGGCCAGTCCATTTCCTCGAATTGCAATCAGCGGCTATACGGACCGGTCGACAATGTGCTCCAGGTCGGTTTCGACGGCAGCATTAAGCCTGCGCGTGATCCATTCGAGTGGGCCGATTGCGCGCAAGGGTCGATGTGGATGCCGCTTGGAAAAAAGCTGATCGACAGCGGCGTCGCGCTCAAGGTGACCTTCATGCCGATCGGGGTGGCGGGATCGCGCACCCGCGATTGGCAAAAAGGCGGCAGCGCTTTCGACAAGCTCAATAGCGCCCTGGCGCTCATCAAAAGGCAGGGGCTCAGTTTTGATTATGCGTTCTGGCATCAGGGCTCGGCGGATATCGGCCTGGACAAGGACGAATATCTCGGGCAACTTTCTTCCGTGATAGAATATGTTAATGCAAATGCAAAAATCGATAGGTGGTTAATTGCACTGCATTCCCGCTGTGCCGGGCGCTATGACCCGAACATCGAAATGGTGCAGCGCGCGTTCGGAAATGCGCCCGCTTCCCGCCGTTATCCCGGTCCCAACACGAATTTGCTCGGCAACGAATATCGCTTGCCGGACGCCTGCCACCTGAACGAGCGCGGTCAGGAAGAAATGGCGTCGTTGTGGCTGGATGCAGTGCGAAATTCGTTAGATTAAGGAAAGATCTGTAGTGAGTTCGAAATTTAGGTATTCGCTCGAGAATTTTCGAGGGCTGGCAATCATATTCGTGATGATCTCCCATCTCGGCACCCTGGAGGCGCTGGGATGGGACGGAAAATTCGCCTATTTCCTGGTCGGTAACGCGACCGCGTGGTTCGTATTCCTGTCCGGTTATCTCTTCTATTACATCGAGAGAAAACAGTTCAGTTATCCGGCTTACCTGGAGAAGAAGGCCAGGTTCGTCGTCCTGCCCTACCTAGTCCTGTCGGTGCCCGCAATCGCAGCCGGGTTCTACCTGGCGCGCCCCGACCTGCTCGACCTGAGCCCGGCCGGCTATGTCGGGTGGTCGCTGGCGGTCGGCGGATCCGTCATCGGCCCGCTCTGGTTCATCCCGATGATTACGGTGTTCTTCCTGTTTTCGCCCCTGTTCAACCGGGTCGCGAAGACCTGGATGATCTATCCGCTTGCGGTCGTCGGCATCCTGTTCAGTATTTTTTCGTCCCGGCCGATCGGCAGCATCAATCCCTTCCTCGCCTTCCTGCATTTCCTGGGATTTTATCTGTGCGGCCTGGCGTTCGCAGCGGGCCAGCATCACCTCGACGCGCTGCGCTATTCGGTCAAGTCCGCCCTCATATATGCGGGCGTGGGATTGTTCGCTGCTTCCTGCATGCTGTACGAAGGACAGAAAGCCGCACCGCTCGGCTTTTTCGATGGGTTAGGCTGGTTCAATGCGCTGCAATTCGGGAAACTGGCCCTGCTCGTCGCGATCTTCTTCCTGTTCGAGCGCTACCTGGATCGCCAGAACAAGGCCCTCGCGTACACCGCGAAAATCAGTTTCGGCCTGTTTTTCATCCATGGGTTTTATTTGGCGGTATTCCAGAAGGTGCAGCAATACCTTGGAATCACGGACGGCATGGCGACTTTCTTCGCCGAATTCACGATGGTGATTGGCTGTACTTTTGCCACGGTCGTTATTCTGAAACGCATTTTAGGAAAGGGCAGCCGTTATGTCATTGGTTGCTAAGCTGGCGTTAGCCTTTTGCCTGCTATTTCTCGGGTCGAAAGCCGAAGCCAGGGACATCTATATTCTCGTCCTGGGCGACGGTACCGCCGCAAACTGCCATGCGCATCCGTTCGGGCAGGTGCCTGGCGTGTACCAGTTCGGGCCGGACGGCCGCGAGCAGGCGGCGGCCGATCCGCTGCTGCTGGCGGACTGCAAAGGGGGCAGCATCTGGCTGCCCTTGGGCGAAGAGATGATCCGGACGGGTTTCGCACGGAAAGTGGTGTTTGTCCCGATTGGCGTTAGCAATGTCAACGTGCATGATTGGCTGCAGGGCGGCCGGGCAGCCGACAGGCTGAGTCTGGCGATCAAGGCGGCCACCGCAATGGGCGTCGATTTCGACTACCTGCTCTGGCAAGGTGGTTCCGACAAGAACCTGAGCGGCGAGCAGTACATCGGTGCGGTACGCAGCTTCATCAGGATGGTCAGCCTGAACATCAAGATCAAAAAATGGGTCATCGGACGCGGCGCGCGCTGTGACAAAACAATCGGCGGACCGGACGTGGACACCCAGCTGCGCCGGGCAGCCAACCCGATTTTCAACCGTTTCCAGGGGCCGCATACGAGCACGCTCGGAAGCGAGTACCGTACGGGAGCGTGTACCTTCACTGAACAGGGACAGCGCAAGATGGCGGCCCTGTGGTTCGAGTCGATCAAGAAGGCGGACGCCGGCAGCGACCGCTATCAGAAGGAATCCCTGCTGCACTATTTCCGGTAACACCAGGCCGGCCATTCCCCATGGCCGGCGTCATCCGAAGCAACACAGCTTCGATCGCGAACACACCTCTTGCCGATCGCCGCCGATCCTTGCTCACAGGACAAGGAAATCGGCCGAAATCTTGTGTTTGCTCGTCCCTGCACCGGCAAGACGCTTGAGCTTGGCTCCCGTACGCTCATCAATTCCAACGCTGTGGTACCGTAGATTTTGTTAACAAAATAAATATAAAAAGTCGCAAGTTTTTCTTTGCTGACAACTGCCAAAACTAGTGGTCTTTAACCGAACCACCTTAGTGAGGAGTTGGATCATGTCTAATCTGTGCGCCGTACTTCAACACCGCCTTGCCAGGACGGGTGCCGCCATCCTGCTGGCTGCGTCCACACTCGTGGGATGCGCGACCAACAATACGTCGGCATCGCTGGCATCGGAGGATTTGGCAAGCGAGCAGGTATCTCCGGAAAAGCGGATCAGCCGGCTCGAGAAGAACGCAATGCAGTCCGCCATGGTCGATGGCGTGAGTACTGGCCTCGCCTTGTCGGCTGGGGCGATCGAGATGAATCCGCTGGTGTCGACATCGCCGCTCGGCCTAGTCGCGCTGACTGGCGCCAAGATCGGCCTGGTCAAACTTGCCGGCCGTCTGCCGAAAAATGAAAAACGGCTGGTCATCAAGACGAGCAGTGCGATATGGGGCGGCGCCGCCGTCAACAACCTGATGGTATTGGCGTCCGCAGCCCCGACAGTCGCGATCGGCACCGGCGTGATCGCAGGCGTCTTATGGTGGCTCCACAGCACCCGTGTCTATGAAGAAGCAGACCGCGAAATCGCGGCGCGCGAGGAAAAACTCAAGCTGGGAACGGATCAGCCGATGGTGGCGGCAGCGTCGGCGCCTTGAGGCTTCGTCGATGCGCGCACGTCCTGACAAATGTCCGGTCCTGGTCGGTGGAGCTCGCTGCCGGCCAGGCTGCGCCCGCTAGTGCCATGCTCCAAATCGAATTAACCCACTTTCCCCATCCTTTTCCCCCGATGGTTGCTTCACGGCATCGTCAATAATCTCTCCTGTAAACGGGCAATATCGTCCCGACATGACTGAAGCGGTACGGAGAATAAGATGAATGTGAAGAAATTTACAGCGGCAACATCCCGGGAAGCCTTGCGCAAGGTGCGCGATGCGCTCGGGCCGGACGCCGTCATCCTTTCCAACCGTGCGGTCGACGGCGTGGTCGAGATCCTTGCGCTGGACAACGACGACGTCGCTTCGCTGGCCGCCCCGGCCCCGGATTCCGAGATGGCCCAGCCGCAGCCGCGCCTCGACCACCTGCACGCCTTCGAACCGGAAGCGCCCGCTTTCGTGAACCGCCGCAGCGCGCCCGCAGCGGCAGCGCCGGAGCAGGTTTATGCGCGCCGTGCGCCACAGCCGCAGCCGGAACCGGAATTCATCCCCGAACACAGCTACGCCAACCGTCGCGCCCCGCAGGCCGAACCCGCCTTCGACATGGCCGCGATGACCTCGATGATGTCGGCCGCCATCGCCCAGGCCAAGGAATCGGCCGCCGCCGAAATGAGCGGCATGATGAACGAACTGCGCGCCATGCGCGGCCTGATGGAAACCCAGCTGGCCGAGCTGTCGTTCGGCGGCGCCCAGCAGCGCGAGCCGCAAAAGGCGGCCGTGCTGCGCGAAATGCTGGCCGCCGGCTTCTCGGCTTCGCTGGCGCGCTACCTGGTCGAGAAGATGCCGGCGAATAAGGACGCCGCCGAGGCGATGCGCTGGATCAAGACCGTGCTGGCGCGTAACCTGACGACGATGGCCGACGAAGACAACCTGCTCGACAAGGGCGGCGTGTTCGCCCTGGTCGGCCCGACCGGCGTCGGCAAGACCACCACCACCGCCAAGCTGGCCGCACGCTGCGTGATGCGCCACGGTCCGGAAAAGCTGGCCCTGATCACCACCGACGCCTATCGTATCGGCGGCCACGAGCAGCTGCGCATCTACGGCAAGATCCTGGGCGTGATGGTGCACTCGGTGAAGGACGAGGCCGACCTGCGCATCGCCCTGAAAGAGCTGCGCAACAAGCACACGGTGCTGATCGACACCATCGGCATGTCGCAGCGCGACCAGATGGTGACGGAACAGGTCGCCATGCTGGCCGGCGCCGGCGCCGATGTGAAGCGCCTGCTGTGCCTGAACGCCACCTCGACCAACGAAACCCTGGCCGAAGTCGTGCGCGCCTACCAGGGCAGCGGCCTGCACGGCTGCATCATGACCAAGCTGGACGAAGCCGCCTCGATCGGCAACGTGCTCGACGTGGTGATCCGCCAAAAACTGAATTTGCACTACATCTCCAACGGCCAGCGCGTGCCGGAAGACCTGCACCTGGCCGACCGCGCGATGCTGGTCGACCGCGCCTTCCGCAGCCGCCGCGAGGCCGCCGCCGCCTTCGACGATGCCGACCTGCCGCTGATGATGGTCGGCACCAGCCACCGCGACGAGAGCCTGCGCGGGGTGCACTGTGGCTAGTTTCGATTTCGACCAGGCCGAAGGCCTGCGCCGGATGCTGGCCGGCCCCAAGCCACGCGTCGTCACCTTTTTATCGAGCACGCCCAGCGACGACAAGGGCGCCATGCTGGTCAACCTCGGCGCCTCGCTGGCGCAGGCCGGCAACGAAGTGCTGATCGTCGACACCACCGTGCGCGACTACGGCGTTGCGCGCCGCCTCGAGATGGAACGCCATGCGGGCCTGTTGCAGGTGGCACGCCAGGAATGCGGGCTGAACCAGGTGGTGCAGGGCGCACCCCAGGGCTTTTCGGTGGCGCTGCTGTCGCGCGACGGCGACACGCCGCGTGCCGGCACCGACGAGGCGCGGCGCCTCGCGAAAACCTTTGATGTGCTGGTGAAAGGGCAGGGCGGCATCGTCATCGTCGATGGCGAACTGAACCGCGACGGCAGCTTTGCGCTGCCGGCCCTGGCCGAATCGGAAATCGTGGTGCAGGTCTCGACCAGCGCCACCTCGATCACGAATGCCTATGCATTGATCAAGCGCCTGGCCCAGGAATTCGGCCGCCGTCCCTTCGGCATCCTGGTCACCGGGGCCTCCGAGGCAGAGGCGAAGGTGGTTTACGATAATATGTCGGCAGCAGCAAGTCGTTACCTAGCGGTAACGTTAAGTTCGATGGGCTCGGTACCGGCCGACGAATACCTGCACCGCGCCGCGCGCCTCGGGCGTGCCGTGGTGGATGCCTTCCCGCTGGCCGGGGCGTCGGTGGCCTTCCGCCGGCTCGCCGGACGCTTCGCCCTGCCGGGCATGGCGAGATTGGAGCGTCAGAGCGGCGGCGCGCATTTTGGTTCCTGAGAAAAAAAGCACAAGCATGTATACCGTCAAAGGGAAAGCGGACAAGAACCACCTGCTCACCGAGCATGCCCCGCTCGTGAAGCGCCTTGCGCACCAGATGAAGGCCAAGCTGCCGCCGTCGGTCGAGGTTGATGACCTGATCCAGGCCGGGATGATGGGCCTGCTCGATGCCATCAACCGCTACGAGGACAACCACGGCGCCCAGTTCGAGACCTATGCCGTGCTGCGCATCCGCGGCGCCATGGTCGACGAGCTGCGCAGCAACGACTGGATGCCGCGCAGCACCCGCCAGACCATGAAGAAGGTCGAGACCGCGATGACGTCGCTGCAGCAGAAGCTGGGCCGTCCGCCGACCGAGACCGAGGTCGCCAAGTCGCTCGACGTCTCGCTCGCCGACTATCAGGAAATGCTGTTCGAAGGCGGCGGCCACCAGCTCGTGTACTACGAGGATTTCCACGACGACGACGGCAACGACTCCTTCCTCGACCGCTATGCGGTGGACGACGACGACCCGCTGCGCGCGCTGCTCGACACCGACTTCCGCCAGGCCGTGATTGCCGCCATCGACGGCCTGCCGCCACGCGAGAAGATCCTGATGGGCCTGTACTACGAGGAAGAACTGAATCTGAAGGAGATCGGCGCCGTGCTGGGCGTGTCCGAGTCGCGCGTGTCGCAGCTGCACACGCAGGCCGTGGCCAGGTTGCGCGCTTCGCTCAAGGAAAAGCTGTGGACTTCGCCAGCCTGATTGGCCTGGCGCTGGCCCTCGCCGGCCTGTTCGTCGGGCATACGCTCGACGGCGGCCGGTTCGCCTCGCTGTTCCAGCCGGCGGCCTTTGCGATCGTGGTGGTCGGCACCTTTGGCGCCGTGCTGCTGCAATCGAAGGCGAGCACCTTCAAGCGCGGCATGCGCATGCTGCGCTGGGTGTTCTTCCCGCCCAAGGACACGCGCCAGCCGCGTTCGCGCGAGATTGCCCTGTGGAGCCACTCGGTGCGGCGCGACGGCCTGCTCTCGCTCGAGCAGTTCATGAAGACCAAGGATCCGATCGTCGAGAAGGGTTTACGGCTGGTGGTCGACGGCGTCCATCCCGACAAGATCCGCGGCCTGCTGGAGGCGGAAGTGAGCGCCTACGAATTCGCCGAGCGCCAGGCCGCCCGCATCTGGGAAGCGGCCGCCGGCTACGCGCCCACCATCGGCATCCTGGGCGCCGTACTGGGCCTGATCCACGTGATGGAAAACCTGTCCGACCCGTCGCGCCTGGGCTCCGGGATTGCGGTCGCCTTTGTGTCGACCGTGTACGGCGTCGGGCTTGCGAATTTGTTCTTCCTGCCAGTGGGGAACAAGCTGAAGGCCATCGTGTCGGACCAGGTGGTGCAGTACGAAATCCTGCTCGAAGTCTTCCACGACCTGGCCAGCGGCAACCACACGCGCGTGGTCGAGGAGCGCGTGGCCAGCCTGCTGGCGCAGCGCTGATATGGCGCGCAAACGATACGACGAGCTCGAGGGCGGCGGCGAGCAGCAGGACCGCTGGCTGATCTCCTACGCGGATTTCATTACGCTGCTGTTCGCCTTCTTCGTCGTGATGTATGCGATCTCCGTCGTCAACACCGGCAAGTACCGGGCGCTGTCGGACGCCCTGGGCGATGCCTTCGGCGGCAAGCCGCAGGTGCCGCAGGCCAGCTCCCCCATCGACCCGCTTCCCCTCGCTAACCTGATTGCGCGCAAGCGTGCCGAGGCCGCACGGCGCGAGCGCGAGCGCCTGAATACGCTCGCGCGCCAGCTGAACGCCTCGCTTGCGCCCTTGGTGAAAGACGGCAAGGTGCGCGTCACGCAAACCGGGCAGGGCGTCAAGGTCGACATCAACGCCAGCGTGCTGTTCGAGGAAGGCGAGGCCGCGCTCGGCGGCGACGCGCGCACGACCCTCGGCACGGTGGCCGGGCTGCTGAAGGGCGAAGCGCATGCGATCGAGGTCGAGGGGCATACCGACAACCTGCCGATTGCGAATTCGGCTTATCCGTCGAACTGGGAATTGTCGAGCGTGCGCGCGAGCAGTGTGGTGCGCCTGTTCATCGAGGGCGGGATCGCTCCGGAACGCCTGACGGCGGTAGGGCATGGCGCGAACCAGCCGCTGGCGCCGAATACGGATGAGGCGGGCAGGTCGCGCAATCGGAGGGTGGCGGTGACGATCCTGGCTACGGTGCCTGATCAGGGATAAGCGTAGGGTGGACGGGTTTCCCGTCCACGCGTTCAAATCACGTTTGAAAGGCCTGCTCGGATAATCTTGCGCCGGTTGAACGCGTGGACGGGGGACCCGTCCACCCTACCCTTGGCTTTCGCTTCATCTGGCCCCACAATGCGTGACACGACCATATGGAGTTGAACATGCAGCGCAGACCCTTCCTTCTCGCCGCCCTGACCGGTGCGGCGAGCCTCATGCCCCTGATTGCGGGCGCCGGAGAACCGACTGTGAGCGTGAAGCACAGCATCGATGTCGCAACCTCGCCAGGCAAGGTCGTCGTGGAACTCACGGTGATCAACCAGGGCAAGACCACGGTCTGGATCCCGCGCGAAGTGGCGGCGGAACACGAATTGACCGGACGCCGTTTCGACGTGCGCGGTTTCGATAACCGGCCGATTTCCTACACGGGAAAAATGGTCAAGCGCGCAGCGCTGACGGCCGAGGATTACCAGCCGCTCGAACCGGGCAAGATGTTGACGAACACGATCGACATCACCAACAGCTACGCCTTCAAGCCCGGCCGGCACACCTACAACATCGGCTACGCCGGCCCGGTGCTGGCCGACCCCAAGCGCCCCGACGCCCTTGTGGAATTCCCGGCGCGGCCGGCGTCCTTCGTCTACAGCGGAAAATAAAACCGAAAGCGATAAAAAACCCCTCTGGCCGCCAACTGGCCAGAGGGGTTTTTCTTTTTATTTCCAGGTATTTAGTTCAGCGCCGGGGTGTTCTCGGCGAAATACTCGTGGTTGTCGGCATTCGCCACGGCGGCGTCCGGATTGCTGATCGCCAGGCTGGCGGCGCCGCTCTGGCCGTAGACGTTGTCGTCGGTGCCGGCGACCACGTCGAAGTGGCTCATCTCGTGCACCAGGGTGCCGCCCTTCGAGTCGGTACCGGTCATTGGCGCATTCCAGAAGGCCTTGCAGACGTAGATCTTGTACGGCTGGGTCGGATAGACGTAGGCGTAGTAGTTCTGGTTGCACTTGCAGTCGACGACGACGTTCTTGTTGTCGAAGCCGTCCTTGATCGCCGTGAAGTTCGCCTTGACGCGGGCCTGGCGGGTCGAGGTGACAGTGCCGAACCACTTGGTGTAGCGCGGGCCCATCGTGGTCTTGCCCATGTAGGTCACCGAGCTGTTGCTCATCGTCTTGGCCGCCGAGATCGCCGAGGCCACCGTGGTCTGCTGCGAAGCGGTGCAGTTCGAGTAGCTCAGGCCCATCGGCGCAGGGGTGCCGCCGGCGTCGCCGCGTTTGAGCGCCTGCATGATTTCCGATTCCGATCCGCGCGGCAGGCGGGCTTCGATGTAGACCGACGCCGCGTTCGACTCGAGCCGGTCGACGCCGTTGTCCGCAGCCGCTGCGCTGACGTCGCCGCCGGCGCGGCCCTTGTTGCCCATGAACAGGTCCGGCGAGCTGGCGCGATAGCGGATCGCATAGTCGCCCGTCACGCTCAGGTCGTACAGGGCCGACAGTTCGACCTTGACCGTGTGCGAAGCGCCTGGTTTCAGCAGGTAGTAGTCGGCCTGGGTCGGCTTGGCGCGCTTGATCAGGGCGCCGGTGTAGGCCACTTTCGCGCCGTCGCGGGTGATGTCGAACAGGGGAGCCGACATGCCCTCGAAGGGCGTGCGCCACTTCAGGACATACTGCGGAGAAGAGGAGGTGTTGGTCAGGGTGACGTTGACGTGCACGTCGTCGCTCGCGCCGAGCGCCGCCTTTTCGGGCACGACCGTCACCGTCACGCCGTTCGACCCTGCCTGCGCGCCGACGGCGACGCTCAGGGCTGCAATACCGAATGCCGACTTCAAGATGCTGTTCCAGCTCATGTGTCTTCTCCGTATGTAGTATGTTTTGGCTGCATCGCAGCCTATTTTTGATGAGTTTTCGCCCAAAACTTGACTTCAATCTAACGAAAACCCACCCACATACTGATTAAAACATGAGCTGGTAGCAATGCATTTCGGATAGTGTCTTGCACGATTTGCGAAAACGTAACAATCATGCATTTTGCTCAATCAGGTACTGGCGTCTGAACCCGAGTCGTGCTAATTAGACAGAATGAAAACTAGCACATTCTCGCGAGCAACGCTTCAATCTTGGCCTATGCAGTAGAAATGTTGACGCACAGCAACAAACTCACCCAAAATACGCACTTCATATATGCTACAGTTTTTCAAGTAATAACTAATTCCACGTACATCTGGAGATAAGCATGAGCTTTGCATTCACCCCTTCTGCAGCTGGTGGCCCGTTCGGAGCATATGAAGAACAGCGAGCCACGCCGAGGATCTACACGCGCAGCGCCTTCAATGCGCTGCTAGATCGGCAGTCGGAGTCGAAAGTCCGTGAAGCCCTCGAAGACGACAATATCCCCAGCTGCCACAAGCAGGATGCCCTGAACTGGCTTGCAGCGCGCGCCGCAGCCAGGCAGGCAACGCACCACTTCTGATACCGCTGGCCAAGTCATGGCCAATATCTCACGGATCGCCCGGGCGTGCCGCCACGCCCGGTGACTGTTCGATCACTGGAACCCGGCATGGCCGGACACCCTAGCCGCTCAGTTCAAAGGCGGCGAGTTCTCCCCGAAATACTCGTGCGAGTCGGCATTGTTGACGGCCCGCTCGGGCGACGTGCGCGCCATCTCGGCCGCGCCGGATTGCCCGTACACGTGGTCGTCGGTGCCGGCGACGATGTCGAAGTGGCTCAGTTCGTGCAGCAGGGTGCCGCCCATCGAGTCGGTGCCGGTCAGCGCCGCCGTCCAGAACGCCTTGCAGACATAGATGGTGTAGGGCTGTGCCGGGTAGACGTAGGCGAAATAATCCTCGTCGCAGCCGCAGTCGACTTTCACCGGCTTGTTCTCGAACGCGTCCTTGATGGCCGTGAAGTTCTTCGTGACCGTGCCCTGGCGCCCGGCGTCGAGGGCGCCGAACCAGTTGGTGTAGCGCTGGGCCTGCTCCTTGCCGCTGCTCAGGTAGGCCAGGCCGCCGCCGGCCATCTCGGTACCGGCCGCCATGGCGCTGGCGATCGTGTCCTGCTGGGCGTTCGAGCACTGGGCATAGCTCAGGCCGCTGCCGGACGGCGCCGCCAGGGCGGGGGACGCGATCCCGCGCGGCATGCGGCCCTCGATGAAGATGGCGGCGGAGTTCGTGCGGACCGCCCCGACGGCCTTGGCGCTGCCGGCCAGGGTGGGGACGCGGTAGCGCACCGAATAGGCGCCGGTGACGGCCATGTCGTAGGTGCTCGACAGTTCGACGCGGGCGCTGCGGCTTTCGCCCGGCGCCAGCACGAAATAATTGGACTCAAGCGGGTCCGCGTCCGTCGGCGCGGCGCGCTTGACCTTGCGGCCCAGGTAGCGCACGGGCTGGCCGTCGCGGGTGATCTCGAACAGCGCCGCTTCCGGCGCCACGAAAGGCGTGCGCCACTTCAGCAGGCGCTCGGGCGTGCCGCCGACGTTGGAGAACGTGACCGTCACCATCACCTCGTCGCGCTTGCCGAGGGCGGCGCGGTCGGGGGTGATGGTAACGGCGATGTCGGCCAGGGCGTGGCCGGGGATGGCGGCGGCCAGCAGGGCGCAGGCGGCGAGGTGTTTGGGGGTGTGCATGGATTCCTCCGTCGGGTGATGACTGAGGAATACTGTGGGCTTGTTAGTGCCCGTTGAGCTTGCGCTACGGCAAGAGTAGGGTGGTCGGCTCCACCCAAAAATATGCCGGCACGCGGCGTGTGTGCCGCCCACGCGTTCAACCGGCAGGTGAGGCGACGCGAGGTTTCATATGGAGGTTGAACGCGTGGGCGGCGCAACAGCCGCGTTCCAGCAAACGCCCGGGTGGAGCCGACCACCCTACGAAACAACAACGGCCGCATCGGCGGCCGTTATCGAGGAAATCCGGTAAAACTCAGCCGGTCACGAAGCGTCGCGACGGCCCGGTGCCGAAGGTCTGCCCCTTGGCGCCGTACAAGGTCGACTCGGCGCCGGCGGTCGGGGTGCGCAGGGCGTTGAGCACGGTCTGGTTGTGCGCCATTTGCCGGTTGATCAGCAGGCCGTTGACGCGGTTGAGTTCCTTGGCTTCGGCGGTTTGCGCCAGCAATTGGGTCCAGGCGGAGCGCGCCGCGTCGTCGCCTTGCGTGACCAGCCACGGTTCCATGCCCGCTTCCGAGGCGGCGAAGCCGGCCTTGCCGAGCGCGGCATGGCGTTCACGCGACAGTTGCGCCAGTTCCTGCACCAGCGTCGCCTTGCGTGAGGTCAGTTGTGCCAGTCCGTCCGCGTCGGCCGCTACCAGGAACTGCTGCTCCTGTTTCATCAGTTCCACCAGCGCGTCGATGTGCTGGTATTCAAGGCTGAGGGTCGTGCTCGGACTGGTCATGGGCGTTTATCTGTTGCGTGAATGGAGCAGGTCGCGCACGGTATCGAGCAAGCCGTCCGCGATCCTTTCGGAATTGACCTGGAACTGCCCATCGGCAATCGCCAGTTTGATACGTTCCACTTTCTTGGCATCGAACACCTGGCTGCTGCCGGCGGTGGCGCTGGCCGACGACAGGCGCACGCTGTCGGTCTGCGTCTGGGTCGGGGCGGCCGTTGCCGCGGCCTTTTCGGCCTGCTTGGCATTGGCTGCCGTGGTGTTCGGTTGCTGGAGGGCTTGCGCGCCTTTGAGGGTATCGTTAATTTTCACAGCACTATCCTTCTCTGTTCGGAGCAGGAACTCCGGGATCTGCAGTGTGTAACGGCTGTACACCGCCAAACTTTAGCGCAGATCGCCAAATCGGGAAGTTTATTTAAATTCTATTTTTGCCAGGTTTTTACAGGCTTACTTCGACGATGCCGCCGGCCCGTGCCGTGCCGCTGACGATGGCGCCGCGCGGCGTGCGCACCTGTACCACTTGCCCCTCGCCAGCGTTGCCGATCGCCTTGCCTTCGCCCGAAACCGAGAAATTCTCGCCGCGCGAGACGATGCGCACGGCCTGGTTCTGCTGCACCACCGGTTTGCTTTTGAGCGAATCGAGCCGCAGCGGGGTGCCGGCCGGCAGCGACACGGTCGGCGTGCGGCCGATGGCCTGGGCCATGTCGGTGATGATCCCGTTCGGCATGGCGGCGATGTCGCCCTGCATGGTCGCCAGCTGGCCGGCCTCGATGGCCTGGCCCTGGGCCAGCGGCACGCTGGCCGTGACGTAATCGGCCAGCACGCTCACCTGCGCCTGCAGGAATACCGTCCAGCTGGGGGCCGTGCAGCGCACGCCCACCGTGGTCTTGCCCCAGGGACGGGCGCCCGGCTGCTGGAAGGCTTCGGGGGCAGGGCAGGCGGCCAGCGACAGGCGCGGGTCGACCGCGCCGATTTTTACCGTGACCTTGCCCGGCAGCCCGGCGCTCTGGGTCTGCAGGTATTGTTCGGCGATCTTGCGCAGCGCGGCGCCGTCCTGGCGCCCGGCAGGTACCAGTTGCTGGGCGGCCTGCACCAAGGGCGCGGCCAGCAGGAGTAAGAAAAATGACGTGAAATGCCTGGACATGAACGGAAGCCCTTCTGTGATGGCTGCCATCTTAGGCCTGTTGATGCCGTAGTGAAACTTTGAATAGCCGGGGTTTGGGGGGCTTAATCAATCGATGGGCAAGTGTTGCTCAAACGTATGATTCACGCTGTCCCAACCAGAAATCAGCCCGGAGGCGGCATGATCGGCAAACTCGACAACTATTTACGGTTCAACGAAACGGCCCTGTCCCTGCGCGCCCAGCGCCAGGAACTGATTGCGTCCAACATCGCCAACGCCGACACCCCGAACTTCAAGGCGCGCGACATCGACTTCGCCAGCGCCATGCAGGGTGCACTCGCGAAAGCAGCGAACCCCGGCCAGCTTGCCGCCACCAACAAGGCCCACGTTCAGCCCGCCGCCGACGGCAAGGCGCTGCCCGACGGCACCCCGGTGCTGTATCGCGGCGTGGTGCAGGGCGCGGTCGACGGCAACACGGTCGACATGGATGTCGAGCGCAACCAGTTCGCCGACAACGCACTGCGCTACGAGGCGGGCATCACGATGATCAACAGCCAGATCCGCGGCCTGATGGCGGCGATCCAGAGCGGACAATAAGAAAGGTCGCTCTCATGTCCCTATTTAATATCTTCAATGTCTCCGGCTCGGCCATGAGCGCCCAGGCCCAGCGCCTGAACACCGTTGCCAGCAACCTCGCCAACGTCGACAGCGCGACATCGAGCACCGGCGAAGCCTACCGCGCCAAGCAGGTCGTGTTCGAGGCGGTCCCGATGAACACCGGCGGCACCGGCGTCAAGGTGAAAGAAGTGGTCGAGGACGCTTCCCCGATGAAGCAGGTCTATGACCCCAAGCACCCGATGGCCGACGAAAAGGGCTATGTGACGATGCCCAACGTGAACCCGGTCGACGAAATGGTCAACATGCTGTCGGCCTCGCGCTCCTACCAGAACAACGTCGAAACGATGAACGCGGCGAAGAGCATGCTGCTCAAGACCTTAACGCTCGGCCAATAAAAGGTAATCCATGTCCACCGTAAATTCCGCCGGCACGTCGATCAACGACCTGATGTCGACCATGAACACCAAGAAGAAGGAGCCGACCGACAGCGTCCAGGCCGACACCGACAAGTTCATGACCCTGCTCGTCACCCAGCTCAAGAACCAGGACCCCCTGAACCCGCTCGACAACGCCCAGGTGACGAGCCAGCTGGCCCAGCTGCAGACCGTTACCGGCGTCAACAAGCTGAACGAGACGCTGGAAACCCTGAAGTCGAGCTACCAGTCGACCGAGGCGATGCAGGCGACCAACCTGATCGGGCATGGCGTGCTGGTCGACGGCAACCACCTGAACCTGACCGGCGGCAAGTCGGTCTTCGGCGTCGAACTGGCCACGGCCGCCGACAACGTGCAGGTCATCGTCACCGATCCGCGCACCGGCAAGGACGTGGCCACGATCGACCTCGGCGCCACCGAGGCGGGCGCGATGCCGCTGGCCTGGGACGGCAGCAGCGACAGCGTCGACGCCGCCCAGCTCGCCGACGGCAACTACAGCTTCCGCGTGGTCGCCACCCGCGGCGGCCAGCCGCTGACCGACGTGAAGGCCTTGACGCTCGACACGGTCGCCAGCGTCAGCACGAATTCGAAGGACGGCGTGAAGCTGAACCTCGCAGGCAAGGGCGCGATTACCCTGGCCGACATCAAACAAGTCCTGTAAGCCGCTGAGCGCGCTCACTAACGAATAATCAGGAGAATCACATGTCCTTCCAACAAGGCCTCAGTGGCTTGAACGCCTCGGCGAAATCGCTGGACGTCATCGGTAACAACATCGCCAACGCCAGCACGGTCGGCTTCAAGGGTTCGCAGGCGCAGTTCGCCGACGTGTACGCCAGCTCGCTCAACGGCGCCGGCGGCATGACGGCCGGTATCGGCACCAAGGTCGCCGCCATCGCCCAGCAATTCACCCAAGGCAATATCGAATCCTCGAACAACTCGCTCGACGTCGCCATCAACGGCCAGGGCTTCTTTCGCACCGTGTCCTCGGGCATGACGCAATACACCCGCAACGGCCAGTTTGCCCTCGACAAGGACGGCTTCATGGTCAACGCCCAGGGCGCCAAGCTGACCGGCTACGGCGTCGGCGTCACCGGCCAGGTGCTGGCCGGCGCGCCGGTCCCGGTGCAGATCAGCACCACCGACCTGAAACCGGTCTCGACCACCAAGGTCGGCATCGAGATGAACCTCGACTCGCGCGTGGCGGCCCCGGCCGTGAATCCTTTCGACGCGGGCGATCCGAACACCTATAACAAGCAGTCGCCGGTGGACGTGTACGACACGCTGGGCAACCCGCACGTGCTGTCGACCTTCTACGTGAAGAACGGCTCGGGCACCTGGGACGTCTACGCCGCCAACGACGGCACCGAAATCACCAACCTGAAAGTGGCGCAGGCGGCCCAGGGCACCACGGCGGAGTTTGCAGCGGTGAACGCGGCGCGCGCCGACTGGGACGCGGCAACCAAGGCGGTCCCGCCGGTGGCGGCCACGATCTCGGCGGCGCTGGCGCGCTACGCCGATGCAGCCTCCGCCATGGTCGCGGCCGCGGCGGGCGACGCCGGCGCCGATGCGGCCGCCCAGGCGGCGATCGTCGATGCCGGCGCCGACGCGGCGCGCATCGCCGGCTACTCGGCCGACCAGGTGGACAAGGCGATTGCTGCAGCCGTCAAGGTCACGGCGGTCCCGATCGGCACGCTGCGTTTCGACGCCAACGGCGCGCTGAACGCCGTGGACACCGCCAACGGCGGCAAGTTCAACATCGAGCTGCCGATCTTCCCGTCGACCGGTTCCGACCCGATCCAGCAGATGGAAATCGCCTACACCGGCACCACCCAGTACGGTACCTCGACCAGCGACAAGAAGCTGATCCAGGACGGCTACACCGCCGGCAACCTGCAGCGCTTCTCGATCGGCGAAGAGGGCATCATCCTCGGCCAGTACAGCAACGGCCAGAGCAAGCCGCTGGGCCAGATCGTGCTGGCGAACTTCGCCAACGCGAACGGCCTGGAGCCGCTCGGCAACAACGCCTGGGCCGAGTCGGCCGATTCGGGCACCCCGCTGATCGGCGTGCCGGACTCGGGCAGCTTCGGCGTGCTGCAGTCGTCGGCGGTCGAGACCTCGAACATCGACCTGACGGCCGAGCTGGTGAACATGATCACGGCGCAGCGCGTGTATCAGGCGAATGCGCAGACGATCAAGACGCAGGATTCGGTGTTGCAGACGCTCGTCAACCTGCGTTAATCGTTGAGCGATTGATTTCGCCGGGATTCAACCGGTGAGACGGCGTGGGCATGAACGCCCACCCTACAGAAAACCGCTTTGTAGGGTGGGCACTTGTGCCCACGCGGTATGGCACAGCAGCACACCCGGCACTAAAAAGAAGGAAAGAAAATGGACCGCCTGATCTACACCGCCGCCTCCGGCGCCAAGCACATCCTCGAGCAGCAGGCCACGACCTCGAACAACCTGGCGAACCTGAACACGACCGGTTTCCGCGCCCAGCTCGACACCTTCCGCGCCGTGCCCGTGCAGGGCGAAGGCCTGCCGACGCGCACCTTCGTCGTCAACAACACCGTCGGCGCCAACTTCGCCTCCGGCCCGCTGCAGCTGACGGGCCGCGACCTCGACGTCGCCGTCAAGGGCCCGGGCTGGATCGCCGTGCAGAACCCCGACGGCAGCGAAGCCTATACCCGCAACGGCGCCCTGCAGATGAGCCCGAACGGCGTGCTGACCACCACTAGCGGCGCGACCATCGCGGGCGAGGGCGGCCCGATCACGATCCCGCCGGACGTGACGGTCACGGTCGGCGGCGACGGCACCATCTCCACCGTGTCGAACGCCGAGCGCCCCGCCGCGCCGGTGATCCTCGGCCGCATCAAGCTGGTCAATCCGGACACGAAGGACCTGGTGCGCGGCGACGACGGCCTGTTCCGCCTGAAAGATGGCGCGGCCGCCCCGGCCGACCCGGCGGTGCGCGTCGCCGGTGGCGCGCTGGAGGGCAGCAACGTGAACGCGGTCGATGCCATGGTGGCAATGATCGGGCTCGCGCGCTCCTTCGAAACCCAAATGAGCCTGATGAAGAACGCCGAGAATAACGCCGCGAAAGCCGGTCAGATCCTTGCTTTGAATTAAGTGTTTCCCCAGCATAATTCTATTATGCGTGGTGGCCCTTCATGGCCGCCAATAGGAGAAACCCATCATGATTCGTTCGCTGTATATCGCCAAGACCGGCCTCGAGGCGCAGCAGACCAACCTCGACGTCATCACCAACAACCTCGCCAACGTCAGCACCAACGGCTTCAAGCGTTCGCGGGCCGTCTTCGAGGACCTGCTGTACCAGACCGTGCGCCAGCCGGGCGCCCAGTCCTCGCAGCAAACCAACCTGCCGTCGGGCCTGCAGCTCGGCACCGGTGTGCGCGCCGTCTCGACCGAACGCATCTTCACCCAGGGTAATCCCCAGCAGACGGGCAACTCGAAGGACGTGATGGTCAACGGTTCGGGTTTCTTCCCCGTCCTCCTGCCCGACGGCACCCAGGCCTATACCCGCGACGGTTCCTTCCAGACCGACGCCAACGGCCAGCTGGTCACCTCCAGCGGCTATGTCGTGCAGCCGCCGATCACCATTCCCGCGAATGCCGAGTCGATCACGGTCGGCCGCGACGGCACCGTCTCGATCAAGGTCGCCGGCACCACGGCCACGACCCAGGTCGGCAACCTGCAATTGATGACCTTCGTGAACCCGGCCGGCCTGGAATCGCGCGGCGAGAACCTGTACCTGGAAACGACCGCCTCGGGCAACCCGAACGCGAACACCCCGGGCACCAACGGCGCCGGCGTCCTGATGCAGGGTTTCGTGGAAACCTCGAACGTCAACGTGGTCGAGGAAATGGTCAACATGATCCAGACCCAGCGCGCCTACGAGATCAACAGCAAGGCGATCACCACCTCCGACCAGATGCTGGCAAAGCTGGCCCAGCTGTAAGCCCCGATATGAACAAGCTCTCCCTGATCGCATTGTTGCTGCTGGTTGGCTGCGGCACTACCCCGAGCACGATCGTGCAGGAAACCCGCAGCGCGCGCCCGGCCCTGGCCGAAGTGGCCCCGCCGACCGACGGCGCCATCTACAACGCCGCGCGCTACCGCCCGATGTTCGAAGACCGCCGCGCGCGCCAGATCGGCGACCTGCTGACGATCAATATCGTCGAGAAGACCTCGGCCAACAAGGCCGGCGCCAGCTCGGGCAACAAGTCGGGCAGCGCCAGTTTCGGCCTGCCGGGCCCGCTCCAATCGCGCCTGGGCGCGAATGTCGAAACCGAAGGCGCGATCAAGTTCGCCGACGGCGACAACCAGAGCGCCAGCAATGCCTTCACCGGCACCATCGGCGTGACCGTCACCGAAGTGCTCTCGAATGGCAACCTGGTCGTGGCCGGCGAAAAGCAGGTTGCGATGAACAAGGGCATCGAGTTCATTCGCTTCTCGGGGCTGGTCAGCCCGGACACCATCCAGAACGGCAATGTCGTGTCCTCCACGGTCGTCGCCGACGCCCGTGTCGAATACCGTACCAACAGCCGGATCGACCGCGCAGAAGTCAACTCGATGATGTCGCGCTTCTTCCAATCGCTGCTGCCGTTCTAAGGAATAAAAATGCGTTTTGCTACCCTGATGCTGGTTCGCGGCACCATCCTCGCCGCCCTCGTGCTCGCCACCACGACGGCAGTCCATGCCGAGCGCCTGAAGGACATGACCAGCATCGCCGGCGTGCGCCAGAACCAATTGTCGGGCTACGGCCTTGTCGTGGGCCTGGACGGCACCGGCGACCAGACCAGCCAGACCCCGTTCACGGTGCAGTCGATCATCGCCATGCTCCAGCAAAAGGGCGTGAACCTGCCACCGACGGGCCAGCTGCAGCTGAAAAACGTGGCCGCCGTGATGGTCACGACCTCGCTGCCGGCCTTTGCCCAGCCTGGCCAGAACATCGACATCACGGTCTCCTCGATCGGCAACGCGAAAAGCCTGCGCGGCGGCACGCTCCTGATGACGCCGCTGCACGGCGCCGACGGCCAGGTGTATGCGATGGCGCAAGGTAACGTGCTGGTCGGCGGCGTCGGCGCCTCGGCCGGTGGCGGGGCGCAGGTGCAGGTAAATCACCTGGCGGTCGGCAAGATCTCGGCAGGGGCCACGGTGGAACGCGCCGTGCCGTCGACCCTCGGCGAAAACAACCAGATCCGCCTCGAGCTGAACCAGACCGATTTCGCCACCGCCAGCCGCGTGGTCAGCGCCGTGAACGACCAGTTCGGCGCCGGTACCGCCACCGCGCTGGACGGCCGCGTGATCCGCGTGCGTACCCCGGCCTCGTCGGATGCGCGCGTGAGCTTCATCGGCATGCTGGAAAACATCGACGTCAAGCCGGCCGCGGCCGCCGCCAAGGTCATCCTCAACGCACGCACCGGCTCGGTCGTGATGAACCAGGCCGTCACCCTCGACACCTGCGCCATCTCGCACGGCAACCTGTCGGTGACGATCGGCGCCGACACCCAGGTCAGCCAGCCGGCGCCGGGTTCGCGCGGCCAGACGGTCGCCGTCACGACCCCGACCGTGGAAGTCAAGAAAGACCCGGGCAAGGTGCTGCTGGTGAAGGGCGGCGCCTCGCTGGCCGAAGTCGTCAAGGCCATGAACTCGATCGGCGCCAGCCCGCAAGACCTGCTGGCGATCCTGCAGGCGCTGAAGGCGGCGGGTTCCCTGCGCGCCGAGCTGGAAATCATCTAAGGACACGGCGATGATCCCTTCCAGAAACGACGTCAAGACCGGCTTCGCGCTCGACACCCAGGGCCTCGGCGACCTGAAGCGCTCGGCAAAGGCCGGCGCGCCGGATGCCACCCGCGGTGCGGCCCAGCAGTTCGAGGCGCTGTTCATCAACCAGATGATGAAGAGCATGCGCGAAGCGACCCCGCAGGACGGCCTGATGGACAACCAGCAGACCAAGATGTTCACCTCGATGCTCGACCAGCAGCTGAGCCAGAACATGGCCAAGCGCGGCATGGGCCTGGCCGACGTGCTGGTGCGCCAGTTGTCGGCCCAGACCGATGCCAAGGCGCTGGCAATTGGAACAGCGGGTGCGGATGGCGCCAACGGCACCAACGGTGCGGCCAGCATGCTCGACATCCCCGCTTTGCCCGGCAAGCTGGGTCCGTTGAAGGGCCTCGAGGGCGCGCAGACCAATGGCATCAGCGCCAGCGGCCGTTCCCAGGCGCCGCACGTGCGCGCCTTCCAGGAAAAGCTGGGCGCCCATGCCGCCGAAGCGGAAAAGGTCACCGGCGTGCCGGCCAAGTTCATGCTCGGCCAGGCGGCGCTGGAAACCGGCTGGGGCAAGCGCATGATCCGCAATGCCGACGGTTCCAACGCCAACAACCTGTTCGGCATCAAGGCCGGCCCGGGCTGGAAGGGCAAGGTCGCCACCGCCGTCACCACCGAATACGTGAACGGCCAGCCGCGCCAGAAGGTCGAGCGCTTCCGCGCCTACGACACCCCGGCCGACTCGTTCAAGGATTACGCGCGCATGCTGGCGAATAACCCGCGCTACGAAAAGGTCATCGACAACGCCCACGACGCCTCGGCGTTCGCACACGGCCTGCAGCGCGCCGGCTATGCGACCGACCCGCAGTATGCGGCCAAGCTGTCGAAGATCATCAAACACTCGCTGGCGTAACGAAGTGACAACAGGAGAGCGGGCGATTCAAGTTCCTGCCCGCGCTGCCGTAGAAGAAGACAATCAATAGAGAGCGCACATGTCGGGAAACCTCCTCAGTATCGGTAAAAGCGGGCTGTACGCGGCACAAACCGCGCTGACCACGACCGGCCATAACATCACCAACGCCAACGTGGAAGGCTACAGCCGCCAGGGCGTGGTGCAGGGCACGGCGACGATGATGGAGCGCGGCTACGGCTTCGTCGGCAGCGGCACCAAGATCGCCGAGATCAAGCGCTACAGCGACGAATTCCTGAACAACCAGGTGCGCTCGGCAACCGCGTCGACGGCCTCGCTGGACGCCTATTACGCCCAGGTCAGCCAGATCGACAACCTGCTGGCCGACACCACCTCCGGCCTGTCGCCGGCCTTGCAGGGATTCTTCGCCGCCGTGCAGGACGTGACCGGCAACGGCGCCTCGACGCCTTCGCGCCAGGCCCTGCTGTCGGCCTCGGAAACCCTGGCCAGCAGCTTCCAGCAGATCGACGCGCGCCTCGAAGAAATCGGGGCCGGCGTCAACACCCAGATCGAAACCAGCGTCAACCTGATCAACACCTACGCCAGGCAGATCGCCGAGCTCAACAACAAGATCGCCTCCTACGGCTCGATCGAAGGCCGCAAGCCGAACGACCTGCTCGACCAGCGCGACCAGCTCGTGATGGACCTGAACAAGCACGTCAAGGCGAACGTCACGCATGGCAGCAACAATGCCCTGAACGTCTCGATCGGCAACGGCCAGCCGCTGGTCGTGGGCCAGCAGGCCTTCCAGCTGGCGACGATGAAGTCGCCGACGGACCTGACGCGCCTGAGCGTCGGCTACCAGACCGGCGACAAGGTGACCGCCTTGCCGGAAAGCGCGCTCACGGGCGGCGAACTGGGCGGCATCCTCGAGTTCCGCAGCGGCTCGCTCGACCGCGTGCAGAACGCCATCGGGCGCCTCGCGACCGGCCTGGCCTTCACCTTCAACGCCCAGCACAAGCTCGGCATCGACGGCGCCGGCCAGCAGGGCAAGGACTTCTTCGTGCAGGCCCCGGTCTCGGTCAAGGCAGCCGCCGACAACGCCATCACCAGCGACGCCGAAGTCGCCGCCGTCATTACCGATCCGACCCAGCTCACCGACAGCGACTACAAGGTCGAGTCGGACGGCAGCAACTTCTACATCACGCGCCTGTCCGACAAGACGCGCACCAAGATCGACCCCTATGACCCGGCCGGCACGACCCGCACCATCGACGGCGTCGCCTTCACCATCACCGGCAATGCCGCCTCGGGCGACAACTACCTGGTGCGCCCGACCGTCGACGGCGCGGCCAACTTCCGGCTGGCCTTATCAAGCGTGCGCGACATCGCCGCCGGCACGCCGATCGCGACCAGCGCGCCGATCGCCAACAAGGGCACCGGCCAGGTCAGCGCCGGCACCGTCAGCGCCGACTACTTCACAGCGCCGCCCAGCCTGCCGGTCACGCTCGGCTACACGGATGCCGGCGGCGGTCAGCTGACGGGCTTCCCGGCCGGCGCCACGGTGACGATGACCGTCGACGGCACCACCACGACCCATACCGGCTCGGCCCCGTTCAAGGCCGGCGCCAGCTACAGCTTCAACGGCGTGAACGTGACCATGTCGGGCATCCCGAAGGAAGGCGACAGCTTCGGCATCGCCGCCAACGTCTCCGGCACGGCCGACACGCGCAACATCCAGGCCCTGGGCGCCCTGCAGACGAAGAACATCTTCAACGGCGCCAGCGCGACCTTCCAGTCGGCCTTTGCGCAGACCGTCAGCGCGGTCGGCAACAAGACGCGCGAAGTGCAGGTCAATGCCAGCGCCGGCGACGCCCTGCTCAAGCAGGTGCAGAGCGCCGCGCAGAACACGTCGGGCGTGAACCTGGACGAGGAAGCGACCAACCTGCTGAAGTACCAGCAGGCCTACCAGGCGGCCGGCAAGGTCATGCAGATTGCGAACACCATCTTCGACACGCTGCTGTCGATTGGCCGCTAAACGGAGTCGGAGTAAACCATGCGCATCAGCACGAAAAGCATCTACGAGAACGCGACGACCCAGCTCAACACGCTGCAGTCGAACATGGCGCGCACCCAGAACCAGCTGGCGACCAACAAGCGCATGCTGACCGCGGCCGACGACCCGATCGCCTCGGCGCGCGCGCTGGAAGTGACGCAGTCGCAATCGCTCAACACCCAGTTCGCGGCCAACCGCTCGAACGCGAACAGCTCGCTGTCGCTGGTCGAAAGCGCGCTGCGCGACAGCGGCGACCTGCTGGCGGACGTGCAGACGCTGGTCGTGCAGGCCGGGAACGGCACGCTCTCGAAAGCCGACCGGCTGATGATCGCCACCGAGATCGAAGGACGCATGCACGACCTGCTGGGCGTGGCAAACACGGCCGACGGCACCGGCGGCTACCTGTTCTCGGGCTACCGCGGCACCACCATCCCCTTCGCCCAGACCGATACCGGCGCCACTTACCAGGGCGACCAGGGCCAGCGCAAGCTGCAGGTCGGGCCCTCGCGCTCGATCGCGATCAGCGATTCGGGCAGCGCGATCTTCGAAAACAACCGCACCGGGAACGGCAGCTTCCAGACGCGGATGGCAGCGGGCAACCAGGGCGGGGCGGTCATCACGACCGGTTCCGTGGCCGACGCCACCAAGCTGACCGGCCACGACTACACGCTCGCGTTCAGCGTGAGCGGCACCCCGGCCGTGACCACCTACACCGTTACCGACAACACCACCAACACGGCGGTGCTGTCGAACCAGCCCTACGAGAGCGGCAAGCAGATCAGCTTCGACGGCACCTCGTTCGCGATCAAGGGCGCGCCGCTCGACGGCGACAAGTTCGAAGTCAAGCCGAGCCAGAAGGAATCGGTCTTCACCACCATGACCAACCTGGTGACGGCCTTGCGCAGCTCGGCCGACAGCCCGGCCGGCGCCGCCGCGCTGGCGAACCACCTGAAAACCGCCGACGAGGGCGTCAAGGCCTCGCTCGACAACATCCTGACGGTACGCGCCTCGGTCGGGTCGCGCATGAAGGAACTCGACTACCTGGAAAGCTCGGGCTCGGACCTCGATATCCAGTACGCGACCACGCTGTCCAAGCTGCAGGACCTGGACCTGGTGAAGGCGATCTCGGACTACGCGAGCCAGCAGGGCACGCTGGAAGCGGCGCAGAAGTCGTTCAAGACGATGTCGGGGCTGTCGCTGTTCAATTACATCGGCTGACGTCCGGCTGACCGCGGCGGCGGCCGCGGGAACCTCGCCAGGGCCGCCTCGCGCGGCCTTTTCCTTTTTCACATCCGCTTCACGCCGCACGCGCCATCCTGTGCGCCATCGACCACAACGGAGGCGGCAATGCGCAAGACCTTATTACGAACGGCGGCCTGGCTGGCCGGGATCCTGATCCTGCTGGCCGTGAGCAGCTATGCCTGGTATCTCAGCCTCGATCTCGACAGCGCGCCGAGGGCGAATCCGCAGGCCACCGTGGCCGACCTGGCCTGGCTGAAGCATCCGGTGGCGCAGCAGCGGGGACGCATCCTGGCCGTCGTCAGCAGCACCGAACGCGGCGGGCCCGGCATGAAGCGGGCGGGCTACGAACTGACCGAACTGGCGCGTGCCTACTATGTGTTCCGGGCCAATGGCTACGAGGTCGACATCGCCTCGCCCAAGGGCGGCAAGCCGCCGGAGCGGATCGACCCCGAAGACATGGGCGACGCCGACTACGCTTTCCTGAACGACGCGGCCGCGCAGGCCCGGGTTGCCGCGTCGATCCCGCTGGCGCATGTCGACGCCAGCCGCTACGCCGCCGTGTATTTTGTCGGCGGCAAGGGCGCCATGTACGACTTTCCCGACAATCCGGACGTGGCCCGTATCGTCCGCGACATTGCCGCGCGCGGCGTGGTCGGCGCGGTCTGTCACGGTCCGGCGGCCCTGCTTGGCGTACAGCTGGCAGACGGGGAGCTGCTGGTGGCCGGCCGCCGCATGACCGGCTTCACCAACGAAGAAGAGCTGTTCCTGATGCAGGATGCGCGCATGCGCCTGGGCTTCCTGCTCGAAGAACGCGCGGTCGCCGAGGGCGCGCGCTTTGTCGCGGGGCCGAAGTACATCGACAACACCGTCGTCGACGGCCGCCTGGTCACGGGGCAGAACCCCTGGTCCACCTGGTCGGTGGCGGAAGCGATGATCGCCGCGCTGGGACAGCGCCCGGTGGCGCGCGAACGCACCGCCGAGGAGGCCAGCGTCGAGCTGCTGGCCACCTATTACCGCGAGGGGCTGGACGCGGCCCGCGCCCGGCGGTCCGTGCTGCCGCGCTTTGATAAGATGCTGGTGCTGATGCATTCGGTGGTGGCCGCCATGCAGTGGCGCGCGGCCGATGCCGTCAACCTCCAGCGCCTCGCCAACACTTAAGGACCGGCATGCCCCTGCACATACTCGTTGTCGAAGACCATGCGCTGCTCGCGCACAATCTCGCCGACGGGCTGGAGCTGCACGGCCACACGGCCGATTTCGCGGGCGACGGCGAGCTGGGGCTGCGGCTGGCCATGGAAAACCACTACGACCTGATGATCCTCGACCTGGGGCTGCCCGGCATCGACGGGCTGGAAGTCTGCAGGCGCCTGCGCGCCCGACTGACGCGGCGCATGCCGGTGCTGATGCTGACCGCGCGCGACGCCCTGCAGGACAAGCTCGCGGGCTTCGACAGCGGCGCCGACGATTACCTCATCAAGCCCTTCGCGCTGGAGGAACTGCTGGCGCGCTGCAACGTGCTGGCGCGCAGGCATACGCTGCATCAGGAACATGTGCTCGCCATCGGCAGCCTGCGCATCGACCGCCAGGCGCAGGCGGTCACGCGCGAGGGGAGGCCGGTCAAGGTCCATCCGGCCGGCTACCAGATCCTGCTGGCGCTGGCGGAAGCGCATCCGCGCGTGCTCACCCGCTCCGAGCTGACCCAAACACTGTGGCACGACGCGCCGCCCGATTCGGACGCGCTGCGCACCCATCTCTACCAGTTGCGGCAGAGCCTAGACAAACCCTTCGGCCGCCCGATACTGCTGACCGTGCATGGGGTCGGGTTCAAGCTCGACGCCGGCGCATGAACACCGGGCATTCCCTGCGGCGCAGGATGATCGCGGCCTTCGCCGTCTTCGCGCTCGCCACGGCGCTGTGCTTCAGCCTGTTCAGCGTGCTCTTCGTCTATTCGGTCGAGGACGACTTTTTCGACAACATGCTGCGCCAGGAAGCCGCGCACCAGCAGCGCAGCTGGCAGGTGTCGAACCGGCCGGCCGCGCCGCTGCGCGACACGGTCGGCCTGCACCGGGGCCTGGACACCTTCCCGGCGGACCTGGCGCGCCAGCTCGCGGGCGGCCCGCGCAACGGCGAGTTCTTCGGCGAAGAGGGTCGCCACTATCACATGCGCACGCTGGACTTGGGCGGCGCACCGGCCTGGCTGGTGGCGGAGGTCAGCCGCGACCTCGTGGTGCGGCCGCGCATGCCCTTCCTCCTCGGCTTCCTCGGCGTCGCGACCCTCGCCATCCTCGCCATCACCCTGGGCATCGGCTGGTGGCTGGCGCGGCGGGCCACGGCCCCGCTGACGCGGCTGGCGCTGCTGGTGTCAAGGGCGGCGCCGGGGCAGCTGCCGCGGGGCTTCGCCCAGGACTTCCCGGATAACGAGATCGGCGCCCTGGCGCGCAAGCTGGACGAGACGATGGCGCGCATCGCGGCCTTCATCGAACGCGAACAGCATTTCACGCGCGACGCGAGCCACGAGCTGCGCACGCCGCTGGCGGTGATCGAAGGCGCGGCCCAGCTGCTGGCGCAGCAGCCGATGACGGCGCAGGCGGCCGGTCAGTTGCAGCGCCTGCGCAGCGCCGCGGCCCACATGGCGCAGACGGTGGCGACCCTGCTGTCGCTGGCGCGCGAGGAGCTCGATGCCTCGGTGGTCGAGCCGGTGGCCTTGCTGCCCCTGGTCGAAGACGCGGTCGTGCAGTTCGCCCACCTGCTGGACGGGAAGGCGGTCGAGGTCAGCGTCGAGGTGGCGCCGGAAGCGGTCGTCGCTACCCATCGCGCGGCGCTGGCGATCCTGCTCGGCAACCTGGTCGGCAACGCGTTCGGCCATACCCGGCAGGGCGAGATCCGCATCTACATGGAGGGCGCCAGCCTGGTCGTGGCCGACAGCGGGCCGGGGATCGCGCCAGAGCTGGGCGCGCGCCTGTTCGAACCGGGCGCCAGGGGCGAAGACAGTCGCGGTTTCGGCCTGGGCCTGTCGATCGCGCGCCGGCTCGGCGAGCGCGTCGGCATCGCAATCGGCATCGACACCAGCCCCGGCGGCGGCACCCGCGCCCGCCTGTCCTGGCCGGTCGCCGCCATCGAATAATCCCGCCCAGGCGGCCTAGCGGTTAAAATGCCGGGCAGCAATATTTCGTGGATAGTCCGCTCTGGACGCGCCCGCGAATCTGCCTTACCCCGCTTCTCTACAGGATCACCATGAAACACCTCCGTACCCTCGCGCTGGCCGCCGCCTGCGCGCTCAGCCTCCCCGCCGCCGCCGACGATTTCGACCGCCTGCAATCGCTCACCCAGGCCGAACTGGCCGGCTTTGCCAAGGACTTCACCGCCGTCGCCAGCTACAAGAGCATCGCCCCGGCCGAGCCGCTCGGCATCATCGGCTTCGACATCGGCGCCGCCGTCAGCGCCACCCGCCTGGACAATGCCGCGGTCTGGGAAAAGGCCGGCTTCGAGCACGCCACGGTCTACATGCCGACCCTGCGCGCCCAGAAGGGCCTGCCGTTCAACATCGACATCGGCGCCAGCCTGACGGCGGTGCCGGATTCCGACATCAAGCTGGTCGGCGCCGAGATCAAGTACGCGCTGGTGCCGGGCGGCGTCGCGCTGCCGGCGGTGGCGATCCGCGCCGCGGCCACCAAGCTGTCGGGCGTCGACCAGTTCGACCTCGACACCCGCAGCGTTGAGCTGACCGTGTCGAAGGGCTTCCTGCTGCTGACCCCGTATGCCGGCATCGGCAAGGTCTGGGGTTCGCTGACCCCGAACGTGGGCAACCTGCGCAAGGAAACGCCGAGCGCCAACAAGGTGTTCGCCGGCGTCAACCTGAACCTGGGGATCGCCAACATGGCGGTCGAAGCCGACCGCATCGCCGGCAACCAGACCGTCAGCGTGAAGCTGGGCTTCCGCCTGTAATTCCCGGACGTAGCGGGCAATCGGCGCCGAGGTCGTCCAGCTTGGCGGCCAGCGAACCGCGTAATGCGCCCAGGCCGGCGATCCGGGCGTCGATGTCCTCCAGTTTGCGCGCCAGGGCGGCGCGCAGCTCGGGACCCGCCTGGCCCGGGTCGGCCAGCTGCGGCATGCCCGCTTCGATCTCGGCCAGCGTGAAGCCCAGCGATTGCGCCGTACGCAGGTAGCACAGCCATTCCACCGCCTCGGGTGGATAGTCGCGGTAGCCGTTCGCGCGCCGCCGCGCCGCCAGCAGGCCACGCTCCTCATAGAAGCGCAAGGCGTCCCGGCTCAATCCGGTTGCAGCCGCCAACTCCCCGATGCGCATGATCTCCCCCAAAAAATGCTTGACCCTCGAGTGTACTCCAGGGTTGACGATGGCGGCTTCTACCTATCGGAGGCAGCCATGCAGTTATCGACCTACCGCCATGTCGTGCGCGCCAGCGCGCTCTACGACGTCCTGTTCACCGCCGCACTGGCCACGCCCTGGAGCCAGGCGCTGGCGCACGGCCTGATGTCCGGCCTGAACCAGCAGCTCGGCGGGTCGCCCCTGCCGCCGTTCGGCACCTTCCACGTGTTCATCGCAGGCCTGCTCGGCAGCGTAGTGGTCGTGTGGTCGGTCCTGCGCATCCGGCGCCCGAGCCTGGTGCTGGGACGTTACGACGGCATGGCGCGCTTGCTGTTTTCGGCCTGGATGGCCTGGACGCTGGCGCAGGGCGGGGCTCCCGTGCTGTGGCTGTTGCTGGTGCCGGAGACGAGTTGGGGCGTGGTGCAGTGGTGGCCGGTCGGCCGGGCGCAGCCTGGGGGCGTGCGCGGCGCCGTCGCGGCTTGAACTCAGGCGGGAGCGTCACGGCGCCAGATTACTTCCCCGTTGCGCACCACTTCGCGCACCCGGTGGAAGGGCACCATCCGGGCCGCGCCGTCGTTGCCGATGACTTCGAAGGAAAAATGCTGGCCGCGTTCGAGGTTGATGCGCTCGAAGGTGACGCGCACGATGCGGTCGAATACGCGGTCGTAATAGCCGATGACGAAGTGGGCGTTGCCGAACTCGAGGTCCCAGACGATCCGGTTGAGCAGCTCGTGGATGGGCGTCATGGCGGCTGGCCGCTGCGATTATTTTGCGCGGCGCTCGACGCCTGCGCTGTTCACGGCCAGCACCACGATGACCGACGCGAGGATGGCCAGGCCGACGTTGCTGGCCAGGTCGAGCAGGTGCGGGTCGGATACCGGATAGGCCACCATCGCCACGCCGCTGTGCTCGGCGATGAAGAGCGCGAACAGGGTGGCGATGACGATCCCGGCCCACAGCAGCCCGGCGCGCAGGCCGCCCAGCAGCAGGGCGATCATCGGGCACAGGATGAACCAGGAGACGGTGGGCGCGCCGATGCCGCCCAGGTTCAGCGCGAGCCAGATCTTCAGGGCGAACAGTGCCCCGATGAACAGTGTGCGCGCCGCGGCCAGGCTGAAGCCGGCGTTGAGGGTGAAGGGCGCGACCATCATCACGGTGGCGCCGGTGAAGACGACCATGCCCGCGGTGTCGAAGCCGAGCACGTGGTAGAGCATCGCCAGCAGGGGCGCGCTGGCCGCCGTCAGCGCGGCCAGCACCGCCAGGTGGCGCGCGGCCTGCCGCTGGTGCGGAATGGCGCGCAGCGCGGCGGGTATGATGCGGTCGATTTGGTTCATGGGTCCCGGTACAGGACGATCGGTAGCAATCATGGTAGCTGTTTCTCAGTACAAAAGGTGAACTGCGAGGTGAACTGCGAGGTGAACGGCCTGCTCATCCCGCCGTGCCCGTGCGCAGACCGGCCCGGCTGTCGATGAAGGCGGCCAGTTTGGCGACGCTGCCGTAGTCGAACAGCAGTTCGGGCAGGATCGTCATGCCGACCCGTTCCTCGAGTTCGGCGGCGATCGATGCCGTGGCCAGCGAATCCATGCCGAGGTCGGTGAAGGGCGTGTCGGCCTGGAAGTCGACGCCCTGGCGCAGCGGCTCGGAGCGCAGCCAGTTCGCGATGCACGCGTGGACGATGGCCTGGGTAGCGGCCGACGCCGTCGCCGGGACCGCGGCAGGCAGCGCCGCGGCCGGGGCCTGCCGAGGTCCCGTCGACGGCGCCGGATCGGAGGCCGTGCCGGAAGGGCTTGCGGGCAGCGCATCGCGCCGCAGCAGGGCGTCCGCCTGCTGGCTTTCGCCCGGCAGCTGCTGGTCGACGTCGCCGATCTCGGCGGCGTAGGCATCGACCAGCGCGGCCAGCGCGGCGCTGCTGCTGTGCGGACGGTTCGCGGCCATCTCGGCGACGATCTCGTGCCCCAGCGCGCTGAAGCGCCGGCGCGCCCAGACGACGGCGTCGCTGGCCAGTTGCGGGTCGCATTGCCCATGCTGCTGGCGCCCCTCCGCCGCCGCGACCAGGCAGGCGCGGGCCGCCAGTTCGCCGATGCGGTAGTCCAGCCACTGGTTCAGGGACGCCTGCGATTCGAACAGGCGGCTGCCGCCCATGCCGGCGCGCAGGCGCGCCACCAGGGCCGCCAGTTCGGCGGCCAGCGCGGGGCGGCCCAGCGTCTCGGCCAGGAAGATATGCACGGCGCCTTCCGGCTGGGCCATCGAGGCGCCCAGGTGGGCGTACAGGGTTTCGGTCGGGCCTTCGAGGATGCGCAGGACGCGGGCGTCGCGCAGGATCTGCGGGGCGCCGTTCGATTCGATGTAGCCGCGCCCGCCCAGCATCTGCACCAGGGCGTCGGCGGCCGATCCCAGCGACTCGGTGGCGCTGGTCTTGCAGGCGAGGTAGGCCTCGGCCGGCACTGCGGCGCCGGCGTCGAGGCGGCCGGCGATCGCCTGCACGAGGGCCTCGACGGCAAAGATGTTCGAGGCCAGGTCCTGCAGGCGCGCGATGCTGACCGCGTTGGCGGCCAGCAGGCCGCTGGCGATCTCGCGGCGCGACGCGTAGCGCGCCATCAGCTGGGCGCAGCGCTTCATGGCGCCGACGCAGATGCCGCCGATGCCCAGGCGGCTGAACAGCATGGCGTCGCGCGCAACTTCCATTCCTTCGCCCGGAGCCAGCAGCATCGCCTCGTTCGGCACGAAGGCGTTCTCGAAAACCATCGTGTTCTGGACCATGCCGCGCATACCCATGGTCAGCGATTCCGGGCCCTGCACCAGGCCGGCATTGTCGGCTTCGACCGTGAAGGCGCCGATGCCGAGCGGGGTGCCGGCTTCGTCGACGGCCTTGGCGAAGACCGTGGTCAGGCCGGCCCAGGAAGCCAGGCCAATCCACTGCTTTTCGCCGTTCAGGCGCCAGCCGCCCGCGCTGCGCGTGGCGGTGGCGCGCAGCCCGACCGGGTTCGACCCGGCCGCCGGTTCGGTCAGCGCAAACGAGGCCAGCTGGCGGCCGGCGGCCAGGCCGGGCAGCAGGCGCTGGCGCATGGCGGCCGGGGCGTAGCCGAGCAGGGGACGCACGCCCAGCCCGTTGTGCACGCCGATCAGGGTGGCGATGGTCAGGTCGACTGCCGCGACCTGCTCCATCACGCGCAGCAGGTCGCGCGTGGTGAGGGCCATGCCGCCGAACTCGCGCGGCACCTGCAGGCCGAAGAAGCCCTGGTTGCCCAGGTCGAGCACGATGTAGGGCGGGATGGTGCGGCGCTCGTCGATCAGGCGCGAATTGATGCGCCGCTCGGCGTACTGGCGGAACCAGGCGATCATGGCGTCGGCGCGGGCGCGGCTGGCGTCGGCATCAAGCGCGGCGTCGGCCAGCGCCGGTGTTTCCGCTGCCGGGGCAGGTGCCTGCGCGGGCGCAGGCGTGGTTGCGCGCGCATAGGCGGCAACGACCACGTTTTCCTTGGCCGCGGCCGACATGCTGCGGCGGTCGAAGATACTGCCCGGCATCACGTACACGAGTTCGAGCTGGCCCTGCAGCGCCAGTTCCTTGCAGCGCGAGCGCTGGACCTTGCCGCTGGTCGTGCGCGGGAAGCTGCCGGGGCGGACGAACACGATCGAGGACACGGCCACGTCGAACTGCTGGGCGATCACGCGGGTGATCTCGCGCGCGCTGGCGTCGATCTGCGCAAGATAGGCGTCGTGTTCCTCGGTGCGGTTGGCTTCCTTGGCCTGCTGCGCGGCGCGCACCAGGCTGCGGTTGGCCTCGGCGACGATCGCGAGGCGCTCCTGGCCTTCGACCTCGACCGAGAACGCGGCGCACATGTTCGGTTCGATGAAATCGATGGCGCGCTCGATGACTTCCTCGATGTCCTGGGGGTAGACGTTGCGCCCGTTGATGATGATCAGGTCCTTCAGGCGGCCCGTGATGAACAGCTCGCCGTCGCGCATGAAGCCGAGGTCGCCGGTGCGCAAGAAGGGGCCTTCGCCGCCGGCCAGCGTCGCGCCGAAGGTCGCTGCGGTTTCGTCAGGGCGCATCCAGTAGCCGCGCGCCACGCTGGGGCTGCTGACCCAGACTTCGCCGACCCGCCAGTTCGATACCTGCAGGCGGGTTTCCGGATCGACGATGGCGACCGTGGTCCCGGTGCCGATGCGGCCCGAGCTGACGATCTCGCGCGCATCCTCGTCGCCGCCGGAGACGTCGCGGATCTGGTTCCCTTCCAGCAGCGACTTGCTGACGGTGCGCACCACCGGCGCGGTCGCGATCGGCCCACCGCTGACGAACAGCGTCGTCTCGGCCATGCCGTAGCAGGGGAACAGGGCCGACTCCTTCATCCCGCAGCCGGCAAAGGCGGCCACGAAGCTGCGCAGGGTGGCGGCGCGCACCGGTTCGGAGCCGTTGTAGGCGACCGTCAGGCTCGAGAGGTCGAGGCCTTTTTTCGCGTCCTCGTTGATCCGCTTGGCGCAGTAGTCCCAGCCGAAGTTGGGCGCGCCGGCGCAGGTGCCGCGGTAGCGCGAGATGGCCTCCAGCCACATGCGCGGCGTTTTCAGGAAGTTGGCCGGCGCCATCAGCACGCAGTGGAAACCGACGTGCAGCGGCGACACCACGCTGCCGATCAGGCCCATGTCGTGGAACAGCGGCAGCCAGCTGACCATCACGGTGTCCGGCGTGAAGCCGAAGCCGGTGCGGATCGAGTCGACGTTGGCGGCGATGTTGCGGTGGGTGATCTCGACGCCTTTCGGCAGCGCGGTCGACCCCGAGGTGTACTGCAGGAAGGCGAGGTCCTCGGGCGCGACCTGGGGCAGCGCCGCGCCGGGGTCGAGCGGCTCGAGGTGGTCGGTGGAGAGGACCGCGCGGTGGTCGGCGTCGACCAGCGACAGGCTGGCCTTGATCGCGGTTTCGCAGTCGTGGCGGGTCAGGATCAGGACCGGGTCGGCGTCGTCGAGCAGGGCCTTCAGGCGGCGCGAGGCGCGGCTTTTATGCGGGATGGTGGCCGGTACCGCGATGATCCCCGCCAGCAGGCAGGCGAGATACACCACGATGAACTCGAGTCCGGCGGGATACAGCAGCAGGGCGCGCGATCCTTTCGGCGCACGCTCGGCCAGCGCCCGCGCCAGGTTCGATGCGCGGCGCTCGAGCTGGCCGAAGGTGATCTCGTCGACCTTGCCGTCGTCGCGCAGGAAGGTATAGACCAGGCGTTCCGGCGTGGCCTGCGCATGCTGGCGCAGCCGCTCGGTCAGGAGTGCGATGGCGCCGGACGGCTGGGTCATATCCTCGTTCAGTTTCACATGGGCCCCTGGTTGGTCTGCTTGTTTGGCTTATTGAGTATGGAGACGTGCTTCGCCGGCGGCCAGCGCCTGGCGCGCGCGTGCGACGGCGCTGCCGATGACCGGCGCGGCGCGCTTGAGCTGCTGCATGTTGTGGTTCGCCATCAGCTGCAGGCGCAGGCGCGAGGCGCCGATCGGCACGCCGGGGAATTCGACCTGGTTGACGAATACCGACTGGTCGAAGAGCAGCTTGCCGGTCAGGCGCGAGACCTTCTCGCTGCCGATCAGCACCGGCACGATGGCCGAGGGCATGCCCATGCAGGTCAGGCCTTCGGCGGCCAGCAGGCCGCGCAGGTTTTCCGCATTGCGCAGCAGGTCGGCGCGCAGCGACTTGCCCTCGCTTGATCCCACGATGTTGACGCACTCGTGGATCACGGCGGACTGCACCGGCGAGAGCGCGTTCGAGAACATGTGCGGGCCGGCGTAGAGCTGGATGTGGCGCTTGACCGAACGCGAGCTTGTCGCGACGAAGCCGCCGTTCGAGGAGAAGGTCTTCGAGAAGGCGCCCATCACGAGGTCGATCTTGCCGAGCATGCCTTGCGCTTCGATGCAGCCGCCGCCGTTGGCGCCCAGGGCGCCGAGGTCGTGGGCCACGTCGACCAGCAGGGTGGCGCCGAACTCGTGGCAGCTGGCCTGCAGCGCGGCCAGGTCGGGCGTGTCCGAATCCATGCTGAACAGGCCTTCGGTGACGACCAGGATGCCGTGCTCGGTGTCGCGCGCGCGGATGCCGGCCAGCAGCTGCCGCACGTGGGCGACGTCGAGGTGGCGGTTGATCGCGACGTTCGGCGTGGCGCTGGCGGCGCCCTGGCGCAGAGAAGCGTGGGCGAACTGGTCGATGACGATATGGTCGGTGGTTTGCACCAGCGCCGTGATGGCGCCGAAGGCCGCGCCCCAGCCGGTCGGGAACAGGGCCACGTGCTCGGCCTGGACCAGGCCGGCGATGGCTTCTTCGAGGGCCAGCGAGAGCTTGGTGTTGCCCAGCAGGACGGCCGAGCCGGCGCTGTGCGGGCCGGCGTCGCGCAGGGCGCGTGCGGCCGCTTCGGCCACCGCCGGGTGGGACGCGAGCGACAGGTAGTCCTGGGAGGCGAAATTGATGCCGCGCGCGCCCTGGCCGGCCTCGTCGCGGATGCTGGCGATCGGATACGGCGCGCCTTCGAGCGAGCGGCTGTACTGCCACAGCTGGTGCGCCGCGCGCTGGTCGTGCCAGCCTTCGACGGCGGCGGTACGCGCCAGCATGTCGGCGCCGCGCGGCTGCGCGAACTGGGCGGCGGTGCCGGAGAGGGCGCCGGCGGCCAGCATGGCGTCGACTTCGCGCTCGAGCACCTGTTCCGGGCTCAGGGCAGATTCGTCCGCCCCGCCCGTGCCGTTCGACATAGCGTGATCCAGGTTTGCTTGATTCATTTCTTATCCCTTCCGTTTACACCGGGCAGGCCACGGTAGAAGCCGTGCCGCACGGCGGCGTGGTCATTTGCTGCCCGAGCAGTTCCGCAATCTGGTCGGGACCGACCGGACGGTTGAAGTAATAGCCCTGCGCGGCGTCGCAACCCATCGCCTGCAGGTCGGCAAGCTGGGCTTCGGTTTCGACCGCTTCGGCGATGACGGTCAGTTGCAGGCGGTGTGCCATGTCGATGATCGATTCGGCCAGGGCGTAGGCGCGTTCGTTGCGTTCGGGTTGGCCGAGGCGCACGACGAAACTGCGATCCATTTTGAGGATGTCGGCCGGAAGCTCTGTCAGGTAACTCAGGCTCGAATACCCGGTTCCGAAATCGTCAATCGAAACCTGTACACCGGCCCGGCGAAGTATACTCAAGCCTGCCTGGTTCAGCGACATGTTATCGATCAATATCCCCTCAGTAATTTCCAGATCCAGGCAACGGGGGTCGATTCCGGTCTCGTCGATGATCGCGAGGATACGTTCGACCAGGCCCGGATGCTTGAGCTGGCGGACCGACAAATTCACCGCCGTCTTGATCGGCGGCAGGCCCGCTTCGCGCCAGGCCACGTTCTGCTCGCAGGCGGTGCGCAGCACCCATTCGCCGATCGGCACGATCAGGCCGGTCTCTTCGGCCAGCGAGATGAAACGGCCCGGTTCGATGCGGCCGTATTGCGGGTGGGCCCAGCGGATCAGCGCCTCGACGCCGGCGATCTTGCCGGTGGCGAGATCCACCTGCGGCTGGTATTCGAGCAGCAGCTGGTTCTCCGCCAGCGCTTCGCGCAGGTGGTTCTTCAGGGTCAGGCGCTCGCTCGGCGGCAGGGCGGCGTCGGTCGCATAGATCTGGACGTTGTTCTCGCCCCAGTTCTTGGCGCGCGTCATGGCCACGTCGGCGCGCTTGAGCAGGGCGTCCATGTCGCAGGACGGCGCCGGGAAGATGGCGATGCCGATCGACAGGCTGACGAAACATTCGCGCTCGCCCACGATGAGCGGCAGGGCGAAGCGGTCGAGGATCTTTTCGGCTACCTGCTGGGTGTCGGCCACGTTCCACAGGTCTTCCAGGATGACGATGAATTCGTCGCCGCTCCAGCGCACGATGGTGTCCGATTCGCGCAGGCAGGTGCGCACGTGGTCGGCGGTCTGGACCAGGATGGCGTCGCCCGCCTCGTAGCCCAGCGCCTCGTTGACTTCCTTGAACTTGTTCACGTTCAGCAGCATCACGCCGACCAGGCGCTCGTTGCGCAGGGCGCGCGCCATGGCGTGGCCGAGGCGGTCGCGCAGCACGCGGCGGCTGAGCAGGCCGGTGAGTTCGTCGACGCGGGTGGCGTCGAACAGGTCGGGGGACACGCTTCCTTCGGCCGGCGCGCCGTCGGCGTCGAGCAGAGCCGGCTCCAGGGCCTGGCCGTAGCTGACCACGCGGTTGCGGCCGCTGGACTTGGCCTGATACAGGGCTTCGTCGGCGCGCGCCACGGTCTGGCCGATCGATTCGCCGCGGCGGAACTCGGCCACGCCGATCGAGACGGTCACGTTCAGGTCCGGCGAGACGCTGGAGAAGCCCAGCTGCTGCACGCGCAGGCGCACCCGCTCGGCGAACACATGCGCTTCTTCCTGCGTGGTACGGGGCAGCATCAGCAGGAATTCCTCGCCGCCGTAGCGGCCGAAGGAGTCGGTGTCGCGGATGCGCTTCTGGACGCACAGCGCGAACTCGCGCAGCACCAGGTCGCCCGCCGAGTGGCCGTAGGTGTCGTTGATGCGCTTGAAATAGTCGATGTCGAGCAGGCACAGGCTGAAGGTGGTGTTGCTGTGGCTGGCGTGCTCGCGCTCGTCCTCGATCAGCTTGATCAGGTGGCGGCGGTTGTGGCTGCCGGTCAGCTCGTCGCGGATCGCCAGTTCGTTGATGAAGTCGAGCGCCTGCTGGAGCTTGATGAAGCCCTGCGTCTTGGTCAGCTCAAACAGCAGCACGAACACCACGATGACGATGTACAGGCCGAAGTCGCACAGCAGGTACAGGAGGGTCATGTCCTCGACCGGATGCGGCGGCAGCGGCATGCCGAACAGGGGCAGGGCATAGATGACGGACACCGCCGCGCAGCTCATGCACAGCCAGAACACGGCAGTGGCGACGCCGCCCAGGAACATCGCGACCACCGGCGCCGTGATCAGCCAGCCGGCCGTCGGCGCCGACACGCCGCCCAGCGAATAGGTCAGCCAGGTGAAATTGAAGAACACCGCGCACAGGAAGACTTCGCGCGCCACGACGATGCTTTTGGTGAAACGCAGCAGGAAGGGCGACACGAACATGAAGGCGCAGCAGGTCAGGATGACCTTGGCGGCCGCGGTGAACCCGAGCGCGTGGTAGGTGAAGGCGTACAGGGGACCCGACAGGGCAGCCATGACGACGGCGTTGATCACGTTCTGCGCGCGCGTGAGGGTCGCGGCGTCCGGCTGGGCCTCCAGCGGAATGAACCACTGGATCGCAGCAATGTAGCGGCTGATCAATCGGGAGCCAATATTCATGATGAGTCTTCAGATGTGGTGGTGTCCCCCGCTTGTACGATTGCCTCGCATAAACATTGCCACGTGGAACTAACCTATGATCGTAGCATGCGGGCTGCCCGTTTTACATAGTTACAAGGCAAACTGCAGCCAAGCGGCCGAAAAGTTGCAGACATGTGACATTTCACTGCAATAAAGGCAATGAAAATCTCACAATAAAGCGTGGGCGCCGCTAGGCCGGCGATCGGGAAAGCAGGGCCTAGGAAGCCAAGCGGGCGTCGCTGCAGACCATGTGCTGCAGCGAGGCCTGGGAGAGGGCGGGGCTGAAGTAGTAACCCTGCATCTGGTCGCAGTCGTGGTCGCGCAGGAACACCATCTGCTCGCGCGTTTCCACGCCTTCGGCGATCACTTTCATGTGCAGGTTGTGGCCGAGCGCGATGATCGCGCGGGCGATGACGGAATGCCCGTCGTGGACGACGTCGCCGAGGAAGGAACGGTCGATCTTGATGAAGTCGACCGGGAATTTCTGCAGGTAGGAGAGGCTCGAATAACCGGTGCCGAAGTCGTCGATCGACAGGCGCACGCCGAGCTTCTTGAGCTCGGCCAGCGCCTCCATCGCCTCGTCCGGGTGGTCCATCAGCTGGCTTTCGGTGACCTCGAGTTCGAGGTTGCGCGGGTTCACGCCGGCCTGCGCCAGCGTGCGCGCCAGCTGGCCGGCGAACTGGCGTTGGCGCAATTGCCGGGCCGAGAGGTTGACCGAGATGACGAAGTCGCGGATGTCGGCCGCCTCGAGCGCCTTCAGCGTGCGGCAGGCTTCGAGAATCACCCATTCGCCGAGCGGCACGATGAGGCCGGTTTCCTCGGCGACCGGGATGAACTCGTCCGGCGAGACCACGCCGTTTTCGGGATGGTTCCAGCGCACCAGGGCTTCGGCGCCGACCACCTTGCCGCTGCGCAGGTCCACCTTGGGCTGGTAGCCGACCACCATTTCGTGGTTCCGTATCGCGCGGCTCAGGCTGGCCTCGAGCATCAGGTGCTGGTGCACGATCTGGTTCAGTTCGCTCGAGTAGAACTGGCAATTGTTCTTGCCCAGGGACTTGGCGTGGTACATGGCCGCGTCGGCGGCGCGCATCACGCGGTCGACGGTGTCGCCGTCTTCGGGAAAGCGGCTCACGCCGATGCTGGTGCTGGCCAGGATCTCGCGCCCGGCCACCTGGATCGGCGCACCCACGCGCACGCGGATGCGCTCGATCAGGTCGGCCAGCTGCTCGTTGCCGGCCTGGTTATTGATCACCAACACGAATTCGTCGCCGCCGACGCGCGCCACCGTGTCGTTCTCGCGCACGCTCGCGCGCAGGCGGTTGGCGATCTCGCGCAGTACGACGTCGCCGGCGTCGTGGCCGAAGTTGTCGTTGATGTGCTTGAAATTGTCGAGATCGAGGAAGGCGAGCGCCCCCAGCACGTCGTTGCGCACGGCAAAGTCGATGGCGTAGCGCAGTTCGTCCTGGAGCAGGGTGCGGTTGGCCAGGCCGGTCAGCGGGTCGTGGTGGGCCAGGTGGTGCAGGCGCCGCTCGTAGTGGCGCGCTTCGGTGATGTCGCTGCTGACGCCGACGAAATGGGTGACCTCGCCGTCGGCGTTGATCACCGGGTCGATGCGCAGGTCGTTCCAGAATATCTCGCCGTTCTTGCGCGCGTTGCGCAGCACCACGTGCACGCTTTCCTTGTTCTTCAATGCCGCGTTGATGCGCTGGTGCTCGGCCATGTCGCAGCCTTCGACGCGCATGAAGCGCGGATCGCGGCCCTTGATTTCGGCCAGCGTGTAGCCGGTCATCTGCTCGAAGGCCGGGTTGACGTATTCGATCGGGTTCTTGCCGTCCTCGCAGCAGGTGATGATGATCGCGTTGACGCTCGAATAGATGGCGCGCTCGCGTATCCGCAGGCCCTGCTCGGTCTGCTTGCGCGCCGTGATGTCGAGCCCGGTGCCGAAGATGCAGGGCAGGTCGCCCAGGTTGGTGCGCGCGCAGTGGAACAGCAGGGTGGTGCGCTTGCCCAGCTTGCCGATCAGTTCCGCTTCATGCGAGGAGCTGCCCTTGTCGAAGGCATCGAGGATCTTTTGCACGATCTCCGGACGGACCTTTTCGTCGAAGAAAAACTGGACGTTGGTCGTCGGCAGCTCTTCGCTCGTCATCTCCAGCGCTTCCTCGAGCTGGTGGTTCCACAGCAGCAGGTGGCCGCTCTGGTCGATGACGTAGAACACGCAGGGCAGGCCCTCGATGAGGTCGGCCGTCGGCAGGTCCTGGATCAGCGCGTAGCGCGGGGGCGCCAGGCCGGCGCGGGGAATGACGATGACGCTGTAGGTGCCGGGCTGGTCGGGGTCGAGCGACTGCGGCGCGATCGTCACCCGCACCGGCAAGCGGCGCCCGTCGGCGCAGCGCAGGCAGCCGCTCGAGTCGAGCTCGGCGCGCGCAGCAATGGTCAGCGGCGGATCCCTGATGTCGTCGAATTCGATCAGGTGCTCGAGCGACTGGCAGCGGATCTCCGCCGCCGTGTAGCCGGCGAGCTTTTCGCATGCCTTGTTCCAGCTTGCAATAGCGCCGCTGGCATCGACCACGAAGACTGCGAGGGGCAAGGGCAGCAGATTCAATGCGTTCTCCTGCATCGCATGCCGGCCAAATTCCGGCATGCATGATGCATCATAGTCCCGTAAGCGGACATGAGCGAGGACTTTCGCTTGCAGATCTGGAACACTGCCGGCCGAGGCCGCTGGCGCTTACTGTTGCTTACTGTTGCGGAGAAACAGGCGGCGGAGCAGGAGCAGGCGCCAGCGCCGCCGGCACGCGCTCGCTTGCCGCGCGCGGGATGCGGCGCCCGGCTTCGATGCCTTCGTTGAAGAGGTTCTGGAAGGGAATGTTCAGGTAGGGCAGGGCGACGCTGATGGTCAGCATGCCGACGCCGAGCGTGATCGGGAAGCCGATGCCGAAGATGTTCAGCTGGGGCGCGGCGCGCGTCAGGATGCCGAGCGCGACGTTCACGATCAGCAGGGCGGCGAGGATGGGCAGCGCGATCTGCAGGCCGGCCGAAAAGATGCGCCCGCCCAGGCGCGCCAGTTCCAGCGGCGCGGCGAGCGACAGTGGCGTGCTCGAGATCGGCAGGGTGGTGAAGCTTTCGGTGAGCGAGGCCAGCAGCACCAAATGGGCGTTCACGGCCAGGAAGGCCATGGTCGCCACCATCGACATGAACTGGCTGATCGCGGCCGAGCGGCCCTGCGTGGCCGGGTCGAAAAAGGAGGCGAAGGAAAAGCCCATCGTCGAGCTGGCCAATTCGCCGGCATATTCGATGGCGGCGAACACCAGGCGCATCGAAAAGCCCATCGCCAGGCCGACCAGCAGTTCCTGCACCAGGATCAGCAGGCCCGCGTACGAGGTCGGCTCGACGGCCGGCATCGGCGGCAGATTCGGCGCGACGATCATCGCCACCAGCACGCCGAGGATGACCTTGGCCCGGGTCGGCACGCTGGCGTGGCCGAACAGCGGGGCGGCCGCGATCATGCCGAGGATGCGCGTGAGCGGCCACAGCAGCCCGGCGATCCAGGCGTTGATCTCGACGGAGGTGAGGGTCAGCACCGCTTGCGAGCGCGTCTTAGCCGACCATCAGCCGACCATGCCGGGAATTCCCGTGAAGACCTGGCGCATGTAGTCGAGCATGACCGACAGCATCCACGGCCCGGCAATCGCCAGGGCCAGGAAGACGCCGATCAGTTTCGGGATAAAGGAGAGGGTCGCTTCGTTGATCTGGGTCGCGGCCTGGAAGATGCTGACGACCAGGCCGATGATCAGGGCGATCAGCAGCAGCGGCGCCGACACCATGAGCGTGATTTCCATGGCCGTGCGGCCCATCGTCATGACGGTTTCCGGAGTCATCGGATTGTCCCTAATTGAAGCTCTGGGACAGCGAGCCCAGCAGCAGTTGCCAGCCGTCGACCAGCACGAACAGCATCATCTTGAACGGCAGCGAGATCACGGCCGGCGACATCATCATCATACCCATCGCCATCAGCACCGAGGCGACCACCATGTCGATGATCAGGAAGGGGATGAAGATCGCGAAGCCGATCTGGAACGCGGTTTTGAGTTCGCTCGTGACGAAGGCCGGGATCAGGACGCGCAGCGGGATGTCTTCCGGGCCCTGCAGGGCGGGCGTGCGCGAGATCTTGGCGAACATGGCCAGATCCGCCTGGCGTGTCTGCTTGACCATGAACTCCTTCAGCGGCTGGGCGCCGCGCTGCATCGCTTCCGTCATCTGGATGCGGTTTTCCTGGAGCGGCACGTAGGCGTCGGTATAGATCTTGTCGAAGGTCGGGCCCATCACGAACAGGGTCAGGAACAGGGCCAGGCCCACCATCACCTGGTTCGGCGGCGCGGTCTGGGTGCCGATCGCCTGGCGCAGCAGGGACAGCACGATGATGATGCGGGTAAAACTGGTCATCATCAGCAGCGCGGCCGGCAGGAAGGAAAACGCCGTCATCAGCAGCAGCGTCTGCACCGGCAGCGAATACTGGGTGCCGCCGCCGGGCGCGGCGCTGGTGGTCAGGGCGGGGATGCCGGGCTGGGCCAGCGCAAGGAGCGGTACGAAAAGCGGGAGCAGCAGGGCCGCTCCCAGCAGGAGTTTGGTCTTGGTTCGCATTACCTTGGTTACCTTATCGCGCCGCTTATTTCGCGTTGCGCTTGTCGATCGTCTGTTTCAGCCAGTCGGCGAAGGTCGCCGCCGATGGCGCATGGGGTGCGAGGGTGGCCGAGGCTTGCGCTTCCCCCCTGGGCATGGTCGCCAGCGCGTTCACGCGGCCGGGGGAGGCGCCGACCACGATCCACTGGTCGCCCACTTCCACCACCATGATGCGTTCGCGCCCGCCGATGTTGAGCGCGCCGACCATGCGCAGGTTGGCCTGGTTGCCCGCAACGCGCGGACCGTAGCGTTTCATGGCCCAGGCCAGCGCAACGAGCAGGCCCAGCACCAGCATCAGGGCCAGGATGGTTTGCACCAGGGTGCCGGCGGACGGCGCGGCGGCCGCCTGCCCGACCTGGATCGGCGCCGGGTTGGCCGGCGTGCCGGGGACGGCGGCGGGCGCCGCCGGCATGCTTGCGACGTCGGGCGCCGGGTTCGGCGTCGTTGTGCTCGTGGGGACTTCGCCGACGGTGGTCGCGCGTTCGGCGGCGGGGATGCCGGCAGGTGTACCGGTGCTGCTTGCAGCCGGGCGCGATGGCGCAGGGGCAGGCCGCGTCGACGGGGCAGCCGGGGCCGGGGTCGCGCTCTCCTGTGCAACGGCCGCCTGCTGGCGCGGCGCCGGCGCGGCCGGCTGGGCCACGGGCGCCGCTGCGGGGACTTCCTGCACCGCCGGCTGGGCCGCGCAGGCCGCCAGCGGCATCAGGAGAGAGAGGACGAGCAGTGTCTTCGCCCTGCAGGCGAGCTTCCCGGTGGTGCGGGCGGGAGGGCTGGCAAAGGCGCAGGCGAGGGCGAAGGGCGACATCATTTATTCAGTTTTCTGATCCGTTCCGAAGGCGTGATGATATCAGTGAGACGGATACCGAACTTGTCGTTCACGACCACGACCTCGCCCTGGGCGATCAGGCAGCCGTTCACGAGCACGTCCATCGGCTCGCCGGCCAGGCCGTCGAGTTCCACGACCGAGCCCTGGGCCAGCTGCAGCAGGTTCTTGATCGCGATCTTGGTGCGGCCCAGTTCCACGGTCAGCTGGACCGGGATGTCGAGGATGAAGTCGATGTCGTTCGGGGTGTCCGGACGCACGTTCTTGGTGCCGAAGTCCTGGAACACGGCGGCGCTGGCCTGCTGCTGCTTCTGCAGCGCGGCGGCTTCGGCGGCGGCTTGCTCGGCGATCGCGGCGCCCCAATCGTCGTCGAGGATCTGGTCGTCCTGGTTATCAGACATGGTGTTTCTCCTGAATTACTTGAAGCTGTCGCTGTTGGCCAGCAGTTTTTCGACCTTCAGCGCGTACTGGCCGTTGAAGACGCCGTAAGAGCATTCCATGACGGGCACACCGTCGACGGTGGCCTGGATGGCTTCGGGGACGGTAATCGGAATCACGTCGCCCACTTTCATGTTGAGGATTTCGTCGAAGTTCGCGCGGCCGTGGCCGAGTTCGGCCACCAGCTCGACTTCGGCCACCTGGATCTGCTGCGTCATCAGGCGGATCCAGCGTTTGTCCACTTCCAGGGCCTCGCCCTGGATGCTCGAGGTCAGCGCGTCGCGGATCGGCTCGATCATCGAATACGGCATGCAGAAGTGGATCTGGCCCGACACCGGGCCGAGCTCGATCGTGAAGGTGGACGATACCACGACTTCGTTGGGCGTCGCGATGTTGGCGAACTGGGTGTTCATCTCCGAGCGCACGTACTCGAACTCGATCGGGTAGACCGGCTCCCACGACTTGGTATAGGCCTCGAACACGACGTCGAGGATGCGCATGATGATGCGCTGCTCGGTCTGGGTGAAGTCGCGGCCCTCGACGCGGGTGTGGAAGCGGCCGTCGCCGCCGAACAGGTTGTCCACCAGCAGGAACACCAGGCCCGGGTCGAACACCATCAGCGCGGTGCCGCGCAGGGGCTTCATGTGGATCAGGTTGAGGTTGGTCGGGACCACCAGGTTGCGGATGAATTCGCTGTACTTGGAGACCCGCACCGAACCGACCGAGACCTCGGCGCTGCGGCGCAGGAAGTTGAACAGGCCGATGCGCAGCAAGCGCGCGAAGCGCTCGTTGATGATCTCGAGCGTCGGCATGCGGCCGCGCACGATCCGCTCCTGGGTCGCCAGGTTGTAGGTGCGCACTCCCGAGGTGTCTTCAGGCGCGATCGACTCGTCCTGGTCGCCGTTGACCCCGCGGAGGAGGGCATCGACTTCTTCCTGTGAGAGGAAATTATCGGCCATGATGTTTCTTTACTGGATGATAAACGAGGTAAAGAGGACGTCCGAGACGTCTTGTTCATCGCCGCCCTCGTCGAAGGGCTGCTGGACGACGGCCTTGATCTCGGCCGCGAGCTGCTGCTTGCCCGCGACGGTATTGATTTCCGATGCTTTCTTGCCCGACAGCAGCAGCAAGACGCGGCTGCGCACCTTGGCCATGTTGTCCTTGACCAGGGTGACCTGTTCCGGGCCGCCGACCTGCAGTGTAAACTGGACTTGCAGGTATTGGTCGCCGGCTTCGGGCTGGAGGTTGACGGTGAAGGAATCGACCGGCACGTACTCGGCTTTCACGCCGGCTTCTTTCTTCTTCTTTTTCTTCGGCGCCGCTTCTTCGGCATGCGCCTCGCCGTCGGCGCCGCCCTGCATGAACAGCCAGCCGCCGGCGCCGCCGCCGAGCACGAGCACGGCGGCGACCAGCATGATCACCAGCTTCTTCTTCGAGCCTGCTGCCGGTGCCGCCGCGTCTGCCTTCGGGTCAGCCTTCATTTTCGGATTCGCTTTCAAGATGCCTCTGCTGCTAGGGTTTGCGTAATGATGCCATTATGGGGAAAAAGTGCACCGAGGCAAGCTTTGAAAAGAGGGGGGAAGGCACATTAGCTTGGGGTTTGTGGAAATGCCGCACCATTTCCGTAGGGTGGACGGGTTCCCCGTCCACGCGTCCAAACCACCTGTGAAATGCCTGCTCGGCTAATCTTGCCTAGGTTGAACGCGTGGACGGCAGAGCCGTCCACCCTACAAAAAACGGCCGCATCAGCGCGGCCGTAAAACGGAATAATGTGCGTTGTCAGGCGAAGGTGTCGACCGCCCCGGCTCCACCGAGGATGTTCGTGCGCTGGCGCGGCGTCACCTCGGCCACGGCGCTGTCGCCACCCTGGCCATTGCCGCCATGCCCACTGCCCGGACGGCCGGAACCGTTCCCATCCTGCCCCTGGCGCCCCTCGGCGCCGGCGTTCACCGTCGCGTTGCCGAGCGCGATGCCGCTTTCACCCATCATCTCGCGCAGGCGCGGCAGGGCGTTTTCCAGGGCCTGGCGGACTTCGAGCTGCTGGGCGGAGAAGGTCACGCTGGCCAGGTCGTTCGATACGTTCAGCACCACCTGCACCGGACCGAGGTCGGGCGGGTTCAGTTCGAGCGTGGCGCTCTGGTCTTCGCCGCCCACCATCCAGATCACTTTCTGGCCGACCTGGTTGTCCCAGGCCGGGGTGCCGACGCGTGCGCTCAGGCGGTCGGTCGGAACGCTGCCCGCTGCCTGGGCGGTCTGCAGGGCGGTAGCCTGGGTTGCCAGGCTGCTCAGGGCCTGGACGGCCGGGGCCGGCTCTTTCAATGCCGCTTGCGCATTGGTGTCGCGCAAGGTGGCAGCGAAGTCGCCCGTGTCGGCGGGCAGCTTGGCCGATTGATCAGCCTTGCCCATGTCGAGGGCGCGCAAGGCTATGCCCGGCTCGGCCTTGCCTTGCGGCTGCTCGGTCACGGCCAGGACTTCGCCTTCGAGTTTCACGACCGGCTCGGCGCCATCGACCAGTTTGCCCTTGAGCGCATCGGCCAGCAGGCCGGTCTGCGCCGCCGCAGTTTCGACGACCGGCGCGACGGTCGCTGCAGCCTGCTGCATCTGGTTGAAGCTGGCCACCATGGCCAGCATGTCGACCACGGAATCGGCGACCTTGGCGCCCGGCGTGGCGGCGGCCTCGTCGCCGGTCTTGCCTTCGGTAGCGGCGGTCTTTTCCTCGGCCGGCGCTTTCGCAGCCTCGGCCTTGTCGCTGCCCTCGGCGGCGCGTGCGTTTTCCTTCGCGGGCTCCCTGGCGGTCTCGCGTGCCGGCGCCTTCGCCTCGTTGGCAGCTGGTTTGGCAGGGGGCTGCGGCTTTGGCGCCGCCGCGGGCTGGGGCTGCGCCATCGCCGGCTGCGGCTGGGCCAGCGCCTGGCGCTGTTCCTGCTGGCGCTGCTCGACCTGGCGCTGGTCGATCTGCTGCTGCAGCGTGGCGCCGAAATTCACGCCGTCGTTCGGGGCGGACACGTTGGCGCGCAGGTTCTGCGTCGGCGTGCCCGGGGAGACCTGGATCGGAAGGGAAGTCGTTTGCATGGTCGTCTGTCGTTCAGCGGTGATTTTCTTAACTGCGACGCACGGTGCGCGCCGCGTGGTCGTCCATCATTTTCTGGTCGCGCTTGTTTTCGATGCGGAGCGCCTCGGCCGCCGCCCGTTCGGTCAGGGTGCGGTAGGAGAGGCGCTTGCGCTCGCTTTCCTGCCAGGTCTTCTTTTCCAGCTCGCTCTTGTATTTGGCGTGTTTCAGTACTTCCTGCTGGCCATTGATCGCATTGTCGAGCTTGCCCACGAAGGCCACGAAATTCGCATAGGCAAAGGGCGTAATGCCCGCCATCTGCGCCTGGTCGAGGCGGGCGGCGTAGTCGTCGCGGTAGCCCAGCAGCATCTGCAGTTTCTGTTCCGCCTCTTCGACTCCCTTCAGGGCCGCGCCCAGGCGCTTGGCGGCAGCGTCGGAATCGCGCTGGGCCAGGTCGATCAATGTTTCCAGGGCGGAAGTATTTGCCATAAGGAATTACTTAGTAAAATCCAAGTATAGCGACCGCGCCGCCCGCCCGATCAGCTGAATAGAGAGGTCAATTGCCCCAAGCTCTGGCCCATATTCGTGTTGTCGTGGATCTCCTGGCACAGGAATTCCTCGATTTGCCCGTTCAGGGCGATCGCCTGGTCGAGCACCGGATCGCTGCCGGAGGCGTAGGCGCCGACGCTGATCAGGTCGCGCGAGCGCTGGTAGCGCGAGTACAGCTGCTTCAGTTTGCGCGCGGCCAGCTGGTGCTGGTGCGAGGTGATGCCGTGCATGGCGCGGCTGATCGACTGTTCGATGTCGATCGCCGGATAGTGGCCCGCTTCGGCCAGGTGGCGGTTCAGCACGATGTGGCCGTCCAGGATACCGCGCGCGGCATCGGCAATCGGGTCCTGCTGGTCGTCGCCCTCGGACAGCACCGTATAAAAGGCCGTGATCGAGCCGCCGCCCTCGAGTCCGTTGCCGGCGCGTTCGACCAGCACCGGCAGCTTGGCGAACACCGAAGGCGGATAGCCCTTGGTGGCGGGAGGTTCGCCGATCGCGAGCGCAATCTCGCGCTGGGCCATTGCGTAGCGGGTCAGCGAATCCATGATGAGCAGGACGTTCTTGCCCTGGTCGCGGAAATGCTCGGCGATGGCGGTGGCATAAGCCGCGCCCTGCAGGCGCATCAGCGGCGGGCTGTCGGCCGGCGCCGCGACCACGGCGGAACGCGCCATGCCTTCCTCGCCGAGGATCTGTTCGATGAATTCTTTTACTTCGCGTCCGCGTTCGCCGATCAAACCGACGACGATCACGTCGGCCGTCGTGTAGCGCGCGATCATGCCCAGCAGGACCGATTTACCGACGCCGGTGCCGGCGAACAGGCCGAGGCGCTGGCCGCGGCCGACGGTGAGCATGGCGTTGATCGCGCGCACGCCGACGTCCAGCGTTTCCTTGATCGGCGCGCGGTCGAGCGGGTTCACGGGACGGGCGTTGATCGGCGCGACTTCGCTGGTGTCGAGCGGGCCCTTGCCGTCGAGCGGGCGGCCGGCGCCGTCGACCACGCGGCCCAGCAGTCCCATGCCGACCGGGAGGTGGCGCGCGCGGTCGCTCGGGCGGCGTCGCGGATGGCTCACGGAGCCCGGGCGCGGCACCGGCATCTCGACCGGGAACACGCGCGAGCCGGGCACCACGCCTTCGACATCGCTTTGCGGCATCAGGAACAGGCGCTCGCCCTCGAAACCGACGACCTCCGCTTCGATCTTCGCGCCATTCGGCAGCGGGATGGTGCAGGCGCTACCCACCGCCAGGCGCAGGCCGACGCATTCCATCACCAGGCCGGCCACGCGCGTGACGCGCCCCGACACCTGCATCGGTTCCACGAAACCGAGCAGCGAATCGCAGTCGGCCAGGTAGGATTTCCAGCGCGCCGTATGGCGATCGACAGCGGGGCGGTCGAGGGTGGACATCAGGCCAGCCACTCCACGTTCTTGCCGAGCGCATGGGTCAGCCGTGCCCAGCGCGCCGCCGCCTGGGCGTCGATCTGGTTGCTGGCGGTGTCGACCTTGCAGCCGCCGCGGCCGATCTGCGGATCGGCCACCACGCGCCAGCCGCCCTTGTCGAGTTCATCGGAGAGGGCGGCGCGCACGATCTCGATGTCGTCCGGGTTCAGCGCCAGCACGGCCGGGGCCTGCAGCACCGGCAGGTAGTCGATCGCTTCGCGCACGACCGGGATGATCAGCTCGGGACGCACCTCAAAGGCCGTGCGCACCATCGAACGCGCCAGGTGCAGGGCGAGGTCGAGCACGTCGGAGGCGATGGTCTCGTCGGCCGCGGCCACGGCATCGCCGAAGGTGGTGGCGATCGCGCGCAGGGCGGCCATTTCGTCGGCGGTTTCCTGCTGGCCGGCGGCGAAGGCTTCGCTGTGGCCGGCGGTGCGGCCCTCGGCCAGGCCTTCCGCGTAACCCTCGGCATGGCCTTCCGCGCGGGCGGCCTCGCGGATCGCTTCCAGCTCGGCGGCGGTCGGCAACTGGATAGCTGGCGCAGCCGGAATCGAAGCAGCAGGGGACGCAGGGCGCGCAGCCGCAGCAGCACGTTCCTCGGCCTGGATGCGCGCCGCGAGCGAGCTTGGGCGCTCGTCGCCGAAGGAGGTCATTTCCCAGCGCTTGAAGACGCCTTGCGTGTCTTTGCTCATGTTTATCCGACTCTACCGATCACACGAAGGAATCTTCGCCCTTGCCGCCGAGGACGATCTGGCCTTCGTCGGCCAGGCGGCGCACGATCTGCAGGATCTGCTTTTGCTGCGCCTCGACTTCGGACAGGCGCACAGGCCCCTTCGATTCGAGGTCTTCGCGCATCATCTCGCTGGCGCGCTGGCTCATGTTCTTGAAGATCTTCTCGCGCAGGTCCTGCGAGGCGCCTTTCAGGGCGATGATCAGCATGTCGGACTGCACTTCGCGCAGCAGCAGCTGGATGCCGCGGTCGTCGATGTCGATGATGTTGTCGAACACGAACATCTCGTCCATGATCTTCTGCGCCATGTCGTTGTCGTAGTTCTTGATGTTTTCCATGACCGCGCTTTCCTGCTCGCCCGCCATGAAGTTCAGGATCTCGGCCGCGGTGCGCACGCCGCCCAGCGACGACTTCTTGATATGTTCGTTGCCCGACAGGAGCTTGGTCAGCACGTCGTTCAGCTCGCGCAAGGCGGCAGGCTGCACGCCGTCGAGCGTCGCGATGCGCAGCACGACGTCGTTGCGCAGGCGGTCCGTGAAGTGGGAGAGGATCTCGCAGGCCTGGTCGCGCTCGAGGTGCACGAGGATGGTGGCGATGATCTGCGGGTGCTCGTTGCGGATCAGTTCCGACACCGATTGCGCGTCCATCCACTTCAGGCTTTCGATGCCCGAGGCGTCCTTGCCGCCCAGGATGCGATTCAGCAGCACGGCGGCCTTGTCGTCGCCCAGCGCCTTGGTCAGCACTTCGCGGATGTACTCGTCCGAATCGAGGCCGACGGTCGAGTGGGCGTCGGCTTCGTCGCGGAAGGCTTCCAGCACGTTGACCACCTGCTCGTGCTGCACCGACTTCATGGCCGCCATCGCCGCGCCCAGTTTCAGCACCTCGCGCGGGCCGAGGAATTTCATCACTTCCGCCGCTTCCGACTCGCCCAGGGCCAGCATCAGGATGGCTGCCTTGGTGATACCGTCTTTGTCCTTGTCGCTCATTCCGAACCCACCCATGCCTTGATTACGTTAGCCACGATCCGCGGATCGTTCTGTGCCATTTCCTTTGCCAGCGCCAGGTTGGCGCGGTAGCTGCGCTCGCGCGGCGCTTCTTCGCCCTCCGGCTCGATCGGCTGCCCGTCGGCGCCCAGCGTGACGACGGCATCCTCGTCGTCTTCCTCAATCATCTTTTCCTCTTCCGGCTCCGCGGTCGCCTCGTCGAACTTGCGCACCACAGGGCGCAGCAGCGGGCGCAGGATGCGGAACCAGAGGAAGGCGATGACCGCAGCGATCAGCAGGTACTTGCCGATTTCCTTCGCCAGCGGCAGGTTGGCCGGGTCCTTGTACCAGTCGGGCGCGTTCTCGTCGGGGCGGTCGACGCCGTCGAACGGGGCGTTCGCAACGTTGAGCGTGTCGCCGCGCGCCTGCGAGTAGCCCATCGCCTGCTTCACCAGTTCGTTGATCTGGGCGACTTCGGCGGCCGCCAGCGGCTTCACGGTGACCTTGCCCGTATTCGGGTCGACCGAGCGGCGGTAGTTCACCACCACGCCCACGGTCAGGCGCTTGATGCCGCCCATCGGGCGCTGCTCGTAGCGGATGGTCTTGTCCACTTCGTAATTCGTCGTGGCGTCCTTCCGGCTCGGGCCCGTGGTCGTCTGGGCTGCGCCGGCGGGAGCGGTGCCGTCCAGGGGCGCGGTGGCCACGCCCGGGGGCTGGTTCGACAGCGCGCCCGGGATGCCGTTGGCCGGGCCCGTGGTCGGTCCGAGCTGCTCCGAGGTCTGCTGGCTGCGGATCGCCTGCGGCTCCGGCGGAGAATTCGGCTTGTACATTTCGGCGGCAGTGTCGACCTGGGCGAAATCGATGTCTGCGGTCGCTTCGGCGCGGATGTTGCCCTTGCCGACGATCGGCGTGATCAGGGACTCGACCTGCTTGATGATGTTCTGCTGGACCTGCTCGACATACTTCAGCTGGGTCGCGTCGAGCTGCTTGCCGAGGCCCGTGTTTTTCGGCTGCTCGGACAGCAGGTTGCCGTTCTGGTCGACCACGGTGACGTTGCCGGTCGTGAGTTCCGGGATGCTCGAGGCCACCAGGTGGACGATGGCGCTGACCTGGCCCGGGTCGAGCGCGCGGCCGGCCTGCAGGTTGAGCAGCACCGAGGCGGTCGGCTTTTGCTGGTCGCGCACGAACACCGAGGGCTTGGGCAGCGCCAGGTGCACGCGCGCACCGGCGACCGAGCCGAGCGACTGGATCGAACGCGCCAGTTCGCCTTCCAGCGAGCGCTGGTAGTTCACCTGTTCGAGGAATTGCGAGACGCCCAGCTTCTGGTTTTCCATCAGCTCGAAGCCGACGTTGCCGCCTTTCGGCAGGCCTTGCGCGGCCAGTTTCAGGCGCAGGTCGGGCACCTGCTCGGCTGGCACCAGGATCGCGCTGCCGCCTTCGGAAAATTTGTAGGGCACGCCCATCTGGTCGAGCGAGGCGGTGATCGCGCCGCCGTCCTTGTCGCTGTAATTGGCGTACAGCACGCGGTAGTCCGGCGCCGAGTTCCACATCCACAGCGCGACCACGACCGCCAGCACGGCCGCCACGCCACCACCGATGAGCACGTTTCGACCCATGGGGGTCTTCAGGAACGGTTGCGGCTGGGCAGGGGTGTCGAGCAGGTCGTCGGCGGTCGCGGCCATGTTGTTGTCCAAGGGAAAAAGGAGATCAGGCCGCATTATGGAGCCATACGGCAACATTTAAAGGGGAGAATAGGGGCCGGTTTCCCCTCCTGCTCGGGGCAGGCGCTTGCATGGACGCTGGTAACCTGCAAGCCTGACATCGCTCCCATCCAGCTTCCGGGAGCACGCAAGCGATAGAACAGGAGAACCCATGAACGTAGGCGGAATCGACAGCAGCCGGATCGAAGCCATGATGGCCCAGCTCAAGGCCGCGGCCACCAAGCCCGCTGCGCCCGCATTGGCGCCAGGCGGCCTGAGCGGCGTGACGGGCGTCAACGAAGGCGCCTCCAAGGTCAGCTTCTCGGACGCGCTGAAGAACTCGCTGCAGCAGGTCAGCGACACCCAGAAGCATTCCCAGGAACTGAGCCAGCGTTTCACGATGGGCGACGAAAGCGTCAGCCTGTCGGACGCGATGATCGCGATGCAGAAGTCGAGCATCTCCTTCCAGGCGACGGTGCAGGTGCGCAACAAGTTGGTGTCGGCCTACCACGAGATCATGAACATGCAGGTGTGAAGTCTTCCAGCATGACGTGAAAACGGGCTGCGTTCCATTCGGAAGGCGGCCCGTTTTTATTTGCGCGGGGTATTACCCCAGCCCGGCCAGCTTCGCATTCCGCTCGCGCTCAAGCCGGGTGATATAGCGCTGCACCGCCGCCATGTTGCCGCGCGAAATATCGACGAACATGCAGCCGATGCGGCGGCTCGTCTTGTTGTTCAACATGGTCACGTCGAGCGCGTTGCGCACTTGCAGCGAGGTCGTCACCGTGCCGATCTCCGGCAGGTCGATGCGGCAATTCGTGAACGTCTGCCCGATCGTCGAGTTCAGCATCATCTTGTTGTCGAGCAGGGCGACGCCGCCGCAGCTGATGTCGGCCAGCGGGAAGGTGGCGTTGCCGCCGCCCAGCTCGAAGGGCATCGGCACCAGCGCCGGCACCGGGTTGGTGACCGGGGTCGGCATGCGGTAGAACTCGCGGCGCTGCAGGCGGATCAGCGAGGCGGGAATGTCGGTGGCGAGGGCGGCCGAGCCTTCGAAATCGGTGTCGCGCACGCCGTCCAGGCTGAACAGGATGCGGATCTTGTCGAGGTAGGTTTCGCAGGTGACGCTGCGGGCGTTTACGATGCGCTCGTTCTGCTCGCGGTTGATCGAGCGGTCGAGGACGAATTCGCCGGAATCGGGATCGACGTCGAGGATCGAGGTCACGCAGACGTCGGCCTCGCCTTTGATCTTCATGCGGATCAGTTGTTTCTTTTCTTCGATCTGGCGCAGCAGCGCGACGATTTCCCGGCGCGAAGTGACTTCGTAGTCGTGCCAGTTTTCCAGTTCTGCGTCATACATTGCTTGCATCTTGTTCCGCCGCTGTTCCAGGTAAAAGTACAGATGAGTCGAGGAGGAGCGCGCTGTCGGGAGCGGCCGGGAGGGGCTGGCCAGATTGTTGCGCTGACTCAATATGATATAGCCATGCCAACAGTTCCGCAATTGCGCGGTAAAGGGCGGGTGGAATCTGGCCGTCGAGGTCGATGTCCATCAGCAGCGACACCAGTTCCTTCGATTCGTGGACGAAGACGCCGGCCTCGCGGGCGCGCTCGATGATCTGTTCCGCCACCAGCCCATGGCCCTTGGCGACCACCGTCGGCGCCTGCGAGCCGGCGGCGTAGGCGAGGGCGACGGCGTGCTGGCGCTTCGGGACCACCGGGTTCATGGCGCCTGCCGTTCCTGGATGCGCAGCGCCGCCAGTTCGGCGCCGGCCGCTTCCAGGGCAGCCTGCAGGCGCGGCGCGCCCTCGCGCAAGAGTCCCGTGGCGCCGTCCGCTGCCTGCAGGTCCACATGCAAGCGGTTGCCGCGCAGGCTGACGCGCGCCTCGACCTCGCCCAGCAAGGCAAAACGCAGGCGCAGCCGGCTTTCCCAGCCGGGCGCCTCGCCCTGTTCGGGGCGCGCCTCGCCGCCATCCTCGCGCGTGATGTCCCACTGGAAGGGCTGGCCCGGCCCCAGCTGACCCTGCCAGGCGAGCTGCCCGCTTTCGTGCGTGGCCAGTTGCTGGTTGATGAGCTGGGCGGTGGCGGGCTCGGTCGGCGGCGTGCCGGGCGGCTTGTGCGCTTGCGGCTCGGCCATCAGCTCGGCCAGCGGCCGCTTGCCTTCGGCCCATTGGGCCAGGTGCGATTCGTAGAACAGGCCGCTTTTTGCGATCGCCTGCTGCAGCTGGCCGGCCAGTTGGGCCGGGTCGGGTGCGCCCTGCGGCGCCAGCGGCGCCGTGCCCGCAAGCGGCGCGGCCGGCCCCGGCGCGCCGCCCTGCAGCACCTGGGACAGCAGGCGCGCGGCCGGGCTCAGGTCGGCGGCCTCGTGCTGGCTGCCCGGCTGGAGCAGGGGAGCGGTGGCGGCGGCGACGCTGGCCGCGAACGAGGCGGCGTTCGCCGTCAGCGGCACCAGCTTGCCTTGCAGGGTGGCATCGCCCAGGCCGAAGGTCAGCTGCGGCGAGGCGGCGAGGACGGTCATCGTGAGCTGGCTACCTGGCGCCGTGCCGGGCGGCAGCATCATGCGGACCGGCGTCTCCGCCACGCGCACCATGAAGCTGCCGTCGTGCATGCGCGCCAGCACCGATACCGGCACCTTGTTGCCGATCATGGCCGCCAGCGTGCGCTGGAAGGCTTCGAGGCGCGGGTCGGCGCTGCGTTCGAGCGGCGCCCCCGGCCGGACCGGCAGCGGGGCGCTGACGCCGGGACTGGGAATGCGCTCGACCATGGGTCAGGAAGGGGAGATGCGTCTGCCGTGGGTCAGACGCTGCCGTAGGCGTTGGCGAGGCGGCGCTGGGTGCCGGAATTGCTGATCAGGGCCGACAGCTGGGCCATCCACGGCATGGTCAGGTCGCGGATGCGGCGGTCGTCGGCGAGGATGCGGCGAATGCAGTCGAGCTTGGCCTGGCGCCCGCTCGGGTTGAGTTCGACCGCCGCCTCGCAGCGCTTGAGGATGTCGACGTGCTCGGTGCAGCGCTGCTCGAGGACCACCAGCTGGTCCCAGTCGCCCGCTTCGGCGGCGGCCAGCATCTGCCCGGTCAGTTCGGCCACCGCGGCGTATTCGGACAGCACTTCCTGGTTGGTCATCATCAGGCGCTCGCGAGGACGGTGGATGGCGCCATGTCTGCCTGGGCCGGCTTGTCGCCGATTTGCGTCCAGGCGTCGCGCAGGTCGGCCAGCAGCACCTGCACTTCCTCGAGCATGGCCGGCTTGTTCTCCAGGCTGGCGGTCAGCAGGCGCTGGGCCATGTAGACGTACAGCGAATCGAGGTTGGCGGCGATGTCGCCGCCGCCTTTCTTGTCGAGGCTGGCGCGCAGGCCGTTGTTGATGATGTCGAGGGCCTTGCCGATCGCCACGCCTTTTTCGGCGATCTGGCCGGCCGCCATGTGGCGGGCCGCGGTCTTGATGGCGGCCAGTGCGCCGTCGTACAGCAGGACGATCAGTTTATGGGGCGAGGCGGAAATCACCGAGGTTTCCAGTCCCACTTTGGCGTAAGCGTTGACGCCGCGCTGCATCGATCCAAACATCGTGAACCTCCAATACTTCCATGGCTGGGGGAGAGCATGCCTGCGCGCTCTGCCCCTGATAAATTGTGTGCCGCATCTGCAAGGCCACGGTATCGACGCCGGCCTGCCATTGTTCAGCGAGGGTAGTTTACTGGCTTAACGGCAGCTTCTAACGGGACTTGAGAGCAGGGAATACCCGGCTTTTTACGGCTTTGTCATCCAGATAAGGGAGCGATGGCGCGAAAAGCAGGGGAAGACGGAAGGATCAATGGCTTGCGCAGCAACAAAAAAGCCAGCTGCGCGGTGTGCGGCAGATCAGTCGTTGCGTGGTTGCTTGCGGCGTTCGTGATGGCGCCGCGACTCGGGCGATTGCAGCGCGCGGGTGAGGATGGTGCGCGGGACGTTACAGGTGTCGAGATAATTCAGGGCGAAATCGACGCCCCGGATATCGACCAGGTAGAGAGCATATTCGGCGGTCAGCGCCGTCTGCTCGTCGGTTCTTCGTTGGGTCATCATGCATTCACCGTTCATCAGGGGCGAGCGGCATGATACCGCACCAGGCCTGCCCGCACTCCACGCACATTGCGCATTAACACAATGATATCCATGCCGGAGGCGCACACCGGAGCCAATTGTGAGAAATTGTTTCCGTTGCAAATACACATCATGCCGACGCTTTGCGCGGCGGCCGTCCCTGTTCTGGCCGCACGGCCAGATAGCGCCCGGCGTCGAGCGCATCGAGCGGGCGGGCATACAGGAAACCCTGCGCCTGGTCGCAGCCGCTGTCGCGCAGGGCGCCGGCCTGGGCCGCCAGTTCCACCCCCTCGGCCACCACGCGCAGGTTGAGCCGGTGCGCCATCGCCACGATCGCCCCCACGATCGCGCGCGAGTCGGCGCTGTGCACCATGTCGTGGATGAAGGACTTGTCGATCTTGAGCTTGTCGATCGGCAGGCGTTTCAGGTAGCTGAAGCTCGAGTAGCCGGTGCCGAAGTCGTCGATGCTGAGGGTGACGCCGAGCTTCTTGAGCCTGTGCATGATCGCCAGGCTGCGTTCCGGATCGGCCATCGACACGCTTTCCGTCAGTTCCAGCTCGAGGGCGTCCGCGCCCAGCCCGGCGCCCTGCAGCAGGTGTTCGATGGTCGCTACCACATCGCCCTGCAGGAACTGGCGCGCCGACAGGTTGACCGCGACCGGCACCTGCGGCAGGCCCTCCTCGCGCCAGGCGGCCATCTGCCGAATCGCGGTGGCGACGATCCATTCCCCGATCGGGACGATCAGGCCGGTTTCCTCGGCGATCGGGATGAATTCGTCGGGCGAGACGATGCCGTATTCCGGATGCTGCCAGCGCAGCAGCGCTTCGAAGCCGGCCAGGGTGCCGCCGCGCAGGTCGATCTTGGGCTGGTATTGCAGGTAAAGCTCCGCACGCTCGAGGGCGCGCCGCAGGTGGCTTTCGAGCGCCATCCGGCGCCCGAGCTCGTGGCGCTGGTGCAGGGCGAAGTGTTCGATGCGGGCGCCGCCCAGGGCCTTGGCATGGCGCATGGCCGCGGCCGCGTTGTTGAGCAGCACATCGGCATCCTCGCCGTCATGCGGGAAGCAGGTGAAGCCGATGCTGCAGGTGAGGGCGATTTCGTGGCCCGACCAGAACACGCTGTGGTTGACCGTGTCCATCAGCCGGCGCAGGCGCGCCGTCAGCCCCGCCGGTTCCACGTTCGCGCCGGCCTGGTCGAGCACCAGCACGAACTCGTCGTTGCCGGTGCGCGCCAGCGTTTCGCCCGGCGCCAGGTGAGCCTTCAGGCTGCGGGTCACCGCCACCAGCACCTCGTCGCCGGCGGCGTGGCCCAGCGCCTTGTTGATGCGCTTGAAGCGGTCGATGTTGAGGCAGGCCACCACGGCCGAGGCGCCGCGGCCGCGCCACTCGTCGATGCCGGCGCGGATCGCGCGCAGCAGCGCCTGGCGGTTGGCCAGGCCGGTGAGGGTGTCGTGGGTCAGCAGGAATTCGACCTGGCCGGCGGCGCTGGCCAGCTGGGCGCTCGGTGCGTCGTGCTGCAGGTTGTTGTGCAACTGCGCATGCAGTTCCTGGGCCGCGTAGGCCAGCTGGCGGTGATAGATCAGCTCCTCGACCATGCGCGCCAGTTCGTGCAGCTCGGCCAGTTCGGCTTCGCCGATCTCGCGCGGCCGGGTGTCGATGATGCACAGGGTGCCGAGCTTGGCGCGCTCGACCGAGTACAGCTGCACGCCCGCATAAAAGCGGATGAAGGGCGCGCCGGTCACGATCGGGTTGTCTGCGAAGCGCGGGTCGCCGGCGGCGTCCGGGACGACCAGCGGGGCGTCGGAGAGGATCGCGTGGCCGCAGAAGGACACGTCGCGCGAGGTGTAGTGCGAGGCAAAGCCGCAGCGCGACTTGAACCACTGGACATCGCTGCCGACCAGGGAAATCAGCGCGGTCGGCACATCCAGCAGCTTGGCGGCCATGCGCGTGATGCGGTCGAAGGCTTCCTCGGGGCCGGTACCGAACAGGTTGGTCGCGTACAGTGCGGCCAGGCGTTTTGCCTCGTCAACCGGAATCTCTGGTTTCTGCATAGTTCACAATTTACCGGCGTGCCATCCGGTACCTGTACATAGGGGCGCGATGCCGGAATCCGCTATTTTTAGGAATGCGGGCCCGACAGGAATTGTGTCATGCTTTAATGTGCGGAAACGTGATATCAGGTCGTCCGGTGCGGGTGACCAAGACGGTCATTCGGAAATAAAAAAAGGCCGGCTACGGGGCCGGCCTGCTGTGTCGAAAAGCCCGATGCTTAGCTGATCATGTTGCTCAGCGCCGTGAGCTGCTGGGACAGGTAGGAACTGGTCGAGTTCATGCGGGCAACCGTGGCGTCGAGCGCGCTGTACTGGGCGCGCAGGCGCTGTTCGGTGGCCGCGAGGCGGTCTTCCATGCGTACCCGGTTGTCCGCCAGGCTCTTGATGGAGGAATTGAGCCCGTCGGTACGCGAGGCCAGCGGCCCTTTCGAGCTGTCGAGCAGGGTGGTCATCAGCTGGTCGAACTGGGCCGCATAGCCGCGGGCATAGCTGACGGTGCCGCGGTCGCCGGTGTCGCCGTCGATGCGCAGCGCCAGGCCTTCGGCCGGGCTGCCGGCATCGGCCGTCAGGGTGCGCCCGGAGCCGGTGGCCGGCTTGCCGCCGATGGTGCCGGCGACATTTTGCCCGGCGGTCGAGGTGGCCGAACCGAACAGGTCGGCGGCGCCGCTGCCGGCGATGACGATGTTCGAGGCGGAACCGTAGCGGCTCGAGGTCATGCCGAGCACGCCCCCGCTCTCGGTGACGGTGACGCTCGATCCGGCCGACGAGAACGCCGCCACGCCGTTGATCTTCGATTGTAGCTCGGCAGCCAATTCGGCGTGCGTGCCATAGATACGCGATTCGAGCGTGACGGTTGCTTTTACTCCGTTGAGCGTGACGTCGAGCACATTGTTGCCGGTGCTGAGATCGAGGTTGGCGGCGCCGTCGCCGGCGAGGCTGCCCTGGGTCGCCTGCTGCGTGACCTGCACCGCATAGGTGCCCGCCACCGTCTTGGCGCTCGCCCCTGTGAACGACACCAGGCTGTCGCTCGGCTTGCCGGTCGCAGCGAACAGGCCGGCGATGTCGTTGAAATTGTTCTCGATGGCTTTTTGCAGCTTGGCGTCGTCGACCGCCATCACGCCCGCCTTGACCGTCACCCCGATGTCGGACAACATGGTAAAGCCGGTGCCGCCGTTGGCCACCGGGCTGCCCAGCAGGGAGCGCAGCTGGGTCTGCATGCTGCGGACCGTCGCGTCGCCGTTCAGTACGGCGGCCTTCTTGGTGGCCGGGTTGTAGGCCGTCAGGTCGTTCATCTTCTTGTTGATTTCATTGAAGGCGCTGACGAACTTGCCGACCGACTCGGTGACCGTCTTGGTGTCGCGCGTCACGCCGACCGTGGTGGGCGTGCCGGCGTTGGTCTTGGCCAGGGTCAGGGTCACGCCCTCGATGGCGCTGGTGACCTTGTTGGTGGCGCTGCTGATCGCCAGGCCGTCGAGCTTGAACTCGGCGTTTTGCGCCTTGACCGTTTCCGTCATTGCCTGGGCGCCTGCCGGGTCGTGGCTCAGCAGATTTTGCAGCCCGGCCGCGCCATCCACGCTGATCTTCATGCTGCTGGCCTTGCCGGTGGCCGTTTCGGTCAGGACCAGGCGGTGGGGCGTGGCGCTGCCGTCGTTGACGAGCGATGCGGTGACGCCGATGCCGGCCTTGTTGATGGCGTCGCGGATGCCGGCCAGCGAACTGTTGGTCGGGTCGATAGTGACGGTCTTGACGCCGGTGCCGCTGGAAGCGAAGGTGGCGCCGGTGTACTTGCCGGTCGCGCTGTCGAACGTGCCTGTCTCACCAAGGCTAATCGTGCCCAGGTCGAAACTGATGGTGCCGCCCCCGAGCTGGGTCGTGGCGCTGGCCTGGCCTTTCGATGCCAGCTTCTGGGCCTGCGCCAGCGAGCTCACTTCGAGCGAATAGTTGCCGGGGGCTGCGGACGAGCCGGCAGTGGCGGTGGCGACCGCGGCATCGCCGACGCTCGTGGTCAGCGCCTGGAACTTGCCGATGTCCGCCAGGCCCTGGGCCGCGTTCTGGAAAGTGGAGAACGCGCTCTTGAGCGTGCCGATGGCCGACAGCTTTGCCTGGAACCCCGCAACCTTCTGGTCGAGCAGCGTCAGCGGCCTTTTCTCGAAGCTCATCAGCTGGGTGATGATGTTTTCGATTGGCAGGCCGGAACCGATGCCGGCTGAGGTGAGAGCCATGTTGCCTCCGGGGGAAAACTGGAATATACGTTAATAACGGCGCGGCGAAGCCGTACTTTAGAGGGGGAAAGACCCGTCTGTTCCCGCTTCGCTTACGCCGTCGCCCTGACCATCAGGCTGTGCAGCTTGTCCAGCGCCTTGGCAATCTCGATTGCTTCGCGCGACGGCATCTGGCGGATGACTTCCTGGGTGTCCTTGTCGACCACCTTCACCACCGAGCGGTCGCTGTCACGGTCGATCGAAAACTCCAGTCCCGGCGAGCGGTCCTGCAGCGCAGTGTTGATGCTCTCGAGCGCCTGCTTGAGCTCGTCCTTGTCGGGCGCGGCGCCGGCCGGCTTGGGCGCATCGATCCAGATCGGGGTCGAGGCTGGGGCCGGCTGGGCGCTTGCGGCGCCGCGCTCGGCGGCCGGCGGCGGTGGGAAGGCGGCATGCATGTTGCTGGTCGAACGGATGTCCACGATAGCTCCTTGAAATCAGAAAAACCCGGCCGACGAATCGGACCGGGTTATCTTCCCACGCTGGGCGAGAGGGGCGATTAGCCGCGCAGCAGGGCCAGCACGCCGTTCGGCAGCGAGTTGGCCTGGGCCAGCATCGCGGTACCTGCCTGCTGCAGGATCTGGCCGCGGGTCATGCTGGCGGTTTCTGCGGCGAAGTCGGTGTCCATGATGCGGCTCTTTGCAGCGGACTGGTTCTCGACCGACGACTGCAGGTTGCTGATCGAGTACGACAGGCGGTTCTGGGTGGCGCCCAGGTCGGCGCGCAGTTCCGTCACGCTGGCCAGTGCCTCGTCGAGGGTGTCCAGCGCGGCGATCGAGCCGGTTGCATCGCTCAGGTCGGCGGCGCCGATGGCGCTGGCGATCGTTTCCAAGTCGGTTGCCTTGATCGAGATCGTGTCGCCGTTGTCCGCGCCAACCTGGATGTCGATGTCGACCGCGTCGTCCGCCAGAATGTTTTTGCCGTTGAACTTGGTGTCTTGCGCCAGGCGCAGCACTTCCTCTGCCAGTGCGTCGAATTCCTTTTTCAGGTTGGCCGAGTCTTCGGTCGCGTTGGTGCCGTTGGCGCCCTGCACAGCCAGCTCACGCATGCGCTGCATTGCTTCGGTTGCAGTCGCCAGTGCGCCGTCTGCAGTCTGGGCCAGCGAGATACCGTCGTTGGCGTTGCGGATGGCCTGCGACATGCCGCGCACCTGGGTGTCCATCTTGGTTGCGATCGACAGGCCGGCCGCGTCATCCTTGGCGCTGTTGACGCGCAGGCCCGACGACAGGCGCTGCAGCGAGTTGGTCAGCGAGGTTTGCGAGGTGCTCAGGTTGCGCTGCGAGTTGAGGGAGGCGGTATTGGTGTTGATGTATGCGGCCATGATGTTTCTCCTGACTAGTAATTTCGGTTGGGCTAAGTGCCGCGTGTGACCTGCTTCTCTTTTCGTTCCGAGACAATCACACCGCAGTTGAATCAGGTAACGGAGGCTTTCAAAAAAAGTTGATGGTGGGAACCAGAAAATTTTCGATTTTTTTGCAGGGAGCGCGCTGGCGCGGCCTGCTATACGACCTGTTTTTTTGATTCTTTAGGGGCAAAAAATTTATTTTTCCAGGCGTGCAGACCTGCATCGGCAGCCCGGATGGGGCCGAAAGAGAGGCTCTTCCATCAACAATGATCTGTTTGCCATGCCGAAAAATTCCGCAGGCTTCCTGTGGGAGGGCTGCGGACGGGCCGTATAATTGGGTTCGGGGAGCAACACATTCGCCCACTGGCAAAAGGACTTCGGAAATGACAACACTGGCGTTGGTAATGATTGTGCGGGATGAAGAGCGCTGCATTGCACGCTGCCTGAAGTCCGCCAGGGGTGTCGTTGACGAGATCATCGTGCTCGACACCGGATCGACCGACAACACGGTGCAGATTGCAAAAAGCTTCGGTGCGCGCGTCCACCATTTCGGCTGGTGCGACGATTTTGCTGCCGCCCGCAATGCTGCGCTGGACCATTCGTCGGCGAAGTGGAACCTGATCCTGGATGCCGACGAGTGGATCGGCGAGGTTCCTGACAAGATGCAGTTGTCGTCCGGCCTTGCCGCCCAGAAAAAGCCCTTTATCGGTCATCTACCGATCGCCAGCCAGTTCAACCTGGATGGCCGGATCGAAGAATCGGTTTCGTGGATACCGAGGATTTTGCCGCGTGGCGTACGTTACGCCGGCCGGATCCACGAACAGCCGGTGTCCGACCTGAGAGGCCGCCGCATCGAGTTGCCAATTCTGCATGACGGTTACCGGCCGGAGGAGCTGCAACGCAAAAAGGGACGCAACATCAGCCTGCTCCTGCACGCGCTGGAAGAGTCGCCCACCGACCCGTATCTGCTCTTCCAATTAGGAGTGAGCCATGCGGTCGACAAGGATTACGTCACGGCAGTGCTGCGTTACACCCAGGCAATGCTATACGTGAAGCCGGAGTATGCATTCCGCCATGACTTGGTCGTGCGCACCATTTTTGCCTTGAACAAGACAGGGCAATTCGAAGCCGCGATCCAGTTTGCGGAATCGGAAATGAAAAACTGGGAACACTCGCCCGATTTCTTTTTCGCCTTGGGTGACGTGCTATACAACTGGGGCAAGCAGAACGGCCCGGAGCACTTCAATGGCTTGGTGCCCATGATCGAGGCGGCATGGCTGCGGTGCCTCGAGATCGGCGACCAGCCATCGCTGTCGGGCACGGTAAAGGGGCGCGGCAGTTTCCTGGCCGCGCATAACCTGGCGGTGGTTTACGAGACGCTGGGCGACAAGGAAAAGGCCGCGCAGTACTGGGAGCTGGCGGCCAAACGCTAGCAGCGCCTGGCCGGGCGTGACGAAGCCTGTTACGAGTTAGCACCCATGTTCAGGGTTCGAAACGCGCCAGGCGCCACCGGATCGTCCGGCAGGCGCAGATCCGGCTGCATGACGCGCGCCGTGGTGCGCTCGCGCGGCGAGGTGGCAATCTTGCGCAGGAAGACGCGCATGAAGGCGGCCTGTTCGGCGCTGCATTCCTTCAAGCCGCTGTCGAGCCAGGCAGAATGGGCCATCTCGAAGCGATGCTCGAACCAGCCGAGATACCAGAACCAGTCCGTGTAATAGATCCACGAGTTTTCGTTCATCGCCCGCACGTGGGTGGGGTCCTGCCATGCGGACTTGGCGCGTTCATAGGGGACTTCGATCTCGAAGATGCCGCCTTCCTTGAGCAGGCGCAGGCAGTTGCCCATCAGGCTGGCCAGGTCGGGCACGTGTTCGAGGACGTTGTTGGCGTGGATGAGGTCGATGCTGCCCTCGGCCAGGACGAGCGGGCCGGCGCCGGGGGTGGCCACGTGCAGGGGCAGGGCGAGCGGCGCGGACAGGTCGAGTACCAGGTCGGGCTCGGTCCGCGCCAGCACGTCGATGTTGAGCCAGCCTTGCTTGTAGTCCTTGCCCGAGCCGAGGTTGATCCGGGTCGGCCGCCAGGGCTGCCGCGGGCGCACCGACTCATGGCCGTTGCGAAAGCCGGCAGCAAAGGCCAGCAGTTCGGCATAGGCCTCGACCGGATCGGTTTGCCGGAAGCGCTCGACGCCTGCTTGCGCGGCCTGGTAGAAGGCCGGGCTGCTGAACTCTTCGGTGAAGAAGCGCTCCAGGCTGTCGTCTGTGATCCATTGCACGCTGTCTTCGAAGGCCGGGTGTGGCCGGACCGCCGGCGTGCGCTCGGAAATCACCGGCGTGCCGAGCGACAGGCAGTGCGAGGCGCGCGCCTGCTCGAATCGGCTGGTTTCGTAATACGGGGTATTCAGCACGGCCTTGGCCTGGGCGATGAAGTGGTCGCGTTCGGCGCCGTACAGGGGGCCGTCGAACAGCGACACCGTGATGCCGCAGGCTTCGATGCGCGCGATCCACGCCTTGCGGCGTTCGTTGACGGTGCCGATGAACAGCAGGTCGATCGGACGCTCGTGCAGGGGGATGCCATGTGCAGGCGCCAGGTAAGGCGCAAACAGCAGCGGCACCACCGGAACGTCCTCGGCCGCCGCATACGCCGCCACGTTCTGGTCGTCGTAGTCGGTGACCGAGGAGGTAGAGAGCAGCTTCAGGTAGTCCGCCGACACCTTCGCTCCGCCATCGCCGAGCTGCTCGAGATTGACAAAGATGCAGGCATAGCGCTCGCGCTGGGCCGGATCGAAGCCGAGATGGGCGCCGAACACGAAGTTGACCGCGCCGTGGCGCAGCCGGTTCTTTGACATCGTCACCTGCGCGCCCAGGCGCCGGAACTGGTAGCGGAAGTAGCGCGCCTGGTCGAGAAAGCCCAGTGAGTGGACATAGCCCGCAGGTTGCTGGATACAGATGTGAATCTCGGGAAGGGTAGGCATCGCTCGCTCTTTCGCTGTATGTGGGAACACCGGATCGGACACCGGTGCGGGGATCGATTGCTTGCCGCCGTACGGGCCGGTGCTCACTCGGCGACGACAACACGGTTCTTGCCGCTCTGCTTGGCCTGGTACATCGCCCGGTCGACCCGCGCCAGCAGCGCCGCCTGTTCTTCGTTCGGCAGGCGCAGGGCGACGCCGGCCGAGAAGGTAATCAACAGCTTCTCGTTATCGTGCAGGAAGAAGTGCCTGGTCAGCTCGCGCTGCAGCCGCACCATGGTCTGCACCGCCGCCTCGATCGGCGTCTCGGGCAGCACGATCATGAATTCCTCGCCGCCGAAGCGGGCAATCACGTCCATCGAGCGCAGCGTCGCCTTGACCACCTTGGCCAGGTGGCGCAGGGCGTTGTCGCCGGCCAGGTGGCCGTAGGTATCGTTCAGGCGCTTGAAGTTGTCGAGGTCGAGCAGGGCCACGCACAGCGGCGTGTTGCGGCGGTCCGAGCGGGCGCTTTCGCGCTCGTAGACGTCGTCCAGGCCGCGCCGGTTGAGGGTGCCGGTGAGCTGGTCCTCGCGCACCAGTTCGCTCATGTGCTGGAGCTGGGCTTCCAGCGCCTTGATCCGGCTTTCCGCCTCCTGCACTTCGCGGTGGGCTTCGAGCATGCGGTCGCGCGAGGCGAGCGCTTCGGCCTGGGCATGGCGCGTCTCGCGCAGCACTTCGTCCAGCACTTCGTTGAGCTCGCCGATGTCGCCGGCATGGCGGATGCGCTCGGAAAAGCCGCCGATCTTGTCGTGGAAGTCGCCGGTCGCGGCCGCCACCGAGCCGAGGCGCTCGATGAAGGTCATCATCATGTTCTTGACGGTGGACTTCATATCCGACAGGTCGTGCTTGAGCTGGCCCTGCTTGTAGATCACGTCCTTCAGGCTGCGCGTCGCGTCTTCCAGGGCGCGGTGGTCGATCGGGCCGGCGATCAGCTCCTGGACGGCGGCGATCTGGCCGCGCATCCAGCTGTCCTCGTCGAGCAGTTCGCTGACGTTTTCCAGCAGCAGTTTAAACAGGCGCAGCAGCAGTTCCTGCTGCTCGGCGCCGTCGCCGCTGTGCAGCTCGATCTGGAAACACAATTCCTTCAGGCGGCCGGCGATTTCCTGCAGCGCCGCGTCGCTGTGTGCGATCTTGACGGCGGCGCCCAGCGATTCGGCTTCCTTGGCGAGCAGGGGACTGGCCGGCAGCAGCGAGGCCAGCGCGAACGCCAGCGTGCGGCTGAGCAGGTCGCGCAGCAGGCGGGTGTCCTTGCCCTCCATGCCATAGGTCACACCCGGCGGAATGCCGCGGCTGAGGTGTTTTTCGACCAGTTGCGACAGCGCGCGCGCATAGGCATTCCAGTCGCGCTGCTGGACGGCGCGGTTCAGACGGCGGCCATAGTCGGCCAGCTCGCCAGGCGTGTCGGTCAGCTGGGTGGCGAAGCCGCCCAGCACTTCCTCGGGGGCGGGGCCGGCCGGGGCCGCGAGCGGCGGCGCGATGCCGGCGATCTCGTTGTAGATGTCGCGGTAGGCCTCGGGTGTCGGGGCCACCCGGCGCGTCGCCAGGCGCCTGAAGGCTTCCCGGGCAATGTCGACGGGATTCTGGGGAGGCGGCGGGTTCGGATTCGACATGATGAAGCACAACGTATTGACTGATTATCGGGATGATAAGCAGTTTTTCGATTCGTCATTGCCCGAAAAGAGGCCGGAAAGTATCTTACTTACCGGCAATGCATAAAGGCTTGCTTATTCGACCAGGCCGTTGCGGATGGCGTAGTGCGTCAGCTCGGCGCTGGTCTTGAGCTGCATCTTCGCCAGCAGGCGGGCACGGTACTCGCTGACCGTCTTGACCGAGAGCGACAGTTCGCGCGCGATTTCGCTCACCGTCTTGCCGGAAGCGATCATGGTCAGCGTCTGGAATTCGCGGTCCGAGAGGCTGTCGTGGGCAGGCGCTTCATGGTCGAGGCCGACCTGGCTGGCCAGGGCCTGGGCCAGCGTGGCGCTGACGTATTTCTGGCCGCCCGCCACCTGGCGGATCGCAGTGACCAGCTCGCGCGGCGCGCTCTGCTTGGTGAGGTAGCCGGCGGCGCCGGCCTTCAGGGCGCGGATCGCGTACTGGTCTTCGCGGTGCATCGACAGCATCAGCACGGCCAGGTCGGGTTTTTCCTGCTTGATCTGCTTGAGCACCTCGATGCCGTTGCGGTCGGGCATGGAGATGTCGAGCAGGACGACGTGGCAGCGCGACTTGCGGAACAGCTTGACGGCATCGAGGCCGTTTTCGGCTTCGCCGGCGACGACGATGTCGCCCTGCTCGGCCAGGATCTGTTTCAGGCCCTCGCGTACGATGGCATGGTCGTCGGCAATGAAAACGCGGATGGTGACTTTGTCTGACATTGTTACCTGGGGGTGCTGGCTGCGGGTGGCGCAAGCCGGATCTTGATTGTTACCATCGTGCCACCTCCGGGCGCCGCCGACAAGGTCAACGTGCCGCCCAGCGCCCGCGCCCGCTCGCTCATGCCGCGCAGGCCGAAGGAGTGGGGTTTCAGGCGGTCGGCCGGGGCGATGCCGCGGCCGTTGTCGCAGATCGTCAGATGGAGGTGCTGGCGCACGCGGCGCAGGGTGACCGTGACGCGGGTGGCGCCGGCATGCTTGGCGACGTTCGTCAGCGCTTCCTGGAAGATGCGGAACAGCGCCGCCGCATGGTCGGGGTCGAGCTCCGGATCGAGGTCGAGCTCGCGCTCGGCGCTGCGGAAGACGCAGGCGATGCCTGCCTGCTTTTCGAATTCGCGCGCCTGCCACTCGAGCGCGGCGACGATGCCGAGATCGAGCGTCGAGGGCCGCAGGTCGAGCGAGATGCGGTGCACCGCCTCGATCGTGCGGTCGACCAGGTCGTCGAGGTAGGCGGCCTTTTCCAGCAATTGCGGCTGCTCCGGCGGCAGGCGGCTGGCCAGCATCGACAGGGCCATCTTGATGGCGGTCAGGTTGCCGCCCAGGTCGTCATGGATTTCGCGCGCGATGCGGGCCCGTTCCTGCTCCTTCACCTGCTCGATGTGGTCGGTCAGCTCGGCCAGGCGCGCGCGCGAACGCAGCGCGTCCTGCTGCTCGTTCTTGCTGTCGGTAATGTTGGTCATGATGCCGTCCCACTGCACGGCGGCATCGAAGGCGGCATGGGGCGTGGCGCGCAGGTTGATCCATTTGACGTCCTTCCAGGCGTCGATCCAGATGCGGCCTTCCCAGTTCCAGCTCGACAGGCCGACCTTCGACACGGCCATCGCCTCCAGGTAGCTCTTGCGGTCCTCGGGCAGGATCAGGCGCAGGAACAGGTCGGGGTCGGCCTGCAGCGCGGCCGGCTGCACTCCGAGCAGGGGTGCGCAGCCTTCGCTCAGGTAGGGGAAGGCGTGGGTGCCGTCGGCTTTCAGTAAAAACTGGTACACCAGGCCCGGCGTGTGGTTGACGATGGCGTTGAAGCGCGCCTCGGATTGGGCAAGTGCGTGCGCAAGGGCGGCCGCGGCCGCCTGTTCCGGCGACAGGTCGTCGCCGATCGCCAGCAGCAGTGCACGGCCGTCGCGCTGGGTGCGCAGGAAGGTCAGGCGGGCCGGATAGGTGCTGCCGTCGGCACGGCGCAGGTGAGTGCGCAGGCAGTGCTGGGCGCCGATGTCCTCGCCCAGCCCGGCCAGCAGTTGCTCCAGCGCGCCGTCGGCCAGGCCCGGGAAGATCGTGCTTGCCGGCATGCCCTTGAGCGGGGTGCCGTCGTAGCCGAGGTTGGTGCGCGCGCTGCCGTTGACCTCGACCAGGGCCAGGGTGTCGGCGTCGATCAGGTAGATTTCGGCGGGCGCGGGCTGCATGGTCGCGGCCAGGGTCGGTTCCATGTGGGTCATGGCCGTTCGCTCCCGGCCGGCTTGCGGCGCCGTCGCCAGAGCGACACGAAGCGGCGCAGGGCACGCGCGCTGCGCGTGGCATGGCGGCTGCCGAAGGGAACCGACGGCTGCAGCTGGTAGCGCAGGCGGCGCAGCATGCGCCTGGCGGACGCGATCGAGCGCCGCACGCGGCTGAACGCGGCGCTGGTACGCAGGCGGGCGATGAGATTGTCCTTGAACATGATGAAGCGATTGTGCCACCGCGCGAACCAGGCGAGCGCCAGCAAGGACGGCAGGGTCAACACATAAATACGGGCCACGACTACCGCGCCGCCCAGCTTGGCCAGGACGAAGACGCCCACGCCCCACAACGGATGGCCGTGGGCGATCGCCAGCAGCGCCAGCAGCTTGACGGGCAGCAGCATCAGCCCGGGCAGTGCGAAGACCAGCAGCGCCCAGTACGGCGGCAGGCGCCGCACGCCGGCTTCCAGCGCGCGCAGCGGCGGCCAGGTCGCCAGCCCGGCCGCGAAGCGGCTGCCGAGGCGCCACAGCCATTCTTCGAGCAGCAGGAGCAGCGCCACCGTGTACAGGAGCGGCGCGAGCAGGGGATGGCGCGAAGGAGTGGGCGGGGTCATCGTCCATATGATAAGGGAATCGATGCCGCAATTGCGCGGCCTTTCCATCGGCTGGGGCTACAATAGGAATTATGAATAAGGCATTTGTAAAAGAGTCCGACAACGACGACGATGACGAAGCCGTCGCGCTGGCGCAGGCGATTCCCGCCGGCGCCAAGAACTACATCACCCCTGCCGGCTATAAAGCCATCAAGGATGAGCTGCTGCAGCTGATCGACGTCGACCGGCCGGAAGTGGTGCGCGTGGTGCACTGGGCCGCCTCGAACGGCGACCGCTCGGAAAACGGCGACTACATCTACGGCAAGCGGCGCCTGCGCGAGATCGACCGCCGCATCCGCTTCCTCACCAAGCGCATGGACTCGGCCTTCGTGGTCGATCCGAGCGTGCATTACGGTAACGACCAGGTCTTCTTCGGCGCCACCGTCACCTATGTGAACAAGGCGGGCGAGGAGCACACGGTCACCATCGTCGGCATCGACGAGCTCGACCCGCTGCGCGGACGCATCAGCTGGGTGTCGCCGGTGGCGCGTGCGCTGACCAAGTGCCGCGAGGGCGACGTCGCCACCCTGCAGACGCCGCAAGGCAGCGACGAGCTCGAGATCGTATCGGTCGAGTATCCGGAGCCTGTTACAGACTGATCGCAGCCGGGCTGGTAAGATGCCCCATTCGCCGCTTTCACTGTCCCATGAATCGTCCCCTTGATACCGCACGCGAGTCCGATGTCCTGGCCGCGCTGCGGCAGGCGACGGGCTCGCGCCACGAGCGGCTCGACAGCGGCTTGCCGCTCTCCCGTCCCGACGCCACGCTCGCCGACTACGCCCACCACCTGTGCCTGCTGCGCGACTGGCTCGCGCCGCTCGAGGCCTGGCAGGATGCCTATGAAGACGGCCCGCAGGGAGCAGCCGGCATCGCCGCCGCCCCGCACCTGTCCCTGATCGAGGCCGACCTCGCCGAACCCTCGCTGCCGGCCCCGGCATGCACCCGACGCACGACCGCATCCTGGCCGGCCGGCTCCAGCCCCGCCTACCGCTGGGGCGTGGCCTACGTCGTCGAAGGCTCGCAACTGGGCGGCGCCGTCCTCTACAAGCGCCTCGCCGGCCAGCTCGCGCCGCACCCGCTGCGCTACCTGCGCGGCGCGGGAGAAGCCGGCCCCGGCCCGCGCTGGCGCGCCTTCATGGAGGCGCTGCGCGCCCAGGTGCAAGGCGAGGAGCAGGTGGCCGACGCCTGCGCCGGCGCCTGCGACGCGTTCGACCGGATCCTGGCGCTGGCGTTCGACGCCCCGTAGGGGTGGGCGTGGCCCCTGGCCACGCCCACGGATTCACCGGACGGCTCCACCCGAACGCGGCGCCTATGCCGTCCACGTGTTCAAGCACCATGCGATACGTCGCGACATCTCACACGCCAGTTGAACGCGTGGACGGGAGACCCGTCCACCCTACGATGCCGGCCGAGGGCTTGGTGATGCGCCGCACATTGACGCTGCGCCCCGCGAGAACGATACTCGCGGTTGCCCGATTCCCATGGACCACGCCTCTGATGCCGACACGCCGATTGACGTTCGAATCCCAGCTCGCGGCGTCTCCCGCAGCGCTCCGGACCTGCGCCACCTCGCCGCACCTGACGCTGCTGGAGCTGGACAGCGGCCGGCGCTTTCTCGAACAGTCGCCGATGCTGAGCATGCGCTGCTGGCGCTTTCGAGCGGGAGAGCCGACGTGATATCCCTGCTGGAGGAGTTCATCGCCAACGAAGGCACGTGGGCGTGCCAGAAAATATTGGAGGCCGTCCGCGCGCAGAAGACTAACCCGGTCCGGGTCAGGGATACCTTCGCATTCAATATTTTCGATGTCGAGATTCTTTATCCTGAGCGCATTGCCATCCTGGTGGATGTCATCAATTTCTGGCCCGAGGGGACGCTGCGTATCGACCTCGATACTTTCGTTCATCGGCTGCAGGAAGCGGTGTGATGCCGCACTCGACACGACGGGACCTCGCAAGTTAGCAGGATGGGCTCTTGAGCCCGCGCGGTGCAGCGCGTAGGTATCCAGATGCGACACGGAGGCCACGTTGCGTGCACGTAAAAAAGCCCACCGAAGTGGGCTGTTCTTTTCCAAGGGCAGAAATCAGGCCCGCTCGCGCTCCACGCGATTGACCCCCGCCACCCGCCGCAAATTGCGGATCAGGTGCGCCAGGTGCACGCGGTCCTTCACCTGGATGGTGAAGCGCAGCTGCGTCATCATGTTCTCGTCGTCCTCGTCCATGCCGACATAGGTGATGTTGCCGTCGGACTCGCCGATCTCGGCCGCCACGCGCGCGAGGATGCCTTTTTCGTTGTTGATCAGGAGGCGGATGCGGCAGTCGAAGCGGCGGTTCAGTTCCTCGCCCCATTGCACGGCGATCCAGCGGTCCGGTTCCTTGGCGCGCAGGCGCTTGGCCGGCAGGCAGTCGCAGGTGTGGACCACCAGGCCCTGGTCGCGCCGCAGCTGGCCGCTGATCTGGTCGCCCGGGATCGGCAGGCAGCATGGCGCCAGCTGGACCGACACGCCTTCGCTGCCGTAGATCGTGACCGGGTCGATGTCGCCGCCCAGCGGCTGGTTCGACGGCAGGGCGCTGTCCGCCTCGCCATCCATCAGGCCGAAGATATGGCGGGCGACGAGCGCCGGCATGCGCTTGCCGATGCCGATGTCGGCGTACAGCTCGTCCATCGACTTGGCCGAGGATTCGGCCAGCAGGCGGTCGATGGCGGCCGGCGGCAGCTCGGGGTCGATGTTGCGCGCAGCCAGGGCCCCGGCCAGCAGTTCCTGGCCGAGTTCGACCGATTCGTTGACGTTGACGGTGCGCAGGTAGTGGCGGATCGCCGAGCGCGCCTTGCCCGTGCGGACATAGCTGAGCCAGGTCGGGCTCGGGCGCGAATCCGGGTCGGTGACGATTTCGACGATGTCGCCGTTGTGCAGTTCGGTGCGCAGCGGCTGGGTTTCGTTGTTGATCTTGACCGCCACCGTATGGTCGCCGATGCCGGTGTGGATCGAATACGCGAAGTCGAGCGCGGTGGCGCCACGGGGCAGGGCGATGATCTTCGATTTCGGCGTGAAGACATAGACTGAATCGGGGAACAGGTCGACCTTCACGTGCTCGAGGAATTCGGCCGAGTCGCCGGTCTGCTGCTGGATGTCGAGCAGCGACTGCAGCCAGGCATGGGTGCGCTGCTGCAGGTCCGACATGTTCTGGTCGCCCGTCTTGTACAGCCAGTGCGCCGCCACGCCGCTCTCCGCGGTGCGGTGCATGTCCTGGGTGCGGATCTGGAACTCGACCGGGGTGCCGTAGGGGCCGATCAGGGTCGTGTGCAGCGACTGGTAGCCGTTGATCTTGCGGATCGCGATGTAATCCTTGAACTTGCCGGGCATCGGCTTGTACAGGCCGTGCAGCGAGCCGAGCGCGACGTAACAGTTCGGGATGTTGTCGACGACGACGCGGAAGCCGTAGACGTCGAGCACCTGCGAGAACGACAGGTGCTTGTTGCGCATCTTTTTATAGATGCCGTACAGGGTTTTCTCGCGGCCGTAGACCTCGGCATGGATGCCGGCCATTTTCAGCGTGTGCTTGACCGACTCGAGGATCTTCTTGACGACCTCGCGGCGGTTGCCGCGCGCCGCCTTCACGGCCTTGGCCAGGGTGCGGTAGCGCAGCGGGTACAGGTGCGAGAAGGCCAGGTCCTGCAGCTCGCGGTAGATGTTGTTCAGGCCGAGGCGGTGCGCGATCGGGACGTAGACTTCCATCGTCTCGCCGGCGATGCGCCGCTTCTTGGCTGGCACCATCACGCCGAGCGTGCGCATGTTGTGCAGGCGGTCGGCCAGCTTGATCAGGATGACGCGCACGTCGGACGCCATGGCCAGCAGCATCTTGCGGAAATTCTCCGCCTGCGCCTCGACCAGGCTCTGGAACTCGATCTTCTCGAGCTTGGACAGGCCGTCGACGAGGTTCGCCACCTGCGGGCCGAAGCGCTCGAGCAGTTCTTCCTTCTTGACGTCCTGGTCTTCGATCACGTCGTGCAGCAGGGCGGCCATGATGGCCTGGGCGTCGAGCTTCCACTCGGCGCAGATCTCGGCGACGGCGATCGGGTGCGAAATATAGGGTTCGCCGGACTTGCGCACCTGGCCGAGGTGCATCTCGTCGGAGAAGCGGTAGGCTTCCTTGACCTTTTTCAGTTCGGCAGGGGTGAGGTATTCCGACAGCTGGTTGATCAGCTGGGTGACCGAGGCAACGCCGGGAGCCGGCATTTCCGTGATTTCTTGCGGCTTGCCCGGGCGCTTGGCCCGGGTGGGGGTGTTGCCTGAATGTGTCGAGTCCGGGGGGAACAGGTTCATACGTTATGTCGATCAGCCGCAGTGTGGTGACAGAATAACAGAAGTGAGGGCTGGCACAGGTCAGGCAAACGGCGTGCTTACATCGGCACTTTTTTCAGCATCTCCAGGCCAACCTTGCCGGCAGCGATTTCGCGCAGGGCAACGACGGTCGGCTTGTCTTTTGCTTCGACCTTCGGGGTATGGCCCTGCAGCAGCTGGCGTGCGCGATAGGTCGCGGCCAGGGTCAGCTGGAAGCGGTTCGGGACGTTTTTCAGGCAATCTTCGATCGTGATACGGGCCATAACGGACTCCTAATTGGACAATAAGTGCGGCGGCATGAGGCATGCCGCCGATTTTACGTTGGTTGTTGCGCGTGGATTCCCAGTTGGGCAAACAGGGAGGCGTTGCGGGCAGCCTGTTGGGCGAAGCGGCAACGTGTCGCCTGGACAATCGCCTGCAGCTGGGCCAAGGCGACGTTGAACTCTTCGTTGATGATAGCATATTCGAACTCGGGAGCGTGAGCGATCTCGCCCCCGGCCGCCAGCAAACGGCGCGTGATGATGTGCGGTTCGTCCGTGCCGCGCTTGTGCAGGCGCTCTTCCAGCGCCTCGATCGACGGCGGCAGGATGAAGATGCCGGCCGCGTCCGGGAACTGCTTCTTCACCTGGCGCGCACCCTGCCAGTCGATCTCCAGCAGGATATCGGTACCGGTCTTCATCTTTTCTTCGACAGTCAGGCGGCTGGTGCCGTAGTAGTTGCCGTGCACCTCGGCCCATTCCAGGAACTCGCCGGCCTCGGCGCGCGCGACGAAATCTTCGGCGGTGGTGAAGTGGTATTCGCGGCCGTCCTGCTCGCCCGGACGCGGCTGGCGCGTGGTCGTCGAGATCGACAGCTGGATGCCCGGCTCCCGGGCCAGCAGCGCGTTGACCAGGGTCGATTTGCCGGCGCCCGACGGGGCGGCGACGACGAACAGGCTGCCGGAGAAAGCGGTGGTGAGCATGGTTGTATTCCTTTTATTCGTAATGCGGCGGGTTTTACCCCGCGATTGTTCATCATATAGCTGAACGCGTGGACGGCTTTTTAGTTCCCCAAACTAAAAAGCCCCGCTCCACCCTGCGTGTATGCCAGTAACCTCACCGATATACCCGTAGGGTGGACGGGTCCCCCGTCCACGCGTTCAAGCGGCCCGGGCGTACCCGCACCGCGTATTCAAATTGGTGTTACTCCAGGTTCTGCACCTGCTCCCGCATCTGCTCGATCAGGAGTTTCAATTCCATCGACGCATCCGCCAGCTCCTTCACCGACGCCTTGGCGCCCAGCGTATTCGCTTCGCGGTTGAGTTCCTGCATCATGAAATCGAGGCGCTTGCCGACCTGGCCGCCTTTTTTCAGGATGTGGCGGGTTTCGTTCAGGTGGGCCGACAGGCGCGACAATTCCTCGGAAACGTCGATCCGGATGCCGTACAGGGTGACTTCCTGGCGAATCCGCTCGAAGACTTCCTGGCGCGTCAGCGTCGACGGGTTGCCGTGGCCGGCCAGTCCCAGGGCGTCCTGCATGCGCTCGACCGCCTTTTGCTGGAATTGCGCGATCACCTGCGGGATCAGCGGCGTAATGCGCTTGACGATCGCTTCCATTGCATCGATACGCGATTGCAGCATCGCCTCCAGCGCCGCGCCTTCGCGCTTGCGGCTGTCGACGAAGGCGGCGATGGTCTTCGCGGTGAGGGCGGCCACATCGGCCTGCAGCGACTCCTGGCCGATCTGCGACTCCTCGACCACGCCGGGCCAGCGCAGCAGCTCGGCCACCGACATCAGGGGCGCCGAGACGAAGTGGCGGGTGACTTCGGCCTGCAGGCGCGCCAGGTCGGCCAGCAGGGCATGATTCAGGGCCTGGGCGCCGCCGGCGACCTTGCGCCCGAACGACAGGCGGGCTTCGACCTTGCCGCGGGTGATGGCGGCCATGATGGCGGCGCGCAGGTCCGGTTCCAGCGCGCGCAATTCGTCGTTAATGCGGAATTGAAGATCGAGGAAGCGCGAATTGACGCTCTTGATCTCGATCGTGAGGGTGCCCGCAGCGCCTTCGCTGGTGGCCACCGCATAGCCTGTCATGCTTGAAATGCCCAATTGTGTCCCCGGTTTTTAGAGCGCCGAACAAAACACCTATGGCGGCGTTGCATCGTCTCGCCGTACTAGCGTACTGTCTTCGACGACGCGCCTGGCCATAGGCGCTTTGATCGACGCTCTTTATTCTTTACAAAGCCCACATTTATCCACACAATCGCCGTGTTATGCAAGGGACTCATCAGTATGGCCGCACAAAATAACGCACCCTTGCCGGAAGGGCTGGAGATTGCCGGATATCGCATTGTAAAGAAAATCGCATCCGGCGGGTTCAGTATTGTCTATCTTGCATATGACGCCGAAGGCAACGCGGTGGCCATCAAGGAATACCTGCCGAGCGCGCTCGCGCTGCGCCAGCCGGGCGAGCTGTCGCCCGTGATCGCCAAGCCCAACGTCCCGCTGTTCCGCATCGGCCTGAAGTGCTTTTTCGAAGAGGGGCGGGCGCTGGCGCGCATCATCCACCCGAACGTGGTGCGCATCCTGAACTTCTTCCGCGCCAACGATACCGTGTACATGGTGATGGCCTACGAATCGGGCCACTCGCTGCAGGAACACATCGCCCGCAGCCATACCAGGGCCGCCGGCAAGGCCAGCCGTCCGGGCGAAGCGTTCGTTCGCCGCGTGTTCGACGGCGTCTGCCGCGGCCTGCGCGAAACCCACGCCAACAAGCTGCTGCACCTGGACCTGAAACCGGCCAACATCTACCTGCGCACCGACGGCTCGCCGATCCTGCTCGACTTCGGCGCCGCGCGCCAGGCGATCAAGGACGACGCGCCGATGCTCGCGCCGATGTACACGCCGGGCTTCGCGCCGCCCGAGCTGTATGCCAAGGGGCTGCCGCTCGGCCCCTGGTCCGACATCTACAGCCTGGGCGCGTCGATGTTCGCCTGCCTGACCGGCTCGCCGCCGCAGGCCGCCGACGCCCGCAAGCTCGAGGACAGGCTGCCGGCGCAGTTCGAGCAGCTGGCCGCCGGCTATTCGCCGGAACTGCTGGCCGTGGTGCGCGCCTGCCTGTCGCTCGATCCGATGGCGCGGCCGCAAAGCGTGTTCGCCGTGCAGAAGGTGCTGCAGGCGGCGCCCGCCAGGCCGATCGCCGCCGAGCCGCAGCCCAGCGATGCGCAGGAAGCACAGACAGAACCGGCACCGCCGCCCGGAGGCCTGCGCGGCCTGCTGGGCAAGCTCGGTGCATTCGGCCGCAGCGGCGGCACACGCGATTAAGGAGGCACCATGCAGTTTTCCGTCTACCAGCAAAGCCACATCGGCGGGCGCCGCGTCAACCAGGACCGCATGGGCTACTGCTTCACGCGCGACGCGCTGCTGCTGGTGCTGGCCGACGGCATGGGCGGCCACCAGCATGGCGAGATCGCCGCCACCATCGCCATGCAGACGCTGTCGATGATGTTCCAGATGCAGGCGAGGCCGTATATTAAAAAACCCGAGCGCTTCCTCGAGGAAGCGCTGGTCCAGGCGCACCGCGACATCCTCGCCTACACCGCGCGCCACAAGCTGCCCGAGAGTCCGCGCACCACGGTGGTCGCCTGCCTGGTGCAGCACAACTGCGCCGTATGGGCCCACTGCGGCGACTCGCGCCTGTACTGGGTGCGCGGCAACCAGGTGCTGGCGCAGACGCGCGACCATTCGCACCTCGAATACCTGATCGCCAAGGGCCTGGCCAGCCCGGCCGAACGAGCGACCCACCCCGACCGCAACAAGCTCTACAACTGCCTGGGCGCGTCCACGCCGCCGCGCATCGAGCTGTCGCGCCAGGCCAGCCTGGAAGCGGGCGACGTGCTGCTGCTGTGCTCGGACGGCCTGTGGTCGATGGTGCCGGACGCCGAGATCGTGCAAAAACTCGCCACCCAAACCGTGGTGCAGGCGGTGCCCGCCCTGGTCGCCCAGGCGACTGCCATCGGCGGCCCGCGCGCCGACAACACGACGGCGCTGGCGATCAGCTGGCAGGGCGCGGACAATCCCGCCGCCCACGCCCCGAACGTGATCTCGACCGAACTGCTGCCGGAAAACCAAGTCAGCAGCACGATCGGCCACGCCCCTGCCGCACTGGACGCCGACCCCTTCGACGAAGACGAAATCGAAAAGGCGATTGCCGAGATCAACCAGGCGATCGAGAAGTCTTCCCAATTACTTAAATAATCCAATAAAAGGTTCACCATGACGTTAGCAACCCGCCCGAGCGGCCGCGCAGTCGACCAGCTGCGCACCATCCGCATCACGCGCCAGTACACCAAGCACGCCGAAGGCTCGGTGCTCATCGAATGCGGCGACACCAAGGTGATCTGCACCGCCAGCATCGAAGACAAGGTGCCCGGCTTCCTGAAGGGCAAAGGGCAGGGCTGGCTGACGGCCGAATACGGCATGCTGCCGCGCTCGACCCACACGCGCATGGACCGCGAAGCCGCACGCGGCAAGCAGTCCGGCCGCACCCAGGAAATCCAGCGCCTGATCGGCCGCTCGCTGCGCGCCGCCTTCGACCTGGAAGCCTTCGGCGAACGCACCCTGCACCTCGACTGCGACGTGATCCAGGCCGACGGCGGCACCCGCACCGCGTCCATCACCGGCGCCATGGTCGCCGCCTACGACGCCTTCGACGCACTGGTCGCCCAGGGCGTGCTGGCCGCCGTGCCGGTCAGGCACTTCGTCGCCGCGATCTCGGTCGGCGTGTACCAGGGAACGCCGGTGCTCGACCTCGATTACGTCGAGGACTCGGGCTGCGACACTGACATGAACGTGGTCATGACCGAAGCAGGGCACTTCATCGAAGTGCAGGGTACAGCCGAAGGCGCGGCCTTCGATCGCGCCGGCATGAACCGCCTGCTCGACCTGGCGCAGGGCGGGATCGCGGAACTGATCGGCATGCAGAAGCAGGCATTGGGCATCGTCAATTAATTTATGGTAGCGGTGCTGCACATAAATTGATCCTGCTCGAAAACCTTTATTTGGCTATGGCATGAAATTTTTTGTGTCTTGTTGGGCTTGAATAACTAATTTATAAATGAATAGGATTTGCTAATGCGTAGTACTCTGATGGTGCTTGGCTTTGCTTTGTTTGTTATTTTATTGTCGATCGGGAGGGCGAATTCCTTCGAAAATGCTAAAGTAATAGCGCCACCGATTGCCGCAGAAAATCAGAGACTTGTAACATCTCAATTGGAAAAAAAGAGCGAAGAAATTATTGTCCTGAGAGCTCAGAATCAGTTAATGCAGGATTATCAAGGGACAATGATAGACATTGTCCTTTGGTCGTTAACCGGTATATCAACGATTGCGGTTCTGGTTGCCGGTTTTGGATGGTGGTCAAATTTTAAAATTTACGAGAATGACAAAAAACGGCTGCAAGAGGAAGTCGACTCCAATTTGGCACAGCAAATTGCCCAGTTAGAGGTTCGTCTGCAGTCAACGGCCCTTAACTTAGAACGTTCTATTGATGCGAAAGTCGAGGCCAATCTGTCACGTGCCCATAGTGACCTGGCAACGTTACGATCAGAATTTTCCGATATCAAGAAAAAATGCGATGCACTTCAGGAACAGGTTAACGAAAGCAAGCGGCAAAGCTATTTGGCTCGATCTGAACTGCGCGCTGTCGAAGAAAATATTTGGGAAATTAAAGAAATACCGGAGGCGATCCTTATGACGCAAATTCAGGGATTGCTTGCTGATCGCGCTGGAAACGATATGGCTTCCGCCCGAGTTACCTTATCGCGGATGAAAAGAACGTTGAATAAATGGTTTGTTGACACGGAGCGGGAACTTAATCGTACCTCAGTTGAATTAATAAAGGATAATATTGATAGATTTGTGGATAGTCTTGGGGCGGAGATAACAGAGGTAAAACAACTCTTAAGTAAGGTTAAGCTTAAGGCCGACACTTAATTGGATGAGCTCGGTTCATACATCGTAACGAATGTTGTCGGTAAAGCTATCGCCTTAAGCGATGGCGGCAAGTATTAAATGTCAACGAATCGTGCTCACCTCAATGTCCCTCATTAGGGTGAATCGGGCGCGTGCGAACAACAGCATGTAAAATACCTGCTTTTGTTCCCCGTCTGTTTCTTACCCATGACCCAACGCCTCATCCTCGCCTCGAACAACGCCGGCAAGCTCAAGGAATTCCAGCAAATCCTCGGCCCGATCGGGTTCACCCTGCACCCGCAGGGCGAATTCGACGTGCCCGAAGCCGAGGAGCCGCACGCGACCTTTGTCGAGAACGCATTGGAAAAGGCGCGCCACGCGTCGCGCCTGACCGGCCTGCCGGCGCTGGCGGACGACTCGGGCGTGTGCGTCAACGCGCTCGGCGGCGCGCCCGGCGTGTACTCGGCGCGCTTTGCCGGCGAGCCGAAATCGGACGCCCGCAACAACCAGAAACTGGTGGCCGACCTGGCCGATAAAGCCGATAAATCGGCGTATTACTACTGCGTGCTGGTCTACGTGCGCCACGCCGACGACCCGCAGCCGGTCATCGCCGACGGCCGCTGGGACGGCGAAATCATCGACACGCCGCGCGGCGAAAACGGCTTCGGCTACGACCCGTATTTCCTGATTCCTTCGCTCGGCAAGACCACGGCCGAACTCACGCCCGCCGAGAAAAACGCACGCTCGCACCGCGGCCAGGCCCTGCGCGCACTGGTAGAGAAACTGAAATGATCCCGATCAAAGTCGCCGGCGTGAACCTCGGCGAAGCCCGTTCCCCGGCACAAGCGGCCCTGCAATACCTGCAGCCCGGCGCGCTCAACCTTACCGCCTTGCCGCCGCTGTCCCTGTACATCCACTTCCCCTGGTGCGTGCGCAAGTGCCCCTACTGCGACTTCAATTCGCACGAGGCCAAGGGCGAGCTGCCGGAAAAGGAGTACCTGGATGCGGTGCGCCTCGACCTCGAGCAGTCGCTGCCGCTGATCTGGGGCCGCAAGATCCACACGGTCTTCATCGGCGGCGGCACGCCCAGCCTGATGTCGGCCGCCGGCCTCGACCGCCTGCTGTCGGACGTGCGCACGCTGCTGCCGCTGGAAATCGACGCCGAGATCACGATGGAGGCCAATCCCGGCACCTTCGAGGTCGAGAAGTTCCGCCAGTACCGCGACAGCGGCGTGAACCGCCTGTCGATCGGCATCCAGAGCTTCAACGGCGAGCACCTGGCATCGCTGGGCCGCATCCACGACGAGCGCGAAGCGCTGCGCGCGGTGGAGATCGCCCGCTCGACCTTCGATAACTTCAACCTCGACCTGATGTACGCGCTGCCCTCGCAGACGCTGGAGCAGGCCAGGGCCGACTTGCAGACGGCGCTGTCGTTCGCGCCGCCGCACCTGTCGCTCTACCACCTGACGATGGAACCGAACACGGTCTTCGCCAAGTATCCGCCAAGCCTGCCCGACGACGACACCAGCGCCGACATGCAGGACATGATCGCGGAGACGATGGGCGCGGCCGGGTTCAACCACTACGAAGTGTCGGCCTACGCGCAACCGGGCCGCCACGCGCGTCACAACATCAATTACTGGACCTTCGGCGACTACCTCGGCATCGGCGCCGGCGCCCATTCGAAGATCTCCTTCCCGCACCGCATCCTGCGCCAGGCCCGCTTCAAGCAGCCGGCTTCCTTCATGGAAGCGGCGAAACGTGGCAACCCGGTCCAGGAAGAGCACGAGATCGCCCGCGCCGACATGGGCTTCGAGTTCATGCTCAACACGCTGCGCCTGACCGGCGGCTTCGACCCCAACCTGTTCGGCGAACGCACCGGCATGACCATCACCGCCATCAGCAAGGCGCTCGACGCCGCCGAAGCGAAGGGCCTGCTGACCCGCGATTTCAAGCTGATCCGACCCACGGAACTCGGCCAGCGCTTCCTCAACGACCTCCAAGAGATGTTCTTGGGTTCGTAGGGTGGACTCCGTCCACGCGGTGCAGCGCCCTCACGACGCATCGCCGCCCACACCACGAACCCAAGCGATGGGCAGGGGCACAATGCGCTATCCCTGCTTCGCCCCCGCCAACGCCACAATCGTCTTTGACAAGCCCGTAACCACCCGCGCCATGCTCGCATAGTCCAGCTTGTCCGGCGTATCCTCCGCCGTGTGATAAAACGGATACCGCATGAACGCCGTATCCGTGATCATCAACGCCGGATACCCATGCCGGTTGTACGACGAATGATCCGACAGCGTGACCCCGGTCGTATGCGCTGGCGCCGCCAGCCCGTGCGCCGGGAAATCGGACGAGGCCCGGAACGCCGCCAGCGCGTCGCGCACCAGGTTCGACGATTCCAGCGTGCCGACGAAGGCGATGAAATTACCGGTCGAAGGGTAGCGCCCCTCGAGCCCCGGCGGCAGCTTCTGCGTGTTCGGCGCGTCCGTGTAATACCCCATCGTCTCCAGCACCAGCGCGCCTTCGACCTTCTGCCCCTGGCGCTTCATCTCCGCGGCATGGCGCATGCTGCCCATGTCCGCGCCCATGAAATACGGCGGCTCCTCGTTCACGAAAAACACGAAGCGCACCTCGGTGCCGGCGCGCGGCTGCATCGTTTTCAGCAGGCGCGCCAGTTCCAGCACGGCGGCGGTGCCGCTGCCGTTGTCGTTGGCCCCGGGCGCACCCGGCGCCGAATCGTAATGGGCGCCGACGATGAAGATGCGGTCCGGCCGTTTGCCGGCCGCGACGTTGTCGACCGCCACCTCGATGTTGCGCACCCGCTGGCCGCCGGCGGTGTATTCCTGCCGCGCCGGCCGGTAGCCCGCGCGCTTGAGCTCGGTCTCGATGTAGACGGCGGCGCGCTCGAGCTGCTCGGGCGTGCCCGTGTTGTGTTCTTCGGACGCGACCGCGCGCACATGCTGGCGCATGCGCTCGGCGAGATCCGGCGCCGCGTTGGCCGTGTTGGGGCGGACCGTCAAGACAGCCACCACGATGAGGAGAATGAGCGCAACGATGACCTTCCAGTGTGAGTGAAAAAAGTTTCGCATGGCAGTCTCTCTGCGCGGGATTGCGCACCAACTGGTAGACCGGCTCAGTGTAGCCAAGTTCACATCAGGAGGCCCACACGAATCCAGCCAACCATTTTGTGCTGCTGCGTTCTCGCTGTCGCGTAGAGAGGCTGGACTTGCAGGCCTTCGTCCGGATGAAAAAAAGCCCGGTCGGGAAACCGACCGGGCTCTTGGGGGCTGTCTCTTGCGTGCAGCCGCTAGCTATGACACTTAGTTATTGCACCCTGCGGCGGCAATGCGGTCGTAAGCGGCACGCGCCTGGACCAGGCCGTAGCCGTACTTGTCGTCACGGCCCTTGTCGCCCAGGTCCTCGGCCGACTTGGCGAGGGTGGTGCGGATCTGCGCGGCGCTGCAGTGCGGGAAGTAGCTCCACACGAGGGCTGCGACGGCCGAGACGTGCGGCGTGGCCATCGAGGTGCCGTTGTTGTAGGCGTAGTTGCCGACCTTGACCGCCACGGTTGCCGACTGGCCCAGCTGGGCGAGCATCGCAGTGCCCTCGGCCTGGGTCGCCGCCACCGACGGGATAGTCGTGACGGTCGTTCCCAGGGTCGGGCTCAGGCTGCCTGCCACGTTGTTGTACAGGACCGCACCCACGCCGCCGCTGGCCTGGCAGTTGGCGACCTTGACGCCGAAGGCCAGGCCCGCGCCGCGCGAGATCAGGCAGACCTTGCCGGCCATGGCGGGATTGACTTCGCCGCCGAAGCCGAAATCGGCCAGCGGTGCCGTGGCGGTCCCACGCGGCGAACCGGTGACCGAGCCGACTTCGTAGCTGCTGGCGCCGACGGTCAGCGAGGAGACCAGCGCGGTGCCCATCGGTACGGTCGAGAGGACGCGCACGCCCGGCGCCGACAGTTCCACCTTCGGGTTGTAGTTCGAGAAGGTCGCCCACTTCTTGTCGCTGTCGAGGGCGCCAACCGAGACCACGCTCGCGTAGCCCGCAGGCCAGCGCGGCGCCGTGGTGCCGGCATTGCTCGAGGCGGCGAAGGAGAGGATGCCTTTGGCCGCCAGCGCGTCGAACGCGGCCTGCTCGGTGCCGCTCGGGGCCGGGCCGCTGAGCGACATGCTGATGATGTTCGCGCCGGCGTCGCCGCAGCGGTTCGCCGCGTCGGCCAGTTCGGACGAATAGGCCCAGCCGTCGGCGCCAAATACCTTGACGATGTGCAGCTTCAGCTGGCGGGCGGGAATGACGCCGACCACGCCGAGGCCGCTGTTGTTGAGGGCGGCGATCGTGCCGGCGACGTGCGTGCCGTGGCTGTTCTCGTCGGTGTACCACCAGCCGGTGCCGGAGTCGTACTCGCCGGTCACGGTGCCGTTGTCGTTCAGGTCTTCATGGCTGCGGTCGTAGCCGGAATCGATGATGCAGATCTTGCGGTTGCCAGCCTTGGAGCCGCCGTTCGGCAGCTGGTCGGCCTGGGTCATCGTGATGCCGTAAGGGATCGTCTGACCCAGGAAGTAATTCTTGCCGGACGCCGGATTGGCAACCGAGCCGGCAGCCGTGTCCACGTAGTCCGGACGCATTTCCATCGACGGCAGGTAGCGCGGCGGGTCGACTTCGACGTAGGCCACGTTCTGGTCGGCGCGCACCGCTTCAACTTGCTCCGGAGCCAGTTCGACCGACATGGCGTCCATGCCGCGGATCTTGCGCTTGACGTTGCCGCGCGCGCGGATCACCGCGGCGTTCGCGTCATTGTCGGCGCCGGCCTTGAAGCCGACGATGTAACGGGTCTGCGGCGCGGCCTGGGCGGCGCTGGGAGCGAACCCGAGCATGGCGACCGAGCACAGCATGGCGAGGGTACAAACGGGCAGCGCGGTGATGTTGTGTTTCATGTCTCTCTTTCCAATCTTGTTTTGGTATAAGAAGCAACGCGATTCGCGGCGGCCCTTGTACGCCTGGTAGGCGTAGCGGGCTCAGCGCTAGATGATCCTAAGTTTGGCCCGTGGCATCGTCAACAACATTTTTCTGCATGGACGATAAAATTTTTGAAAGTCGCCACAGGCTGCCGAAAGCGTTGACAAGCGCATCGAGACACGGCATTTGCGCGCGCGCCGGGCGCATTGCTTTGCCGCCCTAAAGAAAAACGGCCCGGTCGCGCGAGCGACCGGGCCGTTAGTGCATGTTGCCTTCGTGGCGTCAGCGTGACGCCTGTGCCTCCGAAGCAGGCTCGCTCCAGCCGCCACCCAGCACGCGGTACAAGGTCACCTGGTTCTGCAGGCGCTGCAAATTCGCCTGCACCGCCAGCTGCTGCGCCTGGAACAGCGAACGCTGGGCGTCGAGCAGGTCGAGGTAGCTGGCCGCGCCGCTCTTGTAGCGCAGCTCGGACAGGTTGTAGCGGTCCTGCTCGGCCGTCGCCACCGCGCGCTGGGCGCGCAGCTGTTCGCTGAAGGTGGCCTGGCCGGCCAGGGCGTCGGCCACTTCGCGGAAGGCGGTCTGGATCGACTGCTCGTACTGGGCGACCGCGATGTCGCGGCCGGCACGCGCGGCGTCGACGCCGGCGCCGATGCGGCCCAGGTCGAAGATCGGCAGCACCGCCTGCGGGGCGAAGGTCCAGCCGAAGGAACCGCTCTTGAACAGGCCCGACAGCTCGGTGCTGGCGCTGCCCACGCTGCCCGTCAGCGAGATGCGCGGGAAGTAGTTCGCGCGCGCCGCGCCGATGTTCGCATTGGCGGCGATCAGCTGCTGCTCGGCCGCGCGGATGTCCGGGCGGGTAGTCAGCAGGTCGGACGGCAGGCCGGCCGGCAGGTCGGGCAGCTCGGTCGTGGCCAGGGTAGCACCCGCCGGCAGGTTTTCCGGAATCGGCTGGCCCACCAGCTGGGTCAGCAGGTTGGCGTCCTGGGCGCGCTGGCGTTGCAGCTGGGCCAGCGTGGCGCGCGCGGTCTCGACCAGCGAGGTCGATTGCTGCAGCTCGAGCTTGGACACGACACCGTTTTCGAAGCGCAGGCGGGTCAGGCGGTCGGACTCTTCGCGGGTGCGCAGCGTCTCCTGGGTGATCGCCAGCAGCTCGTCGTCGGCCAGCAGCGCCAGGTAAGTGTTGGCGACCGAGGCGACCAGGCTGATCTGCGTGGTGCGGCGCGCTTCCTCGGTAGCGAGGAATTGCGCCAGCGCGGCCTGCGACAGATTGCGCACGCGGCCGAACAGGTCGAGCTCGAAGGCCGAGACGCCGAAGCCCGCCTGGTAGATGCTCGAGATCGGCTGGTCTTCGCCGGTGGTCTGGCGGCTGCCGCTGACGATCGCCGAGACGGTCGGCAGGCGGTCGGCGCGCGTGATGCGGTACTGGGCGCGCGCCTGCTCGATGTTGGCGATCGAGACGCGCAGGTCGCGGTTGTTCGCCAGCGACATCTCGATCAGCTGGCGCAGGCGTGCGTCGGCGAAGAAGCGCTGCCAGGCCAGGTTGGCCGGCGCTTCCGAGGTGGCCGTCGGCAGCGTGGTGCCGCCGGCACGCGGCACTTCAGGGAAGCCTGGTGCGACCGGCGCTGCCGGACGCTCGTACTTCGGCGCCAGCGACATGCAGCCGGCGAGCATCATCGCCAGTGCCAGGGGAGTCAGTTTTTTCATCGTATCGATCATATTTTTTCCTGAACTACGGTAGCGGTGTCTTTGTCTTCTTCATGCGCGTACTTCTTGCGCTGGCGATCGCTGCCCTTGAAGATCTTGCGCACCACGACGAAGAACATCGGGACGAACAGCACGCCGAGCGTCGACGCCGTGATCATGCCGCCCATCACGCCGGTACCGATGGCGCGCTGCGATGCCGAACCGGCGCCGCCTGCGATCACCAGCGGCAGCACGCCGAGGATGAAGGCCAGCGAGGTCATGATGATCGGGCGGAAGCGCAGGTGGGCCGCTTCGATTGCCGCGTCCATCGGCGACTTGCCCTGCGCCTGCAGGTCCTTCGCGAACTCGATGATCAGCACCGCGTTCTTCGCCGCCAGGCCGATGATGGTCACCAGGCCGATCTTGAAGTACACGTCGTTCGGGTAGCCGCGCAACATGGCCGCCAGCACGGCGCCAAGGATACCAAACGGCACCACCAGCAGCACCGACACCGGGATCGACCAGCTTTCATACAGGGCCGCCAGGGCCAGGAAGATCGCCAGCAGCGAGAAGGCCATCAGGATGCCCATCGTGCCGCCGGAGAGCTGTTCCTCGCGCGACTGGCCGGTCCACTCGAAGGCGAAGCCCGGTGGCAGCTGGCCTGCCAGGCGCTCCATCTCGGCCAGCGCGTCGCCGGTCGAATAACCCGGCTTGGCGTCGCCCGAAATGCTCATCGCCGGATAGCCGTTGTAGCGCAGGGTCTGCATCGGGCCGGTGACCCACTTGGTCGTCGCGAACGAGGACAGCGGCACCGGCTGGCCCTGGACGTTCAGGGCGTTCAGGCGCAGCAGGTCGTCCGGCTGCATGCGGTCCTTCGCATCGGCCTGCACCACCACGCGCTGCAGGCGGCCGGCGTTCGGGAAGTCGTTCACGTAGGACGAGCCGAGCGAGGTCGAGATCGCGGTGTTGATCGCGTCAAACGTCACGCCCAGGGCCTGCGCCTTGTCGCGGTCGATGTCGAGCATGACCTGCGGCGCGTCTTCCAGGCCTTCCGGACGCACGCCGGCCAGGATCGGGCTCTGCGCGGCCATGCCGAGCAGCTGGTTGCGGGCTGCGAGCAGGGCGTTGTGGCCGTTGCCGCCGCGGTCCTGCAGGCGGAAGCTGAAGCCCGTGCCGCGGCCCAGTTCCGGGATCGGCGGAGGCGACAAGGCGAAGATGAAGGCATCGCGCACGCCCGACAGGCCGCCGATGATGCGGTTGGCGACCGCGCCCGCGCTCGAGTCTTCGCCCTTGCGCTCGCTCCAGTCCTTCAGCGGGATAAAGGCCAGCGCCATGTTCTGGCCGGCGCCCGAGAACGAAAAGCCCAGCACGCTGACCATGTTCGCCACTTCCGGCTGCTTCATGATGAAGTTTTCGGCGGTGCGCATGACTTCGTTGGTGCGCTCCAGCGTCGCGCCAGGCGGCAGCTGGATGTTGGCGATCACGTAGCCCTGGTCTTCGTTCGGCAGGAAGGAGTTCGGCATGCGCGTGAACAGCAGGGTGACCAGGCCGACCACCAGCACGAAGGCGACCAGCGCGCGGCCCGAACCGCGGATCAGCTTGCCGACCCAGCCTTCATAGCCCTTGGCGGTGCGTGCGAAGCGGCGGTTGAACCAGCCGAAGAAACCCTTCTTCTCGTGGTGGTGGCCCGCTTCGACGGGTTTGAGCAGGTGCGCGCACAGCGCCGGGGTCAGCGACAGCGCCAGGAAGGCCGAGAAGGCGATCGAGGACACCATGACGACCGCGAACTGGCGGTAGATGTTGCCGACCGCGCCGGCAAAGAAGGCCAGCGGCACGAACACCGACATCAGGACCACGGTCACGCCGATGATGGCGCCCGAGATCTGGCCCATGGCCTTGCGGGTGGCCTGCAGCGGCGGCAGTCCTTCCTCGCTCATGATGCGCTCGACGTTCTCGACGACCACGATCGCATCGTCGACGACGATACCGATGACCAGCACCATGCCGAACATCGTCAGCACGTTGATGGAATAGCCCAATGCCAGCAGCGTACCCAGGGAACCGAGCAGCGCGACCGGGACGACGATGGTCGGGATGATGGTATAGCGGAAGTTCTGCAGGAACAGGTACATCACCAGGAACACCAGCACCAGCGCTTCGATCAGGGTATGCACCACCTGCTCGATCGAGATGTCGATGAACTTCGAGCTGTCGAAGGGCACGGTGGCCTTCATCCCGGCCGGGAAGAACTTCGACAGTTCCTCGACGCGTTCGCGCACCAGGCGCGCCGTTTCCAGCGCGTTACCCGACGGCGCCAGCTGCACGCCGATACCGGTCGAGGGCTTGCCGTTCAGGCGTGCCGAGGTGCCGTAGGCCTGGGCGCCGATTTCGATGCGGGCCACGTCCTTCAGGCGTACGGTCGAGCCGTCCGGATTCGCGCGCAGCACGATGTTGCCGAACTGTTCGACGGTGCTCAGCTGGCCGGTCACGACGACGGTCGCCGTGATTTCCTGGCCTTGCGCCAGCGGCAGTTCGCCGATGGTGCCCGATGCCACTTGGGCGTTCTGGCTGCGGATCGCGTTGTTGACGTCGGCCGGGGAGAGGCGGAAGCCCACCAGCTTGGCCGGGTCGATCCAGACGCGCATCGCGCGCTCGGTACCGAACAGCTGCGCGGTGCCGACGCCTTTAATACGCTGGATCTCGGGCAGCACCGTGCGCGAGGCGTAGTCGCCCAGCGCGATCGGGTCCCACTTCGGATCGTCCGACGACAGAATGGTGAACAGCAGGAAGTTGGCGCGCACCTTGTCGACGCGCACGCCCTGCTGGTTCACCGCCGCCGGCAGGCGCGGGGCCGCGCGCGACAGGCGGTTCTGGACGTCGACCTGGGCGAGTTCCGGGTTGGTGCCGGTCTCGAAGGTCAGGGTGATCGAGCCGCTGCCGTTGGCGGTGCTGCTCGATTCCATGTAGACGAGGCCCGGGGAGCCGTTCATCTCGCGTTCGATGACGGAGATGACCGAATCTTCCAGGGTCTGGGCCGATGCGCCCGGATAGGCGGCATTGATCACGATCGATGGCGGAGCCACGTTCGGATACTGGGCGATCGGCAGCTGGGTGATCGAGACCGCGCCGATCACCATGATGAACAGCGCGATCACCCAGGCGAAAATAGGGCGGTCAATAAAAAAACGTGCCATTGCAGTAGTCCTGTTCTATACCTGGGCGCTTAGCGGGCGGTCGAAGCGGCGGCCGGCGCGGCGCCGGCGGTGGAGCCCGACGGGGCCGAGGCAGGCAGCTGGCGCGCGGTGGCGGCGGCAGCCTGGCCGGCGTTGGCGGCCGGCGCAGCCGGCGCGGCTGCTGGCGCTGCGGCGGCCGTGGTCGCCGTGCCCGGTTGCCATGGCACTGCCTTGACCGGGGTGCCCGGCGGCAGCATCTGCAGTTTCTGGAAGCCGTCGACCATCACGCGTTCGCCTTCCTTCAGGCCGTCGGTGACGACCCAGTTCGAGCCTTGCTGCGAGCCGATCTTGACGGTGCGCGGGGCCGGCTTGTTGTCGGCGCCGACCACCATCAGCGTGTCGCCCTGGGCGCCGCCGCGGGTGACCGCCTGCTGCGGCACGACGATACCGTTCGGCAGCTGGGCCTGCGCCAGGCGCACGCGCACGTACTGGCCCGGGAGCAGGGCGTTGTCCGGGTTCGGGACCTGGGCGCGCAGGGTGACCTGGCCGGTGCCCGGGTCGACCGTGACGTCCGAGAACAGCAGGCGGCCGCGGGTAGCGAGCTCGGTGCCGTCGTCGAGGACGACGCTGACCGGCGCATCCTTCGCGCCGCCGCCGGCCTGCTTGCGCAGGCGCTGCAGCTCGGTGGCCGACTGGGTGATGTTCAGGTACATCGGGTTGGTCTGCTGGATCACGGCCAGTTCGGTGCCTTCGGTCGCCGAGACCAGCGCGCCTTCGGTCACCAGTGCGCGGCCGATGCGGCCCGAGATCGGGGCGTTCACGTTGGCGTAGCCCGAATTGATCTGGGCAATGCGCACCTGGGCGCGCGACGCCGCCACGGCGGCCTCGGCCTGTTTCTGCGCCGCGACGGCATTGGTATACTCCTGCTTGCTGATCGCGTTCGCCTCGACCAGCGGCTTGTAGCGCTCGGCCTGGGCGGCGGCCTGGGTCAGCGTCGCCTGGGCGCGGCCGAGGTCGGCCTGGGCGGCGGCGAGCTGGGCCTGGTAAGGTGCCGGGTCGATCTGGAACAGCGACTGGCCTTCCTTGACTTCGCTGCCTTCGGTGAACAGGCGCTTGAGCACCACACCGTTGACGCGGGCGCGGACCTGGGCGGTACGTACCGGTTCGGCACGGGCCGGCAGTTCGGTCGTCAGGGCGACCGATTCGAATTTGGTGGTGATGACGCCGACTTCGGGCGCCGGCATCTGGCCGCCGGCGCCGGGGCCGGCCTGGGCGGCGTCCTTCTTGCCGCAGGCGGAGAGCAGGGCGACAGCCATCAGTGTGCTGGCGGCAATCCGAGTCAGGGATAATGTAGAGGAGTGGGCAGAGCGCATTACGTGTGCTTCCTTCGGTTTTTTTTGGAGAAAATGCAGCCGTCCCCAAGAACCGGAGGTCCCTGCGCACGGCTGCATCACTGGCATTTATGGATTTTTATATATACTATCACGAGTGTATGTTTAACGTGCAGGACCACTCAAAAACGGAGAAGACATGGCCCGAAGAACAAAAGAAGAAGCGGCGGCCACACGCGACAGCATCTTAGATGCTGCAGAGAAATTGTTTGTCGAACAAGGTGTGTCACGAACGACCTTGCAGCATATCGCAACCGAGGCGGGCGTGACGCGCGGTGCGATTTATTGGCATTTTGACGACAAAGGCGCCTTGTTCAACGCGATGATGGAAAGGGTGACGCTGCCCTTCGAGTGCGCGCTGAGCCGTCTTCCCAAGTCGGATTCGGCTACCGTCATGGATGACCTGTGCCGCTTTTTCGTGGAAATTTTCCGTGTTACGGAGACCGACCCGCAGGCGCGCCGCGTGCTCGAGATCGCCTCATTGAAGGTGGAATTCGTCAGCGAGATGGACGCGGTGCGCGTGCGCCGCCGCCAGAGCAAGTGCGACCTGACCGACCAGGTGATCGAACGCATCCGGTTGGCGCAGGACGGCGGGCAGATCAGGCAGGACGTCGATCCGCAGTTGCTGGCGGTTGGCCTGTGGGCGCTGATGGATGGCCTGATCCGCAACTGGATGTTCGAGCCGACCTCGTTCAGCCTGGTCGAGCTCGGCGGCAAGATGATCGGGACCATGCTCGACGGAGTCCGCGCCCGTTCGTAGGGTGCGCACTCGTGCGCACGCGGTACGGCGCCGGCATGCCGGTGTGTGGCTCCGCAAAAAAAAACGCCGGCATCACGCCGGCGTTCGCATTGCTGTGAATGAACCGCCACGCGCATCCGTGGCGGCCAGGAACATCAACGCATTTCTTCGATCATCTTCTTGAGCTTCTTCGAATCCGCCACGAACGCGCGGATACCTTCGGCCAGCTTCTCGGTCCCCATCGCATCTTCATTGAGCATGAAGCGGAACGACTTTTCGTCGACGGCGATTTTCTCGATGTCCGCATTCGCGTCCGCCACCAGCTTGCGCTCGACCGGCGCCTCGGTGTCGGCCAGCTTCTGCAGCAGGTCCGGCGAGATGGTCAGCAGGTCGCAGCCGGCCAGTTCCAGGATCTGCGAGGTGTTGCGGAAGCTTGCGCCCATGACCTCGGTCTTGTAGCCGAACTTGCGGTAGTACTGGTAAATGCGCTTGACCGACTGCACGCCCGGATCGTCCGCGCCCTGGTAATCGGTACCGGTCGACTTCTTGTACCAGTCGTAGATACGGCCGACGAAAGGCGAAATCAGCTGCACGCCCGCTTCGGCGCAGGCCACGGCCTGGCACAGCGAGAACAGCAGCGTCAGGTTGCAGTGGATGCCTTCCTTTTCCAGGATCTCGGCGGCGCGGATGCCTTCCCAGGTCGAGGCGATCTTGATCAGCACGCGCTCGCGCGACACGCCGGCCGCTTCGTACAGGGCGATCAGCTCGCGGCCCTTGGCGACGGTGGCTTCGGTATCGAAGGAGAGGGCGGCATCGATCTCGGTCGACACGCGGCCCGGCACGTACTTGAGGATCTCGACGCCGAACGCGATCAGCAGGCGGTCGACGATCTCTTCGGTGGAGCCGCCATTCGACTCGGCCACGGCCTTCTGCAGCAGCGGCAGGTATTCTGGCTTCTGCACGGCTTTCAGGATCAGCGAAGGGTTGGTCGTCGCATCCTGCGGCGCGTAGGCCTTGATCGACTGGAAGTCGCCGGTATCGGCAACGACGGTGGTGTATTGCTTGAGTTGGTCTAGTTGATTCATATCATTTGCCTAAATTGTAATATTGCCAAATATTCTTTGCATCAGCAATCGGTCGCGTCGACAAACGCCGCCACCATCGCCTCGAGCCCGACCCGATCCTCTTCCGAGAAGCGGTCCAAAACAGGACTATCGATATCGAACACGCCGATCAATTTGCCATCCTTGATCACCGGCAGCACGATCTCCGAGTTCGACGCCGAATCGCAGGCGATATGCCCCGGAAACGCGTGCACGTCCGGCACCACGATGGTCTTGCGTTCGACGGCGGTCGTGCCGCAGACGCCGCGTCCGAAGGGAATGCGCGCGCAGGCCGGCTTGCCCTGGAAAGGCCCGACCAGCAGGTCCTGGCCTTCGCCCTTCCTGGACGGCACGGTGAGGTAGAAGCCGGCCCAGTTCAGGTCGGCGAGGGTGTCATACACCAGCGCGGAGAACTGGGAAGCGTTCGCGGTCAGGTCGCGCTCGCCCTCGAGGACGCTGGCGACCTGGCGCACCAGCAGGTCATAGTCGGGACGGGTGCTGCGTTCTGGATTGATGTGCATGGGCGGGCCGTGGAGCTGGACGAAAAGCGCTATTTTACAGCCAGCCCGGACTATCCTGCTCGCTCCCCCGTCACCGGACGCCTGCCCGGTTGGCTGCCGGTTTGCCCGCCTGCCGCGCCGCGCCGAGCATCTGCAGGCGCGCCTCGGCATTCCTGTTGCCGGGATTGAGCTTCAGCGAGCGCCGGTAATGCGCGATCGCCCCCGCCTTGTCGCCGGCCTGCTCCAGGCCGTCGGCCAGGCTGTCGAAGGCGTTGGCGCTGTCCGGATGCAGGAGGGTGGCAAGGCGGAAGATTTGGACCGCCTGCCTCGGCTGGCCGGCCCGCAGCAATCCGTAGCCCCATTCGTTGAGTTCGGGTTCAGGCAGGATGAAGTTCTTGTCGCGCTCGCGCAGCGCCTCGTAGGCGGCGTGCGCGTGCTCGAAACCGCGGCGCGCCAGTTCGGCCGCCAGTTCCGTGCGGGTAGGAGGCGCTGGCGCCGCCGGCCGCGCTTCCAGGGTGACCGCGTAGGCCGGCATGCCGTGGCTGGCCGGCGTGGCTGCCAGCCAGGCCCGGGCGGCGCCGTCGTCCTTCAGGTAGGCGTCGAGGAAATGGCGCACGTAGTCGGCGACCCAGCCGTGGGCGCGATTCACCTCGGCGCGCGGGTACTGGTTGAACATCGACTCGGGGGCGAAGCGCAGGTAGGTCGAGGAGAAGGCGAAATGCTGCATCGGGTACATCGTCAGCTTGTACAGGTCGGCATGTTTGACATCGTTGAGAAAGCCCGAGGCCGGCTTGCCCCGCTGGGCGAGCGCTTCCATCGACGCCGGGCGCCCTCCGGCAAACAGCATCGGCACGCGCAGGCTGGTGGGAGACAGGTACTTCGCCGCGGCGACCAGTTCCGGGTAGGCGCGCACCGAGCCGTCGAGGTCGACCAGCGCCTTGATGCGCCGGTCCTTCGCCGCGGCCAGGACGTTCGCCAGGCCGCCCCAGCTATAGCCGGCCAGGGCCAGGCGCTTCGGATCGGCATGGGGCAGCGTATGCGCGTAGCGGACCAGGAAGGCGATATCGGCCGCATGCGTTTCCGCGCCCTCCAGGTCGCTGGCCATCTCGCGTCCGCGCGTGCCCAGGCTGGGACTGGCGATGACGATGTAGCCATGGCTGGCCAGGTATTCGCACAGGTCGGCGTTCTCCGCCGCCGGCGCGCTGATGCTGGGGGCGTAGATGACGACCGGGAAGCTGCCTGGCGCGGTGCCGGCATCGCGCTGGGCGCGCATCGGGTCGCGCAGCGCCGCCTGTCCCTGTTCCAGTCCCGATACCGCCAGGTAGCCGTCGCGGACAAACCTGTCCGCCAGCGCCCCGGCCTGCGCCTCGGTGCGGCCGAAATCATCCTCGCTCCCGATCAGGCGCAGGTAGTCGCTGTAGACCATCGGCTTGCCGGGCGCGCCGGCGGGATACCAGACCAGGGTCTGCACCGGCCGCGCCTGTTCGCCCTCGTAGCGCTTGCCGGTCGCGGCGTCGACGTCGCTGCGGTAGGCGCGCGCGTGGTCGTACTGGTGCACCGCCTTGAAGCCGACGGCGAACGGGCCGGACGGATTCGGGAACACGAATTGGGATGCAGCCTGGCCGGCGCCTGCCGGGAAAAAAAGGACGAGGACCGCAAACAACGGGGCAAAAACGCGCATGTCGAAGCTCCTGGATGTGGGAGCTTTTATTCTAGACCATTTTGTCTAGATATGTACGTCCACCAGCTCGAAATGCAGCGTCACGAACTCGAATGCGTCATGCAGGTCGAGGTGCGGCAGGCAGCGCACATGCACGTCGCGAAATTCCTGCGCACTCGAAAACGTCTCGCCGCGCCAGACGTCTTCCGGAATGTCGCCGAAGCGGATGATGCGCACCTCCTTTGCCCGGATCGTGCAGCGCCGGCGTCCCTTCAGGTCGAATACGTCGATCAGGTCGCCGGCTTCGTAGCCGCCGTCGCCCAGCTCGCCGTATCCCTTGTAATAGTCCTCGACCGTGTCGGCGGTGACGGTCTTGCGGCCGGCGATCACTTCGCGCACAAGGCTGTCGTCGTTCTCGTCGGCGCCCCAGAAGGTCAGTTTTTTATGCATGTCATTCCGTTTCGGTGGCGGCTCCGGACACGGCCTGCTCGAGGTCCTCGAGCGAAGCCGGCTTGGTCAGGTGCAGGTCGAACCCGGCCGCGGCCGCGCGATCCACGTCGGCCTGCTGGCCGTAGCCCGTGAGCGCCACCAGGCGCAGGGGCGCATCCGTATTCGCTCCCATGCGCCGGATGGCGGCGGCGAGCGCATAGCCGTCCATGTCGGGCAGGCCGATGTCGAGGATGGCCACTGCCGGCCGCAGGTTCGCGGCGCTGCCCAGGGCCGCCGCAGCGCTGTGCGCAACCTGCACCTGGTGGCCGAGCTGCTCGAGCACCAGCGCCGTCGTCGCGGCCGCGTCGACGTTGTCGTCCACCAGCAGGATGGGGACTCCAGTCCTGCGTGGCGTCGCCATGGGCGCCGTCACTGCGGGCGGCGCGTCGATCGTGGGCAGCTCGACCACGAAACGGCTGCCGTGACCGGGACCGTCGCTATGGGCGGACACCCGGCCTTCGTGCAGCTCGACGATCTTGCGCACGATCGCCAGGCCCAGTCCCAGCCCGCCGGTGCCGCGCGCCAGCTGCTGGGGCGCCTGGTAGAAGGGCTCGAAGATGCGCGCCAGCAGCTCCGGCTCCATCCCGATGCCGCGGTCGCCCACTTCGAGCCTGGCCGTGCCCTTGTCTACCGCCAGCTCGACCCGGATCGAGCCCTGGCCGAAGCGTTCCGCGTTCGACAGCAGGTTGCTCAGCACCTGGGACAGGCGGCTTTCGTCGCCCAGCACCCAGGCGGCGTCCGGCGCGGCCAGTTCGATGGACGGGCCGGGGCGGGCGCCCACGAGCTGGCGCACCATGTCGGCCAGGTTCAGGGGACGGCGCTCGACCTGCATCTTGCCCGTCGCGATGCGCGACACGTCGAGCAGGTCGTCGACCAGGCGTTTCAGGTGGCTCACCTGGCGCCGCATGATGGTGCGCTCGCGCCGGCTCGCGCTCTCGTCGCGCAGGTCCATCAGGTCCAGCGCCGCCACGATCGGGCTGAGCGGGTTGCGCAATTCGTGGCCCAGCATGGCGAGGAACTCGTCCTTCACGCGCCCGGCGTCGCGGCTGGCCGCCAGCGCTTCTTCGAGCGAGGCCAGCAGCTGCGAGCGTTCCAGCTCGTGCGCGGTACGCTGCCGTGCCGCCGCTTCCAGCGCCCCGGCCATGACGTCGATCTCCCGGATGCGCGAGCGCGCGATCGCCACCGGCTGGCCGGCGCCCAGCGCGCTCGCTCCCGCCTGCAGGCGTCCGACCGTGCGCACGATGCGGTTCGACAGCAGAGAAGCGATGCCGATGCAGGCCAGCAGCGAGGCCGCCAGGCCCGCGCCGTAGAGGGCAATGCCGCTGCCCAGGCCAGGCTGCTGCACGCCGATCCCCACCGTCCAGCCATAGCGCGACACCCGCGTGTAGACGCTGGCCAGCTGGGTGCCTTCGAGGTTGACGACCTGGCCGGCGCCCTCGGGCGCCGGGCTGCGGATCAGCCGGGCGAAGGAGGGCGTGGGCGGGCCGGCCACCCTGCGCTCGTGGTCTTTCGAGCGCGCGACGAATGCGCCGAAACCATCGATGATGGAGATGACCGCGTCCTGCGGCACCCGCTGGCGCTTGAGGACACTGAGGATGCGGTCGGGCTTGACGACGGCGGTGAGCACGTACAGGCGGCCGGCGTCGTCGCGCACCGGCACCCGCACCGGGAACGCCGGACGCCCGCGCGGTCCGCGGGCCACGCGCCCGACCAGGGGCCGCTGCACGGCGAGCAGCTGCTGCAGGCTTTCCGGATCGGCGATGCGCCCGCCCGAGGTGCCGAAAGGACTAGCCGTGCGAAACACGATGTTGCCCGAGGCGTCGGTGAGGATGATCGCCTGCCATTCCGGCTGGGCCGCCACCTGCGCGCGGGCGATGTCGTAGAAGGCCTGCAGGTCGCCCTTGCCCATGGCGGGCGTGCGCGCCAGGCTGGCGAGGGTGGCGACGGTGCCGTCGAGTTCCGCGTCGACGGCGCTGGAGAGGGCGCGCGCCAGGTCGAGCATGGCGCGCTCCTGCTCGCGCTGCTGGTAGCCGCTGGCGGTGTGCAGCGACCACAGTCCCAGCGCCGCCAGCGGCAGCAGGCCGATCGCGCTCAGCACGACCAGCAGCCGGCGCAGGGAGAGGGTGAAACCGGAAGTCGACCGCATGACTCAGCCTTTTGGCAAAAAGGCATTATAGGTTGAAACGGCGCCATAAAACTGCGGCCCATTGCCCTTGGCAGGGCCGGGGACGCCGATGCTATGCTTTCACAACACATTGCGAGGGAGGCGGCATGAAAACGGTGCTCATCACCGGCGGCGGGCGCGGCATCGGCGCCGCCTGCGCCAGGCTGGCGGCCGAACGGGGCTACCAGGTCTGCGTCAACTACCGCAGCGACGGCGCGGCGGCGCTTAGGGTCGTGCGCGCCATCGAGGACGCCGGCGGTACGGCCTTCGCCATCCAGGCCGACGTGGCCCAGGAGGCGGAGGTGGAGCGCATGTTTGCGCAGGTGGACGAACGCTTCGGCCGGTTTGATGCCCTCGTCAACAATGCCGCCGTGCTGGCGCCGCAACTGCGCGTGGACCAGATGGACGCGGCGCGCATCGGGCGCATCCTGGCGACCAACGTCCTCGGGAGCTTCCTGTGCGCGCGCGAAGCGGTGCGGCGCATGTCGACGCGGCACGGCGGGCAGGGCGGCGCGATCGTCAACGTGTCTTCGCGCGCGGCCGTGCTGGGGTCGGCGGGAGAGTATGTCGACTATGCAGCTTCGAAAGCGGCGCTCGACGCGCTGACGATCGGGCTGTCGAAGGAGGTTGGAGGGGAGGGTATTCGCGTCAACGGCGTGCGGCCGGGGTTGATCCATACGACCATGCATGCGGATGGGGGCGAGCCGGGGCGGGTGGAGCGGCTGCAGTCGACGACGCCGATGGGGCGCGGGGGCGAGCCGGAAGAGGTGGCACGGGCGGTGTTGTGGCTGCTCTCGGATGAGGCGTCGTATACCACTGGCAGCTTCATCGAGGTGTCCGGCGGGCGCTGATTTCTGCCGGCTTTGAAACGCGTGGGGTCAGGACCCCACCCTACATCTGGCGCGATGCGTAGGGTGTGAGGGGGGCGCCGAGCCTCCCGACTCCACGCGTTGCTCGCATCAACCAATAAACGAATCGAACTGCATATCAAACTCCTCCAGCGCCTTCTGCGCGTTCTGCATCTTCTTGCGGAACTCCGGCCCGCGCTGCAGGGCGAGGCCGACGGCCAGCACGTCGATCACGACCAGGTAGGCCAGGCGCGCCGAAATCGGCGTGTAGGGGTCGATGTTGAAGACGAGGTCGATCGGGATCAGCACGCTGGCCATGTCGGCCAGCGGCGTGCCCGAGGGCGCCAGCACGATGACGTCGGCGCCGCCGCGCCGGGCCAGTTTCGCCGAGCGCACCAGGGCCGAGTTGTTGCCGCGCTGGGAAATGGCGACCACGGCGTCGCCTTCGCGCAGCAGCGAGGCCGCGATCGAGTGGATCGCCGGGTCGGCATAGGCCACCGTCGGCACGCCTGAGCGGAAGAACTTGTGCTGCGCGTCGGCGGCCACGATGCCCGAGGTGCCCTGGCCGTAGAACTCGATCTTGTTGGCGCGCGAGAGGATGTCGAGCGCCTTCTGCACCGACTCGGCATTGAGGTTGTTCCGCAGGTCGAGCAGGGTATTGATCGAGCGGCTGCAGATCTTGTTCACCAGGTCCGCGGCCAGGTCGTCCTGGGCCGGCTGCTCGTTGGCGGCGGGCAGGGCGAGCGCCAGGCCTTGGGCGAGCTTCAGCTTGAATTCGTGCCAGCCGTCGTAGCCGAGGGTGCGGCAGAATCGCACCACCGTCGGCTCGGACACCTGCGCGCTCTTGGCGAGCGCCGTGATGTTCTGGCTGACCGTGGTGGCAGGCGCCTCCAGTACCGCCAGCGCGACCTTGCGCTCGGATTTGGAGAGCGAATCGAGCTGGGTCCGGATCGAATCGAGCAGCATCCCGGTCAGTCCTCAGGCAAAGCTTCTTCGCGCCACTGCAGGCCGTCGCGCCCGATCAGCGCCGACGATGCCGCCGGGCCCCAGGTGCCGGATGCGTAGGGCACCGGCGCCGTGTCGTCCTGCTCCCAGTGATCCAGGATCGGCTCGACCCATTCCCAGGCCGCTTCCAGCTCGTCGCCGCGCATGAACAGGGTCAGCTGGCCGCGCAGTACATCCAGCAGCAGCCGTTCGTAGGCTTCCATGCGCGGCGCCTTGAACTGCTCGCGGAAGTCGAGTTCGAGCTCGGCCTGCTTCAGGCGCATGGAATCGCCTGGCGTCTTGGCCATCAGGTTCAGCGACAGGCCTTCGTCCGGCTGAAGGCGGATCACCAGGCTGTTCGGCTGGAAGCTCGACGTCGGTTGATTAAAAATCGAGTGCGGGATCTGCTTGAAACGCACCACGATCTCGGCCAGGCGGTCGGCCATGCGCTTGCCGGTGCGCAGGTAGAAGGGCACGCCGGCCCAGCGCCAGGTGTCGATCTCGGCCTTCATGGCGACGAAGGTCTCGGTCTTCGACTGCTTCGGGGCGTCCGGCTCGTCGCGGTAGCTCGGCACGGCCTTGCCGTCGACGAAGCCGGCGCGGTACTGGCCGCGCACGATGTTCTGCGACAGCGTGGTCGGGGTAAAACGCTTCAGCGAGCGCAGCACCTGCAGCTTGGCGTCGCGCACCGCGTCTGGCGAGATCGAGGTAGGCGGCTCCATCGCCACGATGCACAGCAGCTGCAGCAGGTGGTTCTGCAGCATGTCGCGCAGTGCGCCCGAGGTGTCGTAGTAGCCGAGGCGGTTGCCGACGCCGATCTTCTCGGCGATGGTGATCTGCACGTCGGAGATCCATTCGCGGCGCCACAGGGGCTCGAACAGCACGTTACCGAAGCGCAGCGCCAGCAGGTTTTGCACGGTTTCCTTGCCGAGGTAGTGGTCGATCCGGTAGATCTGCGATTCGGCGAAGACCTTGCCGACGTCGGCGTTGATCTGCTTGGCGGATTCGAGGTCGCGCCCCAGCGGCTTTTCGAGCACGACGCGCGAATGCGGGGTGGCGAGACCCGTGGCCGCCAGGTTGTCGCAGATCCGGGCGAACAGGTGCGGCGGCGTAGCGAGGTAGTAGACGCGCGTGATCGCCTCTTCCTTGCGCAGGACCTCGACCAGCGGGGCGTAGGTGTCGACGTTGGTGGCGTCCAGCGCGACGTAGGTGACGCGCTCGAGGAAACGCTGCCACTTGCCTTCGTCGACGCTGTCCTGGTCCTTGATGTGCTGCTTGGAGTGGCTGTCGACGAAGGACAGGAAGTCTTCCTGCGTGCTCTGGTCGCGGCCGACGCAGATGATGCGGGCGGTCGGCGGCAGGTCGCTGCAGACGTCGCGCGCATACATCGCAGGCAGCAGCTTGCGCATCGCAAGGTCGCCGCTGCCGCCAAAGAGAACGAGGTCGAAATCGGAAAGAGCCATAGTGTGTTCTGGTCGAAATAGAAAGGTGAGCTGTTCGTGTAAATTTACTACACGAATATGCTCTTAGCAAGAAATTCTACTACGCAAATGTGCCGCGGACGGGTGTGATGGTGCCACAAGCGGGGTGGAGGGGGCGTCCGGGTTGTCAGGGTAAAACGGAGGGGCTCTGCGGTGAATGGCATGAGCAGTAAGACCCGTAGGGTGGGCGCCCTGTGCCCACGCGCTACGTGTGCGTCACGCGGCTGCGGATCGGGATGCATCGCTCGCAAGCGTCGCGCCCGCCAACGATCACGATGATGCATGCGCTGCAGAGCGAGTCGGTACTGCGAACAACTATCGGACCCGTGCGTACCGCGTGGGCACGGGGCGCCCACCCTACAGATGCGTTATCGCTTAGCGCCGGTACTCGGCCTGCACCTGCCCCGCCACATCCACCCGCATGCACAGCACCTTGCCCGTCAGCGGATACTGCGCCAACTCGGCCTCGGACCGGCCATGGCTGGCGCTGGTGACGTACAGGGTGCGCAGGTCGCTGCCGCCGAAGGCGACGGCGGTCGGGCAGCGCACCGGCAGGGGAATCTCGCGCAGCAGTTCGCCCTCCGGGGAGAGCTTGAGCAGGCGTCCGCCCTCGAACATCGCGACCCAGTAATTGCCCTCGCTGTCGACCGCCGCGCCGTCCGGGCGGCCGCCGTAGTCGGCTGCAGTCTTGTCGAGCGAGAAGCTGGCGACGGTACGCCCGTTGGCCACCTGGCCGGCCGCGGCATCGAAGTCGTAGCGGTCGATGCGGTGGCTGGTGGTGTCGGCGTGGTACATCGTTCCGCCGTCCGGCGACCAGGCCAGCCCGTTCGAGTTGGTCATGCCGCCCGACCAGCCCAGGCGCAGGCGGTCGCGCTCGAGCACGTACATCTCGGCGGCGGGCTTGTCGCGCGGCTCGTACATGGTGCCGACCCAGAAGCGTCCAGCAGGGTCGACGCGGCCGTCGTTGAAGCGGGTGATTGCCGTGTCGTAGGGAGCGGGGCAGATGTCGGCGATGTCGCCGCTGGTCGTGTTCAGGCGCACGAAGCCGTTGCGGGTGGCGACCACCAGGTTGTTGTCGCCGTCGACCGCGATCGCCGAGGGCTCGGAGCCCATCTTCCAGCTCGAGAACTTGCCGCTGGCCGGGTGCACGCGGTTGACGGTCAGGCCGTTGATGTCGACCCAGTACAGGGCCGATTCCACGTCGTGCCAGAGCGGGCATTCGCCGACCAGCATCGGTGCGTCGTGGACGACGTCGATCTTCAGGTTCTTCATGGCGTCACCGCTGTTGCTGATCATACGGCGGCCTTCGCGCGGGCGATCAGGCCGTTGGTGGAGCTGTCGTGCGCCTGCGGTTGCGCATCGCCGGCGAGTTCCGCCTCGATCTTCTTGGCCAGCACCTTGCCCAGTTCGACGCCCCACTGGTCGAAGCTGTTCAGGTCCCACAGCACGCCCTGCACGAAGGTCTTGTGCTCGTACAGCGCGATCAGGGCCCCCAGCGTGGCCGGGGTCAGGTATTCCATCAGGATCGTGTTGCTCGGGCGGTTGCCGGGGAAGGTCTTATGGGGCGCCAGGCGTTCGATCTCGCTCAGGGACAGTCCCTGCTGCTGCAGGTCGGTGCGCACCTCGTCGATCGTCTTGCCCTTCATGAAGGCTTCAGACTGGGCGAAGCAGTTCGCCAGCAGGGCGGTGTGGTGGTTGTGCAGCTCGTGGGCCGGGCGCAGCGCGGCGATGAAGTCGATCGGCGTCACGTCGGTGCCCTGGTGCAGCAGCTGGAAATAGGCGTGCTGGCCATTCGTGCCCGGCTCGCCCCAGATCGCCGGGCAGGTCGGGGTGTCGACCGGCTCGCCGTCGCGCGTGACGCGCTTGCCGTTGCTCTCCATGTCGAGCTGCTGCAGGTAGGCCGGGAAGCGGTTCAGGTCCTGGTGGTAGGGCGCGATCGTGACCGAGCTACAGCCGAGGAACTGGCGGTTCCAGAAGCCGACCAGGGCCAGCAGCATCGGCATGTTCTGCTCGACCGGGGCGCTGCGGAAGTGCTGGTCCATCTCATGGGCGCCGGCCAGGAAGTCGCTGAAGTAGCCGAAGCCGACGGCCAGCGCCACCGGCAGGCCGATCGCGGACCAGACCGAGTAGCGGCCGCCGACCCAGTCCCAGAAGGGGAACATGTTGGCCGGGTCGATGCCGAAGGTCTTGATCGCCTCGACGTTGGTCGAGACGGCCACGAAGTGCTTGGCCAGCCCATCCTCCGGCGCATCGTGCAGGAACCACATGCGCGCGGTCTGCGCGTTCATCATGGTCTCGGCCGTGGTGAAGGTTTTCGAGGCGATGATGAACAGGGTAGTCTCGGGATTGACCTGCTCGAGCGCCGCGTCCATGTCGTGGCCGTCGACATTGGAGACGAAGTGCATTTTCAAACGTGGGTGGCTGTACTGGCGCAGCGCGAGACACACCATCTTCGGGCCGAGGTCGGAACCGCCGATGCCGATGTTGACGATGTCGGTGATCGGCTTGCCGGTGTAGCCCAGCCATTGGCCGCTGCGCACGGCGTCGGTGAAGGTTTTGACGCGGGCGAGGACGGCGTGCACGTCGGCGGCCACGTCCTGGCCGTCGACGCTCAACTGCAGGTCGCGCGGAGCGCGCAGGGCGGTATGCAGGACCGCGCGGTTTTCGGTGTTGTTGATCTTCTCGCCGGCGAACATCGCATCGCGCCGGCTTTCCACGCCGCGCTCGCGCGCCAGGCTTGCCAGCAGTTCAAGCGTGCGCCCGTCCAGACGGTTTTTTGAATAGTCTAGGAACAGGCCGGCGGCCTCGATCGACATGCGCTCGAAGCGCTGCGGATCGGCCGCGAACAGGCTGCGCATCTGCCAGTCTTCGGCTTCGACGGCATGGGTTTCGAGGGCCTGGAAAGAGGCGGTGCTGGTGAGGGGCAGGGCGGTCATGTTGGGCGTACGATGTTGTTTTGGACAGATTATCGAATAATACAGGAATCGTCCGTAAATTCACTACGAAATGCTTGAGCCGGGTTTCGCAGACGCTGATCGATATGCAAACGTTGCAGCGCGTGGAGTCGGGACTCCACCCTACGGGCGCGACCCTGCACAGGTACCGGTTCACGTAGGGTGGAGTCCCGACTCCACGCGTTTGAAACCGCCGCGCAGCCGCAAAACCGACCCCACCACACCCCCAACAGAATTCTGTAGTAAAATTTCAGAAAACAATTTTCGAAGGAACGATAATGGCGCTCCACCCTGTAGTTGAACAGGTAACGAACCGAATCATCCAGCGCAGCCGCGCTTCGCGCGCCGCTTACCTCGCGCACCTCGAGGCGGCGCGCATCCATGGTGTGCAGCGCGGTGCGCTCTCGTGCACCAACCTGGCCCACGGCTTCGCCGCCTTCCCCGAGAACGACAAACTGAAACTGCGCGAGCAGAAGAAGCCCTCGGTGGCGATCGTCTCGTCCTATAACGACATGCTGTCGGCCCACCAGCCCTTCGAATACTTCCCGAAAGTGATCAAGGAAGCCGTGCGCGACATTGGCGCCGTGGCCCAGTTCGCGGGCGGCGTGCCGGCCATGTGCGACGGCGTCACGCAAGGCCAGCCGGGCATGGAACTGTCCCTGTTCTCGCGCGACACGATCGCCATGTCGACCGCCGTCGCGCTGTCGCACAACATGTTCGACGCTGCCCTCTACCTGGGCATCTGCGACAAGATCGTGCCGGGCTTCCTGATCGGCGCGCTGCACTTCGGCCATATCCCGGGCGTGTTCGTGCCGGGCGGCCCGATGACCTCCGGCCTGTCGAACAAGGAAAAGGCGCGCGTGCGCCAGCTCTACGCGCAAGGCAAGGCCACCCGCGAGGAACTGCTCGAGTGCGAATCGGCGTCCTACCACGGCGCCGGCACCTGCACCTTCTACGGCACCGCCAACAGCAACCAGATGCTGATGGAGATGATGGGCCTGCACCTGCCGGGCGCCGCCTTCATCACGCCGGGCACCCCGCTGCGCGATGCGCTGACGGCCGCCGCCTCGCACCAGGCGGTCGCGATCTCCCAGCAGGGCGGCAACTACATGCCGATCGGGCAGATCGTCGACGAGAAGAGCATCGTCAACGCCATCGTCGCGCTGCACGCGACCGGCGGCTCGACCAACCACACGCTGCACCTGGTCGCCATTGCGCGCGCCGCGGGCATCGTCATCGACTGGAACGACTTCGACGAACTGTCGAAGGTGGTGCCGTCGCTCACGCGCATCTACCCGAACGGCGAAGCCGACGTGAACCACTTCCAGGCCGCCGGCGGCCCGGGCTTCGTGATCCGCGAGCTGCTGGACGCGGGCCTGGCCCACGAGGACGTCAACACCATCCTCGGCCACGGCCTGCGCAACCACTGCAAGGAGCCCTTCCTGGGCGAGGACGGCAAGGTCGTCTGGCGCGACGTGCCGCAGCAGAGCGGCGACGACTCGGTGCTGCGCCCGGCGTCGAACCCGTTCAGCGACAACGGCGGCATGGTGCTGGTCAAGGGTAACCTGGGCCGCGCGGTGATGAAGATCTCGGCGGTCAAGAAGGAGCACCAGGTGGTCGAAGCGCCTGCGCTGACCTTCAACTCGCAGGAAGACTTCATGCATGCGTACAAAGCCGGTCACCTGAACCGCGATTTCGTGGCCGTGATCCGCTTCCAGGGTCCGCGCGCCAACGGCATGCCGGAACTGCATGCGCTGACCCCGGCGCTGTCGAACCTGCAGGACGCCGGCCACCGGGTGGCGATGATCACCGACGGCCGCATGTCGGGCGCGTCGGGCAAGGTACCGGCGGCGATCCACGTGTCGCCCGAGATCCTGTCCGGCGGCCCGCTCGGCCTGGTGCGCGACGGCGACGTGATCCGCGTCGACGCGCATGCCGGCACGCTCGAAGCCCTGGTCCCGGCCGAGGTGTGGGCCGCGCGCAAGCAGGTCACGGCCGACATCTCGTCGTCCCACATCGGCATGGGCCGCGAGCTGTTCGCCATGTTCCGCAACTCGAGCAGCGCGGCGGAAGAGGGCGCGGCCACCTTCCCGCTGCCGTCGCCGAAGCACACCACCACGCCGTTGCATGAGGGCGCCGACAGCGGCGAGATCATGCCCGGCTCCGACGAAGACTTCCTGTTCAGGACCCAGAAATAAGATGACTACGACTATGACCGTACTTGAGATCATGCGCTCGGCGAGCGTGATTCCCGTGATCGCCATCGACGACCCCGATCACGCCGTGCCGCTCGCGAAAGCCCTGGTTGCCGGCGGCATCCGCGTGCTGGAAGTGACCTTGCGCACTGCGCACGGCCTGCAGGCGATCCGGGACATGGCCCGGGTCGAAGGCGCCATCGTCGGCGTCGGCACCCTGACGCAAGGCGAGGAATTCGCCGCCGCGCGCGACGCCGGCGCCCTGTTCGGCGTCTCGCCGGGCCTGACCCCGGCGCTCATCGAAGCGGCGAAAAAGAGCGGGCTGCCGCTGCTGCCGGGCGTGATGACGCCGTCGGAAGTGATGGCCGCGCGCGAAGCCGGTTTCAGGCAGCTGAAACTGTTCCCGGCGGTGCCGGCGGGCGGCGTCGGCATGCTCAACGCGATCGGCGGCCCGCTGCCGGACGTGACCTTCTGCCCGACCGGCGGCATCTCGATCGATACCGCACCCGCGTTCCTGGCATGTAAAAACGTGGCCTGCGTCGGCGGCTCCTGGCTGACGCCGAAGGACGCCCTGGCCGCAGGCGACTGGAACCGCATCACCGAACTGGCCCGTGCAGCGGCCGCGCTGCGCGCCTGACCAGCGGGGGGCGCTGGTCACCATGACGCGCCTCCTTCCATTGCTGTTGCTGCTGACCGCCTGCGGGCGGCAGCTGGCGCCGCCGGCGCCCGTTCCCGGAGTCGATCCGGGCGCGTACCGCGGAAGGGCGGCTACCGACGCTGGAGTCTACACAGTCGATCCGCAGGCCTCGCTGGTGGCCGTCACGGTGCGCCGCGCGGGCCTGATGGCGCGGCTCGGGCACGACCACGTGGTGGCCAGCCGCACGCTGGCGGGCCACGTCGCACCAGGCGCGGGCAGCGCCGACCTGTCTTTTCGTCTCGACCAGATGAGCGTCGACGAGCCGCAACTGCTGCGCGACGCGGGCATCACCAGGCAACCCTCGCCGGAGGCGGTCGAGGGCACGCGCACCAACATGCTCGGTCCGGTGCTTGAGGCGCAGCGCTATCCGGTCGTCACCCTGCATGCGCAGCGGCAGGCCGACGGCCGGCTGAACGTCGCCGTCACACTGCACGGCGTCACGCGCTCGCTGGCGCTGCCGGCCACCGTCCGGATCGACGCGGCGCAGGTGAGTGCGAGCGGAACGGCGCGCCTGAAGCAAACGGATTTCGGCATCACGCCGTTTTCGGTCGGGCGCGGACTGCTGTCGGTACAGGACGAGCTGGAGGTGCGCTACCACATCGTGGCGCGGCGCTGACGGCCCTTCGCTGGCTACCGGAAGAGCCGGCGGCCGATGAAAATTGGTACACGCTTGCGACGCGGGCCCATCCGCATGTTACGCTCGGCGCATGCCACCTCGCATCTCACACATGGTGTTGCTCGGCTGGTCCTTGCTGGCCTGGGGCGCTGCTCCGGCGGCGCAGCCTGGCGCGCCCAGGTTCGAGCTGAACGTGGAGCGCGTCGATGGCGGCGAAGGGGACAAGGTCTACCGGATCACTTCAAACGGCACGGTGGCGGCCGCACCAGGCGTCGTCTGGCGCATCCTCACCGACTACCAGCATCTGGCCGATTACCTGCCCAACCTGAAAAGCGCGCGCGTCGTGTCCCGCGATGGCGACCGGGTCATCGTCGAACAACTGGGCACCGCCCGTTTCCTGTTTTTCAGCCAGCCCATCCGCATCCTGGTGCAAGTGCACGAACGGGCGCCGGACCGCATCGACATCAGCCTGATCGACGGCGACATGAAGGTCTACCGCGCCAGCTGGGTGCTGAGTCCCGTGGCCGGCGCCACGGGTACCAGGCTGGAATACAGCGCGACCATCGTGCCGAAGTTCGACGTGCCGGGGATCGTGGGAACGGGCACAGTCAGGAAGGATATTGCGAAGATGATGGCGGCGGTGCTGTTGCGATTGGACCGGCAGGAGTAGCATACTCAAGCCCGGCGCTAAGCCAGCAGATCGAACCGATCGAGCAATCGTATTGAGAATTGCTCAGCCCCCTCATTACGCATACAAGCAATGAATGCCCCAGCTATTCGTCGCCGCCTTCACAGCGCTGGCGCCCCCTCACCGCAGGCGAAACCGCCATGGCCTCGCTGCTGTTCCGCGACGCCATCGATTATTCGCGCGTCCGCATCCACAAGCGGCGCTACCTGCCTTACCTGCAGCCGAAGAACTGCGCGATGACGCCCAACGGCAGCATGTACTTCCACCACTCCTGCTTCCTTGACGACGACTCCCAGGCGAACCTCGCCGGCCAGCACTGGTTCATGCACGAGATAATACTGTTGTGACAGTTTGCACACCACTAAGCCAGGTGCAAGCGACCGAAATGAACTCGTGCTGCGTCTAAAAACTTCTTGCTTGTTCTACATGCAACATCGCTCTAAACTGAGGCATTGCAACCATTCGCTATCGGCCAGGAGCGGACGCCGGCTCACTTCTCCAGACAGGGGCGTATGTTTTCGACTTCAACACTGCGCAGCTACTTTGTACTTGCACTTGCACTTGTACTTGCGCTTCCGTTGGCGCTTCTGCTTATTGCTGGAAAAGCTGGTACGCCCGAGGACGCGCTCGCTGCCAGGGAAGCGGTTATTCGTTATCAGCTAACGAATAGTGAGCCTGGGCTTGCAGATGGTGTCGATATCTTCTGTGTCGAAATTGTTGAAGTTGCCGACACTGCCGTTTCACCCAGATCAGACCCACCGCAGGAATTGATTCAACGTCTTAACGATGGGCGTCATAAAGTACGAAAAGGGTCCGACTGTGATTACAACAGAGGGAACGGTGTTGTTGTAAAGGGTTCCAATAACCCTGGATTAGTGCTGAGGGTAGAGGGAGTTTCTTGGAAATCTGATACGAGTGTTGCCATTACAGGCGGATACTATCGTTCCTCGGAAGGTTCATCGGGCCACGTATATCATCTGGAAAAGCGTGGTGGCAAATGGCTGGTCATTGAAGACAGGTTGCTATGGCTTTCATAAGGTCACTGCTTTTTGTTGGGTGCTTCAGGTTGTAAGCAGTCGTACCCTAAACGGCCTGATGCGGCTAGGAAAGAACCTTTGAACTCTCCTGATCTCTACCGACCAATACGAATGAACACTAAAAAAGTTCTATTTGGGGCGTTCGTGCTTGCGTTACTGCTCGTCGTTGCCCTGTGGTTGCGGAACGAAGTGCGAATAGACAGTTGCTTGGACCGTAGCGGCAGGTGGGATGAAGAGCGACAGATGTGCGACGGAGCCACGGAGTAAGCAGGAACATCCGCCTCGGATTAGTCGTGGCTAGTAGACGTTCGCGACGCTCTTTGGGAAGGGCGGATGTCAGTTGGTGTGCTCGTGAGAGCCCTTCAAAACGGCATTTGAGCAATTTGAATTATGATCGCTGTGCCTCTCACTTTCGCAAAGTAGTCGATGGATGCCGTACCTTTGCGGCGCCTGCGTTCGCAGCGTTGGCGCCACCTTACCGCAGATGAAACCACCATGGCCTCGCTGCTGTTCCGCGACGCCGTCGACTACGCGCGCGTGCGCATCTACAGCCGGCGCTACCTGCCTTATCTGCAGCCGAAGAACTGCGCGATGACGCCCAACGGCAGCATGTACTTCCACCAGTCCTGCTTCCTCGACGACTACGCCCAGGCGAACCTCACCGGCCAGCACTGGTTCATGCACGAGATGGTCCACGTCTGGCAGCACCAGCTCGGCTATCCGGTACGCCTGCGCGGCGCCCTGCGTATCGGCCTCCCTTACCACTACGATTTGTCCGAAGGCGCGACGCTGGCGGACTACAACATGGAAGCGCAGGGCGACCTGCTGGCCGATTATTTTGTGTTGAAATTCCTGGGCCGCCCGGAAGCGATGCGCCAGCGCCGCTACCAGCACGACCTGGCGCTGTACGAACAGGTACTGGCGGGCTTCCTGCGCGACCCCGGCAGCCGGGAACACCTGCACCGTGGACCGGCCCGGCAACTGGCGCGTCTGCCGCGCTGGCGGCGCGCCTGAACCGGGCGCCGGTGCGCGCGTTTGCGCAATGCAGACCGCATGAAGCAAAGTCGTCTGCGCCGCGCCACTCCTACCCCCTCGCTATTGAGCATCGTCAATGCTGCCATGCGGCAACATCGTAGGCTTATTCCTCACCAATTTCCCATTTTCCGATCCCGCGTTTTCCCGAAACCCGTCTTCCGCGCCCGATATGAAGCTGCTCTTTTGCCTTGCCGTCCTGCTCGCCTTTCCGGCCCAGGCCGCGCGCCGCGTCGGCGAGGCGCAGGTGCGGGCGGGTGCCAACGACGTGCCCTGTTTTACGATTTCGCAGCGCGAGGAGCGGCGTGGCGGGGCGCCGGACTTCCAGGCGGTGACGGTGACGGAGGGCGGGGCGGGCAAGGCCGTGTTGTGGCGCATGGCCATGCCGCGCGAGCGGACCTTCCCGGTCACGCACGGCATGTGCATCCCCTATGCCGGACGCGTGCCGGCGCTGCCGCAGGCGCCGGCCAGGGCGCTGGAAAACGGCAAGGTCTACACCGTGCAGATCGAAGCACGCCCCGGCCGCAATGCCGCGGCGCCGCTGCACTACGAAGCCCGCTTCTGCCTGGTGCGCCGGCCGGGCGGCAAGCCTGTCGTCCAGCAGATCAACGCGGCCGCGCGGCCGGTCTGCACGCTGCGTACTTAAGACCAGGCCGGTCTTCCCGGCGATCCGATGCCGAAACGCGCCGGCAGCCGCTCCAGCAGGCGAGCCAGGACCAGGCACAGCAGCAGCACCGGCAGGTAAACGATGAAGGTCCAGGCCTGGTTCTCGCCCAGCAGCGCGCGGTAGGCCGCCACCGTTCCCAGAACGACGAACATGTGCGACAGGTAGAGCTCATAGCTCAGCGCACCCATGCGCGCCAGCGGACGCAGGACGCGCCAGGGCCGGGGCGGATGCGCATGGAAGGCGAGCAGCAGCAGGCAGCTGCCGATGCACAGGCAGTACAGCCCGGATTTGAACAGGTGGCGATGCACGAGCTCGCCCCAGCCGAACACCAGCAGCAGGAGCAGCCCTCCGCCCACGGCCGTCAGGCGCGCTTCGCGCCGCGTTGGTGTCCAGCGGCGCGCCAGCAGGGCCGCCAGTAGGCCCCAGGCAATCGCCGACATCCCCGGGAGATAGGATTTTTCGCGCCACACCTCGTCGCTGGCGGGCACCAGGTCGCGCAGCGGCGTCAGGGCGAGCGCCCACACGGCCAGCAGCCCGACCAGCAGGCGCGGCGGCAGCCACAGGCACAGCAGGGGGAAGCCGAGATAGAACGCTTCCTCGATCGACAGCGACCACAGCACATCCCAGCCCGCCGGGGCCCAGCCGGTGCGTCCTTCGTACCAGTTGAAGGTGAAGCTCAGCGCCGATCCGAGCAGGCCGACGATGCTTTGTTCGCCCTCGGGTGCGAAGCCCGGAACGCCGAGGCCGGCCAGCAGGGTCAACGCCGCCAGCACCAGCAGCAGCAGCGGCAGGATGCGCCTGGTCCTGCGCGCATAGAAGCCGCGCAGCTCGACCCGCTGCAGGCTGCCGTCGCGCTCGATGATGCGGGTGGCGATCAGGAAGCCGGAGACGACGAAGAAGACGAACACCGCCTCGTAGCCATTGAAACTGAGTGCATTGACCAGGCGTTTCGGCCACCATTCGCCCAGCAGGCTGGGGCCGAGCGGCAGGCGGAAGGGCAGGGCGAGGTGGTGGACGATCACCAGCAGGATGGCCAGGCCGCGCAGGCAGTCGATGCCGGCATTGCGCGCGGGCGTGGCGTATTCTGTCGGCGTGGTGCTCATGGGCGTGCCGCCGGGGCCAGGCCCTCGAGGATGGCGTAGGCCGCCGTCACCCGCGCCGGTATCGGTACGTTTTTATTCGCCAGCATGACGACGCCGACCCGGCGCTCGGGTACGAACAGGACATAGGCGCCGAAGCCGCCCGTCGAGCCGGTCTTGTTGAACAGCGTCCCGCGTGGCGCCGGTCCAGGTGCAAGCCGGGTCACGGGATTGGCTTCGCGGATGATCTTGTCCGAATTGCCCGCCAACAGATCCGCGAGCGCGTAGGGCGGGCGGTACTGCTCCCATCCCAGCCCCTGCACCATGGGGCCGGCCTGGAAATAGCCGACCTGGGTTCCTTCCACCGCGCGCCGCATCGCGGGTGCCAGACTTGCGGGCTCGAGGTTGGCCTGGACGAAGCGGATCATGTCGGCGGCGCTCGACTTCACGCCATAGCTTTCCTCGGCGAAGACGCCGGGATTGACGCGCACGGGCTGGTTGGTGCGATTGTGGCCCCAGGCGTAATCCGGCATCGCCGCGGCGGGTACGCGCACATGGCTGTGGGCCAGGCCGAGGGCGGGAAAAAGCCGGCCTTCAAGCGCGTCGCCGAAAGTCGTTTCCAGCGCGAGCGCGGCGATCCGTCCGAGCAGGCCGATGCTCGGATTCGAGTAGCGGCGCTGGGCGCCGGGCGCGGCGTCCGGCTGCCAGGCGCGGAAGTACGCGGGCATCTGCGCATCCTCCCTGACCTCGTCCGGGAACTGCAGGGGCAGGCCGCCGGCCGTGTAGGTGCCCAGTTCGAGCAGGGTGGCGCGGTCGACCGGGCTGCCCTTCAGCTGCGCGATATGTTCGCCCGGATGGTCGCCGAGCGAGAGCTTGCCGAGCTGCGCGGCGTGGACCGCCAGCGTGGCGGTAAACGTCTTGCTGATCGAGCCGAGTTCGAACAGCGTGTGCTCGTTGACCGGCTTTGCGCCCTCCTTCGATGCGACGCCGTAGCTGAAGAACATCGCCTTGCCGTCGACGGTGACGGCGACCGCCATGCCCGGCACGTCGTGCTGCGCCATCAGCGGGCGCACGGCGCGGTCGACAAGGGACCGCATGGCGTCCGCATCGGCGGCGCGGGCCGGGGCCAGGCAGAGACAGGCCATCGCAATGGCGAGGAAGGGGCGGCGGGTGGACATGGTGTTCTCCTGTGTTCGATGCCGTCGAGTATAGGAAGGCGGCTTTGTCGCGGCCAGTGCCGCCATCCCGGCAATGCGGCGTTTCGTCACATGGCCGCCTTCAGCGCGGCCAGGTAACGCTCGCTGACGGGGACAGCAGCGCCGCAGCGCAGCAGCAGGCGGTGGCCGCCGTCGCCGCAGTGTTCCAGCCGCGCGATCCGGTCGCGGCGGACGATGGCGCCGCGGTGCACGCGCAGGAACCGGCCCGGCCCGAGCAGGGCTTCCAGGCGGTTCAGCGTGATTCGGTGCAGCACCGTGCGCGAGGCCAGGTGCAGTTCGGCGTAGTTGCCCGCCGAGCCGATCCAGGCAATCTCCTCGATGCCGATGCGCTCGATGCGGCCGACCGAGCGCACGTGCAGGTGGTCGATGCAGGCGCTGTCGGCGCGCTCGCCCGCATCGACATAGTCGCGCAGCGCGGCGCCGTAGGCTTCGCGCTGGCGCCCGCCCAGCATGGCGGCAGCACGCTCGACGGCCTGCGCCAGGCGCGCATCGCTCAGCGGCTTGAGCAGGTAGTCGAGGGCATGCACCTCGAAGGCGTCGACCGCATGCTCGCTGTGGGCGGTCACGAACACGACCAGCGGCGGCTCGCGCAGGCGGCTGATCTCGCGCGCCAGCACCAGCCCGGACTCGGCCGGCATCTGGATGTCGAGGAAGACGAGGTCGATGTCCTGGCCGGCCAGCGCCGTGCGCGCCGCGGCCGCGCTGTCGCATTCCGCGGCCAGCACCCAGCCGGGCCAGGCGGCCATCGCCAGGCGCAGGTTGCGCCGGCCCGGCAGTTCGTCGTCGACGATCAGGTAAGAGATGGAATGAGGGATGGCCATGGCTAGTGCTCCAGCGGCAGGCGCACTTCGGCGACGAAGCGGCCGTCCCGCAGGCCGGCGTGCAGCGACGCCCCCGGATGCAGCAGGCGCAGCCTGGCGCGCGTGTTGGCGAGGCCCAGCCCGGCGCCCGGATTCGGAGAAGCGTGGGCGCTGGCCGGATTGGCGACCCGGATGCACAGCGTCTCGACCTCGCGTGCAAAGCCGAGGCGGATGTCGCTCGGGTTCGCGTGGCAGTCGAGGTCGTGGCGCAGGGCGTTCTCGATCAGCGGCTGCAGCAGCAGGGGCGGGCAGTCGACTTCGTGCAGCAGCGCGCTCTCGCCCTCGATGTGCACGCGCAGCCGCTCGCCGTAGCGCAGGCGCTGCAGGTCGAGGTAGTCGCGCACGAACTGCAGCTCGGCGGCGACGGTCGCGCTGTTGCGGGTGCTGGCCGACAGGGCGTAGCGCAGCAGGTCGCTCAGGCGGCCGATGCCGCCCAGGGCCAGCGCCTTGTCGCCGTCGCGCACCAGCGCGCTGATGGCATTCAGGGCGTTGAACAGGAAGTGCGGCTCGAGCTGGGCGCGCAGGGCCAGCAGGCGCTGTTCTTCCAGCGCCAGGCGCAGGCCGAGCATGTCGGTCTGCGAGCGCTGCCAGGCCAGTTCGCGCTCCCGCGCCCGGCGCCAGTAGTGCAGCGCCAGGATGGCGGCGAAGGTGCCGGTGGTCGAGAACCAGCCGACCAGCAGCATCTTGCGCAGCAGCGCCCACAGGCCGCCCGGCCCGGCCAGGTCGAGGTAGCCGCGCAGCCAGGCCATATAAATCCATTGGGCCGGCTGGAACACGAGCACCAGGCCGACGAACAGGGCCAGCACGTGGCGCGGACGCTCGATCAGCGCCGGCCAGCGCGCCAGCGCCAGGACCAGCCCCGTGGACAGGACGATCAGGGGGACTGCGTACTCGACGAACCAGGTGGACAGCAGGGCGGGATAGTGGCTGTCGACGCCGCTGCGCAGGTTGTCGCTGTAGGTCTGCAGCGCGCCCAGGGCGCTGATGATCGCCCACACGAGCACGACCACGACTGCCGTCCGGGCTGCGGGCAGGAGCGCCCAAGGGGAGCCGGGGAGGGGAGGGCCTGGTTTCATCGGCAAAAGTATAGCAGCGGCAACTATCGCCCGAGACCGGTGCCGGCGGCCGCCGTCACACGGAAACCGGGTTTCGTCACCCTCTTGCTGTCCTGCTGCCGGCTGCGCCGCACAATCGCGCTCATCCGCCACCCGCCACCATCGACAAGGAGCACGCTTGAAACGACAGATCTTCCAACTGGCCCTGGCCTGCTGCCTGGCCGGCGGCGCACTTGCCGCACCGCTTCCCTATATGCTGGACAACACCGAAGTGCGCGACATCCGCCCCGCGGCCCTGAAGCGCGATTACCAGGTGATGGTGGCGCTGCCCGACTCGTACGCCGCTTCAAACCGGCGCTATCCCGTGCTGTTCGTCACCGACGCCAACTACGCCTTCCCCCTCGTGCGCAGCATCGCCCAGCGCCTGGCAAGGCATGCCGGCATGGAGGAAGCGATCGTCGTCGGCCTCTCGTACGCGAAGGGCGACACCGGCAACTACAGCCGCCGCCGCGACTACACGCCGAGCGTGCCGCGCCTGGGCAGCCACACGTCCGATATGCCGGGCCGCGCGCCGGCCTTCGGCGAAGCAGGCGCCTACGGCCGCTTCATCGCCGCCGAGGTGTTCCCCGTGATCGCCGCCCACTACCGCGCCGACATGCGGCGCAAGGCCTTCATCGGCCATTCCTACGGCAGCCTGCTGGGCCTGGACCTGCTGCTGACCCGGCCCGACAGCTTCGAACACTACATCCTCGGCAGTCCCTCGCTGTGGTTCGACCGCGGCGTGATGTTCGAGCGCGAGCAGGCCACTGCAAGTGCGCGCCGCGACCTGCCGGCCTCGGTCTTCTTCGGCATCGGCGCAAGCGAGACGCTGGCGCCCGGCAAGCGGCGTTCGCGTTCGGAAGAGGAGGCCGACATGGTCGCCGACCTGCGGGAGTTCGACGCCGCGCTCAAGGCGCGCCGCTATCCCGGCCTGCGCACGCGGCTCGCCGTGTTCCCAGGCGAGGACCACGCGAGCGTGTTCCCGGCGGTGCTGACGCATGGGCTGCGCGCCTGGCTGCAGAGCCGCCGCGCGCCCTGATCGCGTCCGCGATCCGTTAAAATGTCGGCATTTCCCTCTCCCCCATAGCGGACATCATGACTCAGGACGAACTCAAGCAAGCCGTGGCACGCGCGGCCATCGATTACGTGGTCGACGGCGAAATCATCGGCGTGGGCACCGGCTCGACGGCCAATTTCTTCATCGACGAACTGGCCAGGATCAAGGACCGCATCAAGGGCACCGTGGCGTCCTCCGAAGCGACCGCCGAGCGCCTGCGCGGGCACGGCATTCCCGTGTTCGACCTGAACGAGGTCGAGTCGATCGCCGTCTACATCGACGGCGCCGACGAGATCACCGACACGGGCGCCATGATCAAGGGCGGCGGCGCTGCGCTGACGCGCGAGAAGATCGTCGCCTCGGTGTCGAAGCAGTTCGTCTGCATCGCCGACGGCTCGAAACTCGTCCAGACCCTGGGCAAGTTCCCGCTGCCGGTGGAAGTCATCCCGATGGCGCGCGCGGCCGTGATGCGCAAGCTGGCCACCCTCGGCGGCCAGCCGCGCCTGCGCACGAAAGCCGGCGGTACGGACGCCTTCATCACCGACAACGGCGGCGAGATCATCGACGTGGCCGGCATGGAGATTGCCGATCCGAGCGGCGTCGAAACCCAGATCAACGGCATCGTCGGCGTGATTGCAGTCGGCCTGTTTGCCCAGCGCGGCGCCGACGTCTGCCTGCTCGGCACGGCCGACGGCGTGAAGACCCTCACGTTCTGATCCCGGGGGCGCGATGAAACGACTGGCGGTGGCGGCAGTGGTGGCGGTGGTGGCAGCTCTTGCGGGCTGCACGCTTTTCCAGGCACCCAAGCCGATGCCGGCGGCAGCGGCCCCGGTCAAGCCTGCGCCGGCAGCCCTCGTGGACGCCGGCGGCGCGCCCATCGAACGCGTGCCTTACCGCGTCGGCGTGTCCTCCGCCACGGTCGAGCAGCTGGCGCGCGGGCATGCCTGCACGGGGCAGGGCGCCGGGCTGGTGACCGAGCCGGGCCCGGTCGAGGTCTACCGCCTGCACTGTGCGGACGGCAAGGTGTTCATGGCGCGCTGCGAGCTGCGCCAGTGCCGCAAAATGTAGTTCGCACCCCAGCCGACGGCGCCTTCAGGGCGCCGTTTCCACTTCCTGCAGGGTGCGCGCCAGGCTCGACACGCTCGGGTTGTCGACGAACAGGCAGCGCTTGCCCGTGCGCTTGCAATGGTCCTTGACCCGCCAGTAGGCACCGTGGCTGATGCAGCCGGTCTGGCAAATGACCAGGTCGGCGGCGGCCAGGCTGGCGTCGAGCAGGCCGCTGCTGTCTTCCAGGCCGCCATCGTGGTGCGCGAAGCGGGCGCCGGCGCGTTCGACGATGCTGCGGTAGATCGGCACATTGCCGCTGCGTCCGCCGACGCACAGGATGCTCTGCTTGTCCAGGCATGCCGGCAGCGGGGCGGTGGCCGGCGCCGGTTCGGGCGCCGGCTCGGGCGCCGGCTCGGGCGCCGGCGCCGTGGCCGCGGGCGCCTCGTCCTTCAATGCATCGAGCTGCGCCCGCAAGACCTGTTCGCGCCACTCCATCTGCGCCAGGCGGTTCGCGAGGCGCTTGCGCGTGTCCAGTTCCGGTATCGAGGCGCGCAGGGCATCCAGCTCGGCACGTGCCTGCCCGAGCTCGGTGTCCTTGCCGATCGCGATCGCGCGCAAGCCCATCAGCGCGGCTTCGTGCTCGCGCGCGGCCTCGGCCTTGTCCTGGACCAGCCCGTTGCAGCGTTCCTGCAATTTCAGCAGCTCGCGCCCCAGCCTGGCGTGCTCGTCGAGCAAGGCTTGGTGCTTTTGCATGTCCACGCGGGCGCAGGCCCCGGCCTGGTGCTGCACCATGTGGATGTCGCGCGTCATGCGCTCTTCCAGCTCGGCCGTGCAGCGCGGGTGGGTGAGGCCGGCCCAGAAGGCGCCGGCGACGTTTCCCGCAGCAACGGCCGCATCCCATAATGCCTTGACCTCGGCCGTGTTCCTGGCCTTGTGGAAGCGGGCGACGTCGGCGGCGTAACGGCGGTCGAGCTCCTTTTGCAGGGCATCGGACAGCGTCTTGCGCGTCATGCACTCGTTGACGACGCCGACATGCAGCTCATAATCGTCGTGCTCGAGCGCTTCGCCGACGACTTTTTCGGCGAGCCTGCGCAGGCCCTGCATGGACAAGCCGACGCCGATCAGCGGGCAATGGCAGGTGTGGGGCAATTCCCAGAGACGGCGGCGGCGCGAGCCCTGCGGGCTGGCGGCCTCGGGACTGGATGGCGGTCGCTTATGCTTGTCGCACATGGTCTTCCTTCGCGGTTGGACTGGCCGGCGCTACACGAAGCAGGCACCGGCAAACGCGCATTCTTCTTGTCAATGAGAATGCTTCTCATTTCCATTCTAACGCGGATGAGAAGGGATGCAAGCGAAACGTGCGCGGCCGCCGCGCAAGGTGAGGGAGGGCTTGCCGCCTATTCAGTGACCTTGCCGCGCAAGGCCTTGATGTTGCCGCTGCGGGTTTTCGCATCCAGCCGGCGCCGCTGCGAACTGCGCGTCGGCCTGGTCGGCCGGCGCACCAGCTGCACCTCGGCCGCTGCGTCGATCAGCGCCTGCAGGCGCTGCAGCGCTTCTTCCTTGTTCTGCTCCAGGCTGCGCGACTGCTGCGCCTTGAGCACGAGCACGCCCTCGCGGGTGATGCGCGAATCGCGCGCGGCGAGCATGCGTTCCTTCACGTAATCGGGCAGCGAGGACGCCTGGATGTCGAAGCGCGCGTGGACGGCGCACGAGACCTTGTTGACGTTCTGCCCGCCCGGACCCTGGGCCCGGATCGCGATGAACTCGACTTCGGCCGGGTCGAGTGCTACCGGCATGGCAATTTCCTGTTACCGTGCGCTGTCCGGACTTGACCGGTGTCGTCAGCCGGAGCAAGGGCTGGCGCGTTAGTGAAAGTGGCGGCATAGGCAGTAGCCACCAGGCAGCAGATGCGAACCATGGACGTTCCTGTGAACTGTGGAAATGCGAACGCAGCCAAGCTGGAAACATGCGCGCACGTTACAAGTGTAACGTGTGGCATGGTTTTTCCGAAAAGGGTAATCTAATGACAACAAATTACTAAGGAGCAAACCATGAACAAAGCCACCATTTCCGCCCTGATGATCGCCGTTGCCGTTCTCGCCACCGGCTGCAAGAAAGATGCCGATCCGTCGACCGGTCCTGCACAAGAAGCCGGCGCAGCGATCGACAATGCTGGCGCGAAAGTCGCCGAGGAAACCAAAGAAGCTGGCGCTGCCATCGAGAACAGCGCTGAGCGTGCTGCCGAAAACGTCGACCAGGCTGCCGACAAGGCCGCCGCCAACATCGACCAGGCAACCGACAAGGCTGCCGCGAATATGCGCGAAGCCGGCGCCGAAGTGCGTCAGGAAACCAAGGAAGCTGCCGCTGAAGTCCGTCAAGGCGCGGACGCAATCAACGATAAAGCCGGCAAGGCTGTCGAGCGTGCCGGTGAAAAGATGCAAGACGGTAAGTAATCAGCACTGCCGGTACGGCGTACCGGTTTTGTCCTGACTGTCTCCGGATGCCCACGCCCTGCCTGCAGGTGCGTGGGCGTTCGCGTCTTTAGCGCATCCTCATTGCAGGATGAAGCGCACCACGCGCGAGGCGAGTCCCAGCACGAGGAGTACGATGAGTACCCGGATGGCGATCCGGGCTGCCTTGCTGCGTGGTTTTTTCATGCTCATGCTCATGCTTCGGCGATGTGGATTTTCGACTTGATGTGCTTGAGGCTGGCCACGATGGTGAACGTCATGATCACCAGCAGCGACCAAGAGCTCCATTTGCTCAGGTGGACGAGCGACCAGGCGCCGAGCTGGTTCGGATAGCGCCAGACGCCCCAGAAGGTGCCGATGTTCTCGGCCAGCCAGATGAAGAAGCCGATCAGCACGAAGCCGAGCATCAGCGGCATCTGGCGGTCGCGGTCGAGCGGGCGGTAGATGACGACGGTGCGCGAATACAGGCCGAGCGCGCAGGCCGCCAGGTACCAGCGGTAGTCGCCGATGTAGTGGTGGGTAAAGAAGTTCGCGTAGATCAGGATGGCGATCAGGGCCGCCATCCAGTAGGGCGGGTGATGGCGGATGCGCAGGTCGAACATGCGCCAGGCCTGCACGATGTAGCTGCCCACCGAGGCGTACATGAAGCCGGCAAACAGCGGCACACCGAAGATCTTGGTGTAAGCGAAGTCCGGATAGCTCCAGGACTGAATGCTGCCCGAGACCTTGAAGGCCTCGAGCGCGAAGCCGACCACGTGGAACAGGCAGACCGCCTTCAGCTCGTCCCAGGTTTCCAGTTTCGCGTAGACCATCCAGAACTGGATCGCGAGCGCGACGATCAGCAGCATGTCGTAGCGGGGAATGCCGAGGATGCCGGCGCGCGGCATCAGGAGCATCGCGGCGAGGAAGGTGCCGACGAACAGGCAGGAACGCGCGTTCTTGAAACCGAAATACAGGAATTCGACCAGGCCGCGCCGCAGGCGGCTCATGTCGCGCGGCCGGGCGTCCATCAGCAGGTTGTCGAATGCGGCAAGCATGTTCATGTTCTTTGTAGTGTGGACGTCCTGGCCGGCGCGAACGGCCCCGGCATCACAGCAGCCGATTCTACGCCGGGCTCCGCTGCGCCGGCATATTCTCATCCGCGAGAGAATGAAATACTCGTCTGGGAGTTGCATAGTGAACACGGAAATCGTCTGTACCATCGGGCATTCGAATCGTCCGATCGAAGAATTCATCGATTTGTTGCGGCAAAACGATGTCGCCTGCCTGCTCGACGTGCGCACCGTCCCGAAGTCGCGCCACAACCCACAGTTCGGGCAGGACCAGCTGCCGCTGTCGCTGGCCGCGGCCGGCATCGAATACCGGCAAATGCCGGGCCTCGGCGGACTGCGCCGCCCGCTGAAGGACTCGCCCAACAGCGGCTGGCGCAATACCTCCTTCCGCGGCTATGCCGACTACATGCAGACGCCCGAGTTCGCGGACAACGTGGCAGCGGTGATTGAGTTGGCCGCCACCACCCGCTGCGCGCTGATGTGTGCCGAGTCGGTGCCCTGGCGCTGCCACCGCTCACTGGTGGCCGACGCGCTGCTGGTGCGGGGCGTGCAGGTCGAGCACATCATCAATCCGGGCAAGCGCCGGCCGGCCGCGCTGACCAAGTTCGCGCGCGTGGATGGTTTGCGGATTTTGTATCCGCCGGAAGAGGAGGGAGAAGTGGATGCACCCCATGGCGAAGGCTGCTGCTGATTTCGTAGGGTGGGCTCTTGAGCCCACGCGGTCTAGCAGATGCATATCGAAACGCAGCATATCAGACTGCGTGGGGTGATCGAAGCCGGGAGCTTCAATCATGAGCCACCCCACAAAAGCAAAGCGGGCCCGAAGGCCCGCCCTGAGGTCGCGATGACGACTTGAGAAACTTACGCCGTCGGCGGCACGTAACCCACAGCCTGGTCGGCGCCTTCGCCGAAGAAATGCTTTTCCATCTGCTGCGCCAGGTATTTACGCGCGCGGTCGTCCGCCAGGTTCAGGCGGTTTTCGTTGATCAGCATGGTCTGGTGCTTCAGCCACCCCTGCCAGGCCTCCTTCGACACCGACAGGTACAGCTTCTTGCCCATTTCGCCGGGGACGGGCGGGAAGTCCAGGCCTTCGGCTTCCTTTTTCAGTTTGATGCATTGGACCATACGGGCCATGGTGTGCTCCTGATTCGGTAAAGAGTAAAAGGGCGATTATAAGGTCTTGATGAAGACCTGTGATTTACGCTGCCAGTTATACATGTGCTGGCGGTCCTTCGGCAGGTCGTCGACGGTCGCCGGCTGGAAGCCGCGCTTCTTGAACCAGTGCGCGGTGCGCGTCGTCAGCACGAACAGCTTGGTAAGACCCGCGGCGCGCGCGCGGTTTTCCATGTGCTTCAGGATGCGCTCGCCGTCGCCCTGGGCCTGCACGTCGGGGTTCACGGTGAGGCAGGCCATTTCGCCCATCCTCGCTTCCGGGAAGGGATAGAGGGCGGCGCAGCCGAAGATCACGCCGTCGTGCTCAATGACGGAGAACTGTTCGATCTCGCGCTCGATCAGTTCGCGGCCGCGGTAGACCAGCGTGCCGTCCGCTTCCAGTGGTTCGATCAGCTTGATAATTCCGCCGACGTCCTCAATTGTGGCCTGGCGCAGGCTTTCCAGGTTTTCGTGGCTGATCATGGTGCCCACGCCGTCATGGGTGAACAGCTCGAGCAGGGCCGACCCGTCCATCTCGAACGGCACGATGTGCGCGCGGTCGACGCCGCTGTTGCAGGCCTTGATCGCGTGGCGCAGGTAGAACGCGGCATCCGGCGGCAGGAAGTTCGCCTGCAGCACGGCCTCGGCCTGGTGCGAGGACAGTTCGCGGATTTCGGTGCCGGCGGCGTCGGACATCATCGGCGTTTCGGTGATGTAGATGAGCTTGTCGGCGTGCAGGGCGATGGCGGCCGATGCGGCCACGTCTTCCATCGTCAGGTTGAAGACTTCCCCGGTCGGCGAGAAACCAAGCGGCGACAGCAGCACCAGGTTGTCCTCGGTCTGCAGGATCGGGGCGATCTTGTCGGCGGCGATCTTGCGGGTCATGCCCGTCAGCTCGAAGTCGACGCCATCGATCACGCCCAGCGGGCGGGCGACGACGAAGTTACCGGACACGATGCTGATCTGGGCATTCGACATCGGCGTATTCGGCAGGCCCTGGCTGAACGCGGCTTCGATGTCGAGGCGCAGTTCGCCCGCGGCTTCCTTGGCGCATTCCATCGCGGCCGTGTCGGTGATGCGCACGCCGTTATGGAAGCGGCCCTCGACGCTGCGCAGGCCAAGCTGTTCGGCCACCTGCGGACGCGAGCCGTGCACGAGCACGATCCGGATGCCGAGTGCGACCAGCAGGGAAAGGTCTTGCGCGAGTACCGGCAGGGCGCCGGCGGCCACCAGTTCGCCGGGGAAGGCGACGACGAAGGTCTTGCCGCCAAAGGCATGAATATACGGCGCGACAGAGCGCAACCACTGGACGAATTGGGTAGGGTTTTCCATTTGCCGCATTATAATTCGCTGCGCGACTTGCGCACCAAATACCTCGTAAAAACAATGTCTGAACAGAGTAACAAGCCTTCGCCGGACACGGCGCGCGCAGGATCCCCGAACCAGTCTCCGAAGCAGCCGCGCGAGCGCGCCGCGGGGGAGTTGCGCGCGCCGATGACGCAGACGCGTGAAGGCGCCTTGCAGACCAAGCCGGAGCACCGGCACCCGAACGAGCGCGCCCAGGGCCGCCCGGCGGGCGAAGCTAACGAGGGTGGGCAGCGCCGTGCGCAACGCGCGCCCCGTCCGCAAGGAGAGGACGCGGGCCAGAACGAACGGCGCACGCAGGACGGGCGCGGCGGACGTCCGCAGTCTGCACAGGGCGAAGGCGCACCGCGCGAGCGCGCGCCGCGTGACGAATCCAGGGCACCGCGCACACCGCGCGTGCAGACCCCGCTGCCGCCGCTCACCTATCCCGAAGACCTGCCGGTCTCCAGCCGCCGCGAGGAGATCGCCAAGGCGCTGATGGAGAACCAGGTGATCATCGTCTCGGGCGAAACCGGTTCCGGCAAGACGACGCAGCTCCCTAAAATCTGCCTGCAGCTGGGCCGCGGCGAGAAGGGCCTGATCGGCCACACCCAGCCGCGCCGGATCGCCGCGTCTTCGACGGCGAAACGCATCGCCTTCGAGATCGGCACACCGCTGGGCGAGCACGTCGGCTTCAAGGTGCGCTTCAACGACACGCTGCAGCCGGGCGCCTCGATCAAGCTGATGACCGACGGTATCCTGCTGGCCGAGACCCAGACCGATCCGCTCCTGAAGGCCTACGACACGATCATCATCGACGAGGCCCACGAACGCAGCCTGAACATCGACTTCCTGCTCGGCTACCTGAAGCAGCTGCTGCCGCGCCGTCCCGACCTGAAGGTGATCATCACCTCGGCGACGATCGACGCCGAGCGCTTCGCGCGCCACTTCACGCAGGAAGGCAAGAAGCCGGTGCCGGTGATCGAGGTCTCGGGCCGCCTGTACAAGGTCGAGGTGCGTTACCGCCCCGTGGACCGCGATCCTGTTCAAGCCGGCAGCGGCGCCGACAACAAACCCGCTCAAAGCGGGAAGAAACCGGCGCAGCAGGCGCGCGAAAAACGCGACCTGATGGACGCCGTGGTCGACGGCGTGGATGAACTCTGCCGCCTCGGCCAGGGCGACGTGCTGGTCTTCCTGCCCGGCGAGCGCGAGATCCGCGATTGCGCCGAGGCGCTGAGGAAGCACCATCCGCCGCACGTCGAGATCCTGCCGCTGTTCGCGCGCCTCTCGGTCGAAGAACAGGACAAGGTGTTCCGCACGACGAATGCGCGCCGCATCGTGCTGGCCACCAACGTGGCCGAGACCTCGCTGACCGTGCCGGGCATCCGCTACGTGGTCGACGCGGGCCTGGCGCGCGTAAAGCGCTACAGCTTCCGCAACAAGGTCGAGCAGCTGCAGGTGGAACCGATCGCGCAGTCGGCGGCGAACCAGCGCGCCGGCCGTTGCGGCCGCGTGGCCGACGGCGTCTGCATCCGCCTGTACGAGGAAGAGGACTTCCTGCAGCGCCCGAAATTCACCGACCCGGAAATCCTGCGCTCCTCGCTGGCCGCGGTCATCCTGCGCATGAAGTCGCTGCACCTGACCGACGTCGAGACCTTCCCCTTCATCGAGCCGCCGCAGGGCCGCGCGATCGCCGACGGCTACCAGCTGCTGCAGGAAGTGGGCGCGGTCGACGAGACCAACGAACTGACGCCCCTGGGCCGCAAGTTGGCGCGGCTGCCGCTCGACCCGCGCGTGGGCCGCATGATCCTGGCCTCGCTCGACAACGACTGCTTGTCCGAGATGCTGATCATCGCCTCGGCCTTGTCGGTGCAGGACCCGCGCGACCGGCCGATGGAATACCAGCAGCAGGCCGACGAGAAGCACAAGAAGTTCGCCGACGAGAAGTCCGAATTCCTCAGCTTTATCAAGATCTGGAAGTGGTTCGAGGACGCGATCGAGCACAAGAAATCGAACCGGCTGCTGCAGGAAAACTGCCGCGCCAACTTCCTGTCGCAGGTGCGCCTGCGCGAGTGGCGCGACGTGCATTCGCAGCTGCTGACCATCGTGCGCGAGCAGGGCTGGCGCCTGAACGAGGCGCCGGCGACCTACGACCAGCTGCACCTGGCGCTGCTGACCGGCCTGCTCGGGAACATCGGCTTCAAGGGCGAGGACGAGCCGGGCGCGGCCTACCTGGGCGCGCGCGGCATCAAGTTCCACGTCTGGCCGGGTTCCTCGCTGACGAAAAAACCGGGCAAGTGGATCATGGCCGCGGAACTTGTCGAAACCACGCGCCTGTACGCGCGCTGCATCGCGCAGATCCAGCCCGAGTGGGTAGAGAAGGTGGGGGCGCACCTGCTGAAGAAATCCTGGGGCGAGCCGCGCTGGGAGAAGAAGCCGGCGCAGGTATCGGCCCTCGAGCGCGCGACGTTGTACGGCATCGTCGTCTACAGTGGCCGCCGCATCAACCACGCGCTGCACAACCCGTACGAGGCGCGCGAGATCTTCATCCGCGACGCGCTGGTGGCGGGCGACTACGAGACGCGCGCTCCTTTCTACGCCCACAACCACAAGCTGGTGCGCGAGATCGAGAACCTCGAGCACAAGTCGCGCCGCCAGGACGTGCTGGTGGACGACCAGCTGATCGCCGCCTTCTACGACGCCGAGATCCCGAAGGATGTCGTCAACGGCGCCGGCTTCGAGAAATGGTACAAGGACGCCGCGCGCGACAACCCGAAGCTGCTGTACCTGAACCGCGAAGAGCTGATGCGCCACGAGGCGGCCGGCGTCACGACCGAGCTGTTCCCGAAGACGATGAACGTCACCGGCATCGAGATGGGGCTCTCGTACCACTTCGAGCCGGGCAGCCTGCGCGACGGCGTGACCCTGTCGGTGCCGCTGTTCGCGCTGAACCAGATTCCGCTCGAACGCGTGGCCTGGCTGGTGCCGGGCATGCTGAAGGAAAAAGTCCACCTGCTGCTCAAATCCCTGCCGCAGAAGCTGCGCCGCCACTGCGTGCCGCTGCCGGACTACGCGGCGCGTTTCGTCGACCGCGTCAACGCGGCCGGGGTCTTCGGACGGGGCGACCTGCTCGACGTGCTGATCCTCGACGTGCGGGCCGAAACCGGCGTCAACGTCCTGACTGGCGATTTCAAGCTCGAGACCCTGCCGGCCCACCTCTTCATGAACTTCAAGGTCATCGACGAGCACGGGCGCCAGCTCGAGATGGGGCGCAACCTGTCGAGCCTGCAGGCGGAACTCGGCAACCAGGCGCGCCAGAGCTTCCAGAAGCTGGCCGAGGCGGCGCCGGGTGCGGCCGCCAAGCAGGGCGTGGCCACGCCGGCGTCCTGGGGCAGCGGGAAAGGGGCGCCACCGGCGACGCCGGCTGCGCAGCCTGGCAAGACCAAGGGCGGCGCGGCGCCGGCCGCCACGCCGGGTGCGGCAGCGCCGGCGGTCAGCCAGCATACGAATCTCACCAGCTGGACCTTCGGCGTCCTGCCCGAGCTCCTCGAGATCAACCAGGGCAAGCTGACGCTGATCGGCTTCCCGGCCCTGGTCGACAAGGGCACGCATTGCGACCTGGAGGTGTTCGACGACCCGAACGTGGCGGCGCGCACCCACCGCGTCGGCCTGCGCCGCCTGTTCGCGCTGCAGTTGAAGGACCAGTTGAAATTCGCCGAGAAGAACATCCTGGGCCTGCAGGGGATGGGCATGCAGTTCATGTCGGTCGGCTCGCAGGAAGAGCTGCGCGACCAGATCATCCAGAAGGCGATCGACATCGCCTGCCTGCAGGACCCGCTGCCGCTCGATGCGGCTTCCTTCAACAAGCGCAAGGACGAAGGGAAGGGGCGCATCGGCCTCCTGATCAACGAAATCGCGCGCCTGGTGGGCTCGATTCTGTCCGAGTTCCACGGCATGCCGAAGCGCCTGAACGGGCTGCCGCAGGCGGTGGCCGCCGACATGCAGGCACAACTGGCGGGCCTGGTGCACAAGCGCTTCATCGCCGACAACGAGTACAGCCAGCTGGCGCATTTCCCGCGCTACCTGAAGGCGATGAACATCCGCCTGGAAAAGCTGCGCGGCAACCCGTCGCGCGACGCCCAGCTGATGGCCGAATGGCAGAACGCCGCCAGCCAGTTCCAGCGCATCTCCAAGCAGCCGGGCAAGAGCAACGACCCGCGCATGACGGAATTCCGCTGGATGCTGGAAGAGCTGCGCGTGTCGCTGTTCGCGCAGGAACTGCGTACGCCGATGCCGGTGTCGGCCAAGCGGCTGCAGAAGGTGTGGGAGTCGATGATCAGGTGAGCGGTGGGGTGAACGGTTTGTCCTTCACGCTCCTGGCCTGAATGACGAGCCGTCCACCTTTCGCTCCTCAGCCGATGTTGCTGCCCCGGATCCGGCTGATGTCCTTGTCGTCGCCCAGGTTGCCTGAACGCGGGTCGGCGCTGGCGCCCGATCCGTGGACCGAAGCTTCCGTGTTGCCCATACCGCCGCCTGCGCCGCCCCCCGTCATGCCGCTGCCGGCGCCGGCGCCCGGGCCTGCGCTACCCGCGTAGCCGGCACCCATGCCTGAGCCGATCCCTGCACCGCCGCCCTCGGTCATGCCGGTACGCATGCCCACACCCGGCGCCATGGTCGGCGCGCCGCCGCGGGGATCGGTGCCGTAAAAGGTGTGGACCTGGTTGGCCCAGTTGATGTCGCTCATGTCGGGCCAGGCATCCTTGTTGAAGCCGGGAGCGGTTTTCAGGCGCTCCTTCTCGACATTCAGCACGAAGCGGTGGTTGGCCGTGTCGAGGTGCAGCGCCTGCCAGGGCACGGCGAACAGTTTTTCGCCCATGCCGAGGAAACCGCCGAAGGCCAGCACCGCATACGCCACCTGGCCGGTGTTCATGTCGAGCATGATTTCCTTGATGTCGCCCAGGCTTTCCTCGGAACCGTTGACGACGTCGTCGCCGATCAGCGTGTCCGCCCCCATCAGTGCCGGACCTGGGCCGGCGTGGCCGGTGCCTTTGTACATCCCATATTTGTCACGATCTGCGTAGCTCATCTCGTTTCTCCCTGGTCTGTGTTTGACAACGCCTGCAAGCCTTGGCCCTTCCAACAGGGTAGGGCGCGGCCTTGCAATACCCATGATATGGCTCAAACGTGCCGAGGCGCGCGCGCTTGTCATGGGCCCGTCATGCTGCTATGCGACGCTAAGCGAAATGGCGCACAGAGCGAACTCAACCGTGTGGCTATCCTGCTAAGCAATGTTTCGGAGCCTACAACCATGACCATTACCGCACGCTGCAACCATCCTGGCCCGCTGGCCAAACGGATCCCGACCCGCTCGCTGTCCTCGCTGTTCGCGCGCCTGCTAGGCAAGCGCTGATTTCGGCGAGCGTTCCTTCAGGAAGCGGCTCAGCGCGGCTGCGTCCACGCCCGTGTGCTGCAGTGGTAGGCTGACCAGGAACGGGCCCTGTTTGATGCGGCCGTGGAATAGCCGCCGCAGCAGGCTCGCGCGCGACTTCCATGGCTCCACCTCCCTGAACGTGATCCGGAGATAGCTCATCTTGCCCGGGACGACCCGGGCCTCGGCCATCTCGCTCCACGAGATCATGCCGTAGCGCTTCGTCCAGATGCCGTTCCCGTCCACCCGTGCCTGGAGCGAACGGTCGAAGGCGCGTCCCCATGACACGGCCGCCGCCAGCGCGAGCAGGGCGAAGCCGGGCGACGCCCACCACATCGGCTTGAACACCATGCCGAACAGCAAGGGCAGCGACGCGACTGTCCACACGGCCGCATCGGCCGCATTTCTCCACGTCGAGTTGTAAAGCGCAAAGCTCGTCATCGCAGGCAAGAAGTGATGTTGTCAGCCCGATAGTATAAAGCTGGCAATTCACCCGTGAACATCATTGAATACGCGCCTGCCGTGCGCGCCGGACCCATCGGTTAGACTTGCGGTTTGTACAATCCGCAGGCAACAGAGTGAACCGACAATCGATCATCGCCGCGCTGGCGGGCGCCGGCGTGCTGGCCGCCTGCGTGGGCGGATATGTGTTCCTGAAACAGCGCGACCCATCCGCCCCGCGCCAGGCCGTCCTGGTGCCGGCGCCCGCACCCACCCAGGCTTTCTGGGCGGCGCGCGTGACGCCGATTGCAGGCAGCGGCCACAGCGGCGTCGTCGACGGCCCGCACGCCGCCAGCCGCTTCAGCGACCCCTTCGGCGTGGCGCTCGACGCGCACGGCGACGTGTATGTGGCCGACGGCGGCGAGGGCAACCGCATCCGCCGCATTGGCAAGGACGGCATGGTCTCCACCTTCGCCGGCGGCAGCGAAGGCTTCCGCGATGGTCCCGGCGCCACCGCCGCCTTCCACACCCCGTCCGCGCTCGCGTTCGACCGCCGCGGCAACCTCTACGTGGCCGACACCGGCAACCACGCCATCCGCAAGATCGCGCCCGACGGCAGCGTCGCCACGCTCGCGGGCGACGGCCAGCCGGGCCACGCCGACGGCCAGGGACGGGCCGCGCGCTTCCATGCGCCGGTCGGCATCGCGGTCGACCAGCGCGGCAATGTGTACGTGGCCGACACCTACAACGACCGCATCCGGAGGATCACGCCCGACGGCAGCGTCACGACGCTCGCCGGCAGCGGCCAGCCGGGCAATGCCGACGGGCCGGCCCTCATGGCCGCCTTCGACACGCCGAGCGCCATCGCGGTCGACAGGCAGGGCACGCTGTTCGTCGCCGATACCGGCAACAACGCGATCCGGCAGATCGCGCCGGACGGCACCGTGTCGACCGTTGCGGCGCCGGTCGAGGGCGAGCCTGACCCGGTACTGCGGCGCCCGGCCGGCCTGGCCGTGACGAACGACGGCTACCTCTACATCGCCAGCGGCGCCGGCGGGCGCATCCTGCAACTGTCCCCGGACGGCGCACTGCGCGCGCTGCCAGACGCCGACCGGCCGCCCGAGTCGCGCTACGCCAGCGACGGCACGGTGCGCCTGTACGCGCCGCGCGGCATCGCCGTCGAGCCGGGCGGCGCCGTGCTGGTGGCCGACGCGCTGGCGCTGCGCGTGCTGCGCCTGGCGCCGCCCGTACGGGGCGAAGCGGCGCCGTCGTTTGCACCGCCGGCCCAGCCGGCGAGGACCGCGCCCATGCCCTGGCCGGTAGGGCCGCAGGACCAGGTGCACGAGGTCGTGGGCCTGATGGGCGAGGTGCGCGGCAGCTACAACGGAGAAAGCCGCGACCACTTTCACGCCGGGCTCGACATCCGCGCCGACATCGGCTCCCCGGTGCTGGCGGTGACGCCCTCGAAGGTGAGCGACCCCTACGCGAACTGGGGCTACGGCACGCTCAGCGAAGGCATCGCCGTCGGGCCGCTGTCGTATATCCACATGCGCGTCGGGCGCGACAGCCGCGACCGGGCCCTGGACCCGCGCTTCCAGCTCCTGCTGGATGCGCGCGGGAAGCCGATGCGCGTCCGGGTCCCGCGCGGCACCCGCTTCGCCGTCGGCGACGCCCTCGGCACCATCAACAGCATGGCCCACGTGCACATGGAGTACTACCCGGGCGGCGCGCTGGTCAACCCGCAGACGCTGCCCTTCGCCGGCCTGAAGGACACGATCGCGCCGCGCATCCAGGGCGTGGCCCTGTACGACAGCATCGGCCGCCGCATTCCGGCCAAGCGCGGCCAGCCCGTGAAGCTCGCGCGCACGCTGGGCGAGGTGGCGATCGTGGCCGACGGCTACGACCAGATGGACGGCAACCTGGCGCGCCGCCGCCTCGGCCTCTACAAGCTGGGCTACCAGCTGCTGCACGCGGACGGCCGCCCGGCCGCCGGCTACGAGCAGCCCCTGGTCACCCAAGTCTACGACCGCCTGCCGCGCGAGCGCGAAGCGGTCAAGCTGGTGTATGCGGCCAACAGCGGCATCACCGTCTACGGCAGCAAGGCGACGCGCTTCGCCTACGCGGTCAACAACCGGCTGCGCGACGGGGAGGTGGAGCCCGGCAGCTGGCAGATCGGGGCGCTGGCGCCGGGGGACTACATCCTGCGCATTTATGCCGCCGATTACGCGGGGCAGGTCGCGCTGGAAGGGCGGGATCTGGCGATCAGGGTGGAGTAAGACGGTTCGATCATTCCGTTTGGTTGAAGCATGCATCTATGGAGTGCGTGCAGCAGGACGTAGGGTGGTCGGCTCCACCCCGCATGATGCATCAACGCGGCTCTCGCGCCGCCCACGCGTTCAACCAACGGTCGAAACGACCCGACAGTGCACAGGTTGGTTGAACGCGTGGACGGCGTTCACGCAGCGTTAAAGCAGCCCGTCGGGTGTAGCCGTCCACCCTACGGGTCTGGTACTCGGCCGTGCCCACCCTACCGCAGCAGCTTCAACCCCGGCGGCAGCGCCTCGCCCAGCATGCGCGTTTCGCTCGCCTGGTCGAGTTCGACCACTTCGCGCACCATCGTGGCCCAGGTGGCGGGGGCGCCGGTGGCGAGCAGGCGGCGCAGGACCTGCTCGCGCACCGCCGCGCCGATGTCGCGCGAGCGGTCGCCCGTCATGCGCGCGATCTGGCTGGCGGCGAAGCCGGCCGGTTCGACCTTTTTCCAGTCGAGCAGCAGCAGCTTGCCCAGCCAGGCCTCGGCCGCTTCGACGGGCGCCACCTCGTGCGCGCTGCTGTGGAAGGACTGGCGGGCGCCGACGCGACCCAGCGCCCACAGGTAGCGCGTGTAGGCAGCCGCGGTCTTCGCATCGAGCTTGGCGCCGGCGGACGGAATTGCCTCGATTTGCTCCATCATCCAGTTGCCGATCTCCGCCTTGTAGGCCGCCGGGATGCGCTCGAGCGAGGCGCCCAGGCGCAGCATGTCGTCCTCGCTGCCGTCGACCAGGGTGACCGGGCGCTTGCCCCGCTCGGAGGCGTCGGCCTGCAGGTTGAAGGCGAAGTCGTCGAGCAGGCGCAGCTGGGATTCGGTGTCGAGGCCGCCGGCCACGCGGCGCCACAGCGTCCACCACTCGGCGCGCACCTGCGTGTCCTTGTGGTACTGCACACCGGTCTCGAACATCGCCCACAGCTGCTCGATGCGCCAGCCGTCGAGCGGGTCGCCGAAGCCGGGGCGCAGGCAATAGCCGGCCAGGTTCAGCCAGGCGCGTTCGTGTTCGCTTGAGCGGCGCCGGCCTTTGGCACGCTCCATGAGTGCATCGAACAGGCGGCGCAGGAGCGGCGTGGCCCAGCGCTCGCGCGCGCCCAGCAGGTGCTCGAGGCTGGCGCGCAACTGGCGCACTTCCTTCGGGTCGACGGCCTTCGAGCGGGTGCCGAAGATGCGGTCGATCCGCTCGATGGCCGCGTCCAGTTGCGGCGGCAAGCCATCATCCACCGGCTCGGCGGCGTCCGCCCCTTCGGCTTCGCGCAGCTCGAAGGCGAGCTGCCAGCGCCCGCTGCCGTCTTCGGCCACGCAATGCACTTCCAGCGAGCCGACTTCGCTCAGCGTCGCGACCAGTTGCACGGCGATGTCGCTGCGGGCGGCGGCGCCGGGCGCGGCGCGCAGCACGGTGGCGATCGGCGGCAGACGGACGACGTCCGCCGGCGCCAGGTCGACCAGTTCGCCCGGCTGCGGCGGGTGGCCCGCGTCGGCAATCGTCGAGACCAGGTGGAAGCGCACCGGGCGACCCAGGCGCAGGGCGAAGCTGCGCTCGTGCAGGCGGACCTCGATCGCCGCCGGCGTGCCGCGCGGGAGCAGGCAGACCGCGCGCAGGGTCCCGGCCGCGCCTTTTTCTCCTTCGAGCAGCAGGTAGTAGCTGCGCGCCGCGCCGCTTTCGATGCCCGGCGCCTGCCCCTGGCGTGCCAGCGAATAGGCGACCCCGCCGCGCGCGACGGCAACGTCCGGATTGTCGTTGTGGAGGACGCGCAGCGGCTGCCCGCGCCAGCGCGCCAGGGTGTCGGCCAGGCGGTTCGAGATGGCCGTGCCGCGGAAGACGCCGCCGTTGAGCAGCAGGGTATCGGGGACAGGCGAAGTCCCATCGTCCGGCAGTCCGAGCGCCTCGCGCGCCGCCGCCGCATGCTGGCGCAGGAAGTCCGCCAGGTGGCGCGTGATGGCCGGGTCGCTCGCATACGGCAGGCCGAATTCGACGATGCCGGCGCGCGCCCGCTTCGCCCCTTCCTGCGTCTCGTTGAGCGGGAAGAAGCCGTCCAGCACGATGCGTTCGATGTCCTCGCGCCGCAGCTCGGCCTTGCGGCTGGCGCCGATCAGGCGTGAGCCGGCGCCGAGCAGGGTGACGGTGACGGCTTCCGGCGCGTCGCTTGCCAGCAGCTGTTCCTTCGCCGCGCGGCAGCGTTCGGTCAGCTGTGCCAGGCGTGCAGCCGACAGGCGTTCACGTTGCGCGCCATCCCCGCCGGCCATGCGCGATTCGGCCAGGTGCGCCAGCGCCAGGTCCATGTTGTCGCCGCCGAGGATCAGGTGGTTGCCGACGCCGATGCGGGTCAGCTTCGGTTCGCCATCCTCCAGCTCGACCTTGACCAGGCTGAAGTCGGTGGTGCCGCCGCCCACGTCGGCCACCAGCACCAGCCGGGTGCCGGCCAGGTTCTCGGCCAGGCTTGTGCGGTGGCGGTACAGCCAGTCGTAGAGCGCGGCCTGCGGTTCTTCGAGCAGGCGCAGGTGGGGCAGGCCGGCCAGCTTCGCCGCTTCCAGGGTCAGCGCACGCGCGCCTTCGTCGAACGAGGCGGGAACGGTGAGCACCAGTTCCTGGCGTTCGAGCGGCTGCTGGGGAAAACGGGTGTTCCAGTTGGCGCGCAGGTGGGCCAGGTAGCTGGCGCTGGCGGCGACGGGGGAGACTTTCGGCACCTCGGGCTCGGCGCCCCAGGGCAGGATGGGCGCCATGCGGTCGACGCCCGGATGCGAGAGCCAGCTCTTGGCGCTGGCCACCAGCCGGCCGGGCGTCGCGGCGCCGAGCTGGCGTGCGAGGCGCCCGACGGCGACCCGCTCGACGCCGGCCACATCATCCTGGCGCCAGGGCAGCTGGAGGTCGCCGGCGGCCAGTTCTCCCTCGGCCGGATGGTAGCGGTTCGAGGGCAGCAGCGGCTGCGCGGCGATTTCGCCAGGGGCGACCAGCTGGTCGACGGGGAACAGCTCGATCCGTTCGGCACCTGGTGCGGTGTAAGCCAGCACCGTGTTGGTGGTGCCGAGATCGATGCCGACCAGCCAGGACATCACGCTGCGTTGCGGACGTCGAACTCGACCTTCCAGCGCTGGCCGTCCTGCGCCACCGCCGCCAGTTCCAGGGTGCCCGCCTCGGTTGCCAGCGCGTGCAGCCTCACCTGCACCACGTCGCCCGGCATGCGGCCATCGGCCGGCAGGGTGGCCTGGATCTCGTTCATTTCCTGCAGCTCGTCCGGGCCCCAGAAGTCGAGCACGTCGCCGATCTGGTCCTGGCGGCGCGTGGTCGAGCCGAAGAAGCGGAAGTGCACCGGCTCGCCCACCACCAGGCCGAACTCCTGGCCCGGCAGTTCGAGTTCGCCGCCTTCTTCCATGCCGAAAGGCGCCACGCACAGCGCCTGGATCGGCGGCTCCATGCCGGGAATCGCCGGCATCGACGACTCCACGCCCACGTAGTAGGAACGTGCCGTGCCGCCGCGGATGCGCACGCCGCCGCCGCGCCGCGCATAGCTGTAGTAAGCCGCGCCGCGGGCGACGGCGAGAGCCAGGTCGGCGCCTTCCAGCATGCGCGCCGGTTCCGCGCCTTCCATGTACAGCCAGTCGTTGATGGTGTCCATCACGCGCTGGGCGAGGATGCTTGATTTGAACACGCCGCCGTTGAACAGCACCGCGCTCGGATGCAGGAAAGAGTGCTCGGCATTGACGCGGCCTTCGAAACCTTCCAGCTCGGCGGTCGCTCCGGCCTGGCGTGCCAGGAAGGCGGCCAGGTGGCGCGTGACGGCGGCGTCGTGCGCATACGGCAGGCCGAGTTGTGTCAGACCGGCCCTCGTGCGCGTCGCGGGACGCGCACTGGCCTCGACGCGCGGGAAGAAGCCGTCGGTGATGAAGGCAGTGACTTCCTCGCGCGTGAGTTCGGTGCGGATCGAGCCGCCGATGAGTTTCGAACCGCGGCTCGGCACCACGATCGGCCAGGTAGTGGCGTTGGCGTCGGCCAGCAGGTGCTCCTTGGCGCCGCGGCAGCCATAGGTGAGGGCGCGCATCTGCCAGGCGTCGAGCTGGGTGCCGTTGGCGGCGAGCTTCCTCGCCACCAGGTGGGCCAGGGCCAGGTCCATGTTGTCGCCGCCCAGCAGGATGTGGTCGCCCACAGCCACGCGGTGCGGTTCCAGCTTGCCGTCGCGCTCGAGGATGGCGATCAGCGAAAAGTCGCTGGTGCCGCCGCCCACGTCCACCACCAGCACGATGTCGCCGGCCTTGACCTGCTTGCGCCAGGCGCCGCCGCTGCCCTGGATCCAGCTGTAGAGGGCGGCCTGCGGTTCTTCGAGCAGGGTGGCCGAGCTGTAGCCGGCGTTGCGCGCCGCTTCCGCGGTCAGTTCGCGCGCGCCCGGATCGAACGACGCCGGGATGGTGACGGTGACCTGCTGCTGGTCGAACGGCGCTTCCGGATGGGCGCTGTCCCAGGCGCTGCGCAGGTGCTGCAGGTAGCGCGTGGAGGCCTCCAGCGGCGAGACGCGCGTGACTTCTTCCGGCGCGTCGGACGGCAGGATGGCGGCGCGGCGGTCCACGCTCGGATGCGAGAGCCAGCTCTTGGCCGAGGACACCAGTCGGATCGGCGTGGTGGCGCCGCGGCTGCGCGCCATTTCGCCGGCGACGGTCGCTTCGCTGCTGCCCCACGGCAGGGCCAGTTCGCCCGGCGCCAGTTCGTCCGGGTGCGGCAGGTAGAGGAAGGACGGGAGCAGGGGCAGGGCGTCGACCGTGCCCGGCGCGGTCAGCTGCGGCACCGGCAGCACGCCGTGGGCGGTCTTCTCGCCGTCGCTCGCTTCCAGGTCGACCCAGGACAGCGCGCTGTGCGTGGTGCCGAGGTCGATGCCGATGGCGTAGCGGGCGCTCACAGTTCCACCTCCGCCGGTGCGATCACGGTTGCGTCGTGTTCCTTGGCCAGTTGCGGCAGGCGTACGTCGGTGGCGCGCCAGCCGCGGTGCGACAGCGTGCCCTTGAAGGGCGCCTTGCCGACCACGTTGCCGGTCAGGCGCACGCTGGCCGCATCGAAGCCTTCTTCGAGCGTGAGGCGCGCGCCTTCGGCTTCGCTGCGCACGGGCTGGATCGTGAAGTGCTCCTTCAGCACGCGGGCGCAGCCTTCGTGGACGACGCGCGCCGCGGCGCCGATGTCGGCGTCGGCATAGGCGGCCAGGTTCTCGTGGGCGAAGTCGACCAGGCGCGCTTCGCGCTGGAGCAGGGTCAGCAGTTGCAGGGCCGCGTCCGGCGTCGCCACGCGCAGCTGGACGGGAGCCGGGGCCGGGCCCGGCGCTGGTGCAGGGGCAGGGGCAGCCGAAGGAGGTGCGGCGACGGGACCGACCTGGTCATCGCGCACGCGCGCGGCGAATTCGGCATCGCCGACGGTCTTGAAGAAGGTGCCGAAGGCCAGGGAGAGCCGGCTCCAGAAAGAGGGCAGTTGGGTCGGTGTGCTCATTCTTGATGTTCTGTAAGGTAAGGGACCGGCGCGCTGTCAGACAGGATCGGGGCCAGGGTCCGAAAAACGCGCATGATACCAGTTTGGCCACATGGGCGAGTTCCGGGGGAGAGCCCGGGAGCAAACGAAGCAGAAGCCAGATGGGGTCTCCCGGCAAGGCCACAAGAGGGCCGGCCGAACCTGCGGTCAGCGCAGCAAGGCCCTGAGCACCTCCGCACTGTGCTCCATGCCGAACTGCAGGCGCCCCTGCGCATGGGCCGTGCATTCTTCCAGCGTGCCGGTGCCCTGGGTGGCGGCCTTGGCGGCCAGGGCCTTGCTGGCGATGCCGAAGGCGACGATGGCTTCGTCCCAGGAGAGGCCCGAGGCCAGCGCGTCCTCGACGGCGCGGGCGGCGAGGGTGCCGAGCCGGTCCACCAGCCCGTTATCGGTGTTTCCTACTCTTAACATTGAACAGTCCTTTCGACGGGGTCGGCCCAGGGCCATGGATCGGAATCGGTGCGGAACAAATGCTACCAGTTCGATAACAAGCGGGGCACGCGCCAGCCGGCGCCGGCCATCCATGCAGTGGAAGCTTTTTCCGGTGATACACTGTTGCCCTTGATTTCGTCCCGTCGACTCCCCGGCGATCCTCCAACCTCCACCACGTAAGGCACATATGAGCACGATCGTTTGGCCGGCATGTGGTGGCGCGACCGCCGCCCTGGTACGCAGCCACGACTGGAGCAACACGTCCCTCGGTCCCACGCACGCCTGGCCGCAGGCGCTGCGCAGCATGGTCGACATGGTGCTGCGTTCGCCGGTCGCGATGGTGGTGGTCTGGGGCGAGGATCGCGTCCTGATCTATAACGATGCCTATGCGGGTATTGCCGGCGTGCGCCATCCCGCCATGTTCGGCGTGGCGGTGTCCGACGCCTGGCCCGAAGCGCGCGCCTTCAACGACAGCGTCTACGACGCCTGCTACGCGGGCCGGGAGCGGGTCTTCCGCGACCGCCATTTCGTGCTCGAGCGCGACGGCGGCGCGGAAGACGCCTGGTTCGACCTGTATTACTCGCCGGTCGTCGACGAGGAGGGCCGCGTGCGCGGGGCGATCTCGACCGTGATCGAGACGACGGCGCGCATCGAGGGCGAGCGCCAGCGCGCGCGCCAGGAAGAGCACCTGCGCCAGGCCAACGCCGACCTCGACGCCTTGCGCGTGCGGCTCGAGCAGGCCAACCGCCAGCTGGCCGGGGACATGGATTTCCTCAACGCCCTGTTCCGCCAGGCGCCCAGCTTCATGGCGGTGGTCACCGGGCCCGATCATGTCTTTGAGCTGGCCAACGACGCCTACCTGAAGCTGGTGCAGCATCGCCAGGTGGTCGGCAAGCCGGTGCGCCTGGCGCTGCCGGAAATGGTGGAGCAGGGCTTCACCGCCATCCTCGACCGGGTGCGCGCGACGGGCGAGCCTTATCACGGCCAGGGCATCGACGTGCAGATCGACAGCGACGACGGCGGCCCATCGGTGCGCCGCATCATCGATTTCGTCTACCAGCCGCTCAGGGATGGCGCCGGAAACGTCTACGGCATTTTTGTGGAAGGAGTCGACGTCACCGACCACGCGCTGACCGAGGAACGCCTGCGCGTGGCCCAGGAAGCGGGCGAGATCGGCACCTTCGAGTGGTATCCGGCAACGGGCGAAGTCGTCGTCTCCGACGCCTATCGCCGCCTGTGGGGCTTCGCGCCCGACACCCACATCGACGCCGCCCTGCTGGTGCGCCACGTCGACCCCGCCTACGCGCACCTGGCGGGGCCGGCACGGCTCGACAGCGAAGCCAATCCGATCGCCTACTCCGAGTTCGTCATCATCCGCGCCGACACCGGCGAGCGGCGCTGGATCGCGCGCCGCGGCCAGCCTGTGGCCTCGACCGTGGAAGGCGTGCAGCGCTACCTCGGCGTGGCTTTCGACATCACCGAGCGCAAGCGCACCGAGGACAACCTGCGCCAGGCCGAGAGCGCGTTGCGCGCACTGAACGGCGCGCTGGAACGCCAGGTCGCGCTCGAGGAAACCGAGCGTTTCAAGGTCGAGGAAGCGCTGCGCCAGGCGCAGAAGATGGAAGCGGTCGGCCAGCTGGCAAGCGGGGTCGCCCACGATTTCAACAACGTCCTGCAAATCATTTCGAGCAACCTGCAGCTGATGGAGCTCGACGGCGTGAACAGCGTCCTGGCCGCACGCCTGGCCAGCGCGGTGGCCGCCGTCGAACGCGGATCGAAGCTGTCGTTCCAGCTGCTCGCGTTCGCGCGGCGCCAGCCCCTGCTGCCGGTCGCGACCCACCTCGGCGCGCTGCTGGCCGACATGGCGTCGCTGCTGGCGCGCGCGCTGGGCGACCGCATCGAGGTCGCGCTGGACAGCGCCCCCGAGCTGTGGAACGCCGAGGTCGACCGCAACCAGCTCGAGAACGCCATCCTGAACATGGCCATCAACGCGCGCGACGCCATGGCGGGCGAGGGCCGGCTGGCGATCGCCCTGTCCAATGCGCGTCTCGACGGCACGCCGGGTGGCGAGCACGTCTGCCTGGCGATCACCGATACCGGCTGCGGCATGCCGCCCGAGGTGCTGGCCAAGATCTTCGATCCCTTCTACACCACCAAGGCGCCGGGCAAGGGCACCGGCCTGGGCATGAGCATGGTGTACGGCTTCGTCAAGCAGAGCGGCGGCGAGATCCGCATCGAGAGCCGCGCCGGCCAAGGCACCACGATCCGCATCTACCTGCCGCGCGCGCATGGCGAAGCGCAGCAGCACGAGGGCGGCGCCGGCGTCAGCGTGCATGGTGCCGGCGAAACCGTCCTCGTGGTCGACGACGATGCGGCCGTGGTCGCGTCCACCACCGAGATCCTGGCGGGGCTGGGCTACCGGGTGCTGGGCGCCGGCGACGGCGAGCAGGCGCTCGCGATCCTGCGCGGCGCGGCGGTGGACCTGCTGTTCACCGACCTGTCGATGCCGGGCGCGGTCGATGGCGCCGCCCTGGTGGGACAGTGCCGCGCGCTGGCGCCCGCCACCCGTATCCTGCTGACCTCGGGGCACCTGGGCGACGGTGCCGTCGAGGCCGGCATCGAGCTGCTGCCCAAGCCCTACAGCCGCGCCCAGCTCGCGCAGGCCGTGCGCCAGTGCCTGGGCAGTGGCGGTGTCGACACGGCCGGGGAGGAGGCCGCTCCAGCCCCGATGTCGTCGATGCCGTCGACGGCCCCCGCGCCCGCCATCCCGGATGCGCCGGACGGGCGCACCATCCTGGTCGTCGAGGACGATGCCGACACGCGCGAACTGGCCTGCGAGCTGCTCGTCGCGCTGGGGCACGCGGCAAGCGGCAGCGCCTCCGCCGAACATGCGCTGGCGCTGCTGCAGGAGCGCGAGATCGATCTCCTCTTCACCGACCTGAACCTGCCCGGCATGTCCGGCATCGAACTGGCGACCAGGGCGCTGGCCCTGCGCCCGTCGCTGAAGGTGATCCTGGCCTCGGGCGAGGGCGGCAGCATCGCCCTGCCCGAAGGAAGCGGCATCACGCTGCTGCCGAAGCCCTACGACCTGCTGCAGCTGCAGCTGAGCATCGACGACCTGGCGGCGCCGACGCCTCCGGCCCTGTGCGGCTGATCCCCTTCCCGACGACGCATCCGATGCCCAACCAGACCACCGACACCCGCCTCCTGCTGATCGACGACCAGCCCTTCAATGCCGACCTCGTGCAGGGCATGCTCGCCGGCGAGCCCGGCATCCACATCGACTACCTGGACGACCCGGCCCGGGCGATTCCGGTGGCCGAGGCCTGCGCGCCGACCGTGATCCTGGTCGACCTGCACATGCCGATGATCGGCGGGCTGGAGGTGATCCGCGCGCTGAAAGAGCACCCCCGTCTCGCGGATGTGCCGGTCATCATGGTCTCCTCGAACGACAACCCGCACACCAAGGCCGAGGGCTTCGCGGCCGGGGCCATGGATTACCTCGTCAAATGGCCGGACCGGATCGAGCTGGCGGCGCGGGCGCGGGCGCATTCGCGCGCCTACCGCACCATCGTCGAGCGCGACCAGGCGCGGCGCGCGCTGGACGACAGCCAGGCCGCCCTGCTGCAGCGCACGCGCGAACTGGCCGCGGCCCAGGCCTCGCTGCACGAGGCGCAGAAGATGGAAGCGCTCGGCCAGCTCACCGGCGGCATCGCGCAGGACGTCAACGACGTGCTGCAGCTGATCGGCGGACATTTGCAGTTGCTGAGGGTGGCGCACCGGACCCACGAGCCGACGGTACGCCGCCTCGATGCGGCGGCCGAAGGCATCCGCCGCGGCGCCGGCCTGGCGACCCAGCTGCTGGCCTTCGCGCGGCGCCAGCGCCTGCAGCCGGCCACGGTCCGGATCGACGCGCTGCTGCGCGGGATGGAAGGCGACCTGCAGCAAGCGCTGGAAGGACGCGCCCTGAACCTGTCGGTCGACGGCGCCGAGACCCTGGTGTCGCTCGACCAGGCCGAATTCAGGAACACCATGCTGCACCTGGCGCGCAATGCGGCCGAGGCGATGGAACCGGGCGGTATGCTGTCGATCGAGGCAGGGCCGGGCAGCATGCCCGGCACCGAGGGGACTCCCTGCCTGCGCATCCGCCTGCGCGATAACGGCGCCGGCATGACGCGGGAGGTGCAGCGGCGCGCCTTCGAACCCTTCTTCTCGACCAAGGCCGGCAGCCGCCGCGCCGGCGTCGGGCTGAGCCTGGCCTTCGGTTTCGTCAAGCAGAGCGGCGGCCATATCGAATTGTCCAGCACCCCGGGGGAGGGGACGTGCGTGACGCTGTCCTTCCCGCTGGCCGAAGGCGCTCTGCCGGCACACGCTCCCGCGGCACCCGTCCATACCGTCCTGGTCGTCGAGGACGAGGCCTTGGTGCGCGCGGCCAGCGTCGAAATCCTGCGCAAGCTGGGCTTGTGCGTGCTCGAAGCGGCGGACGGCGAGAGCGCGCTGGCCCTGATCCGCCGGAAGCTGCCGATCGACCTGCTGTTCACCGACATCGTGATGCCGGGGACGACGCGCGGCCAGGACCTGGCGCTGGCCGCTGCCGAGCACCTGCCGGCGGCGAAAGTGCTGTTCGCGTCCGGCTATCCGGGCGACGTCGGGGACGAGGACATCTTCCGCCGCGTGCCGCTGCTGCAGAAACCTTATCGCCTGGATGAGATGGCGCGCTTGGTGCAGGAGCTGCTGGGCGGGCAATAAAGAGCCGGTTTCGAACGCCGGCAGAACCCGGACAAAAAAACGCCGCTCCGATGTGCATCGAAGCGGCGTTCCAACTCAAGCGGCTTTTACGACTGCTTGCCGCCATCCTTCTGCGTGATGAACAGGCTGGCGATACAGCTGCCTGCAATCAGCACCGCCACCACCGTCAGCGAAGCCTGCACCGGCACGTGGTACCACGGCATGATCAGCATCTTGGTACCGATGAAGGTCAACACCATCGCCAGGCCGTACTTGAGCAGGTGGAAGCGGTCAGCCACGTCCACGAGCAGGAAATACAGTGCGCGCAGGCCCAGGATCGCGAACATGTTCGACGTGAACACGATGAACGGGTCCGTCGTGATGGCGAAAATGGCCGGGATCGAGTCCACCGCGAACACCAGGTCCGTCACCTCGATCAGGATCAGGACGAGGAACAGCGGCGTCACGTAACGCATACCGCCTTTGGTGACAAAGAACTTCTCCCCGTGGTCGCCTTCGGCCACCTTCAAATGCTTGCGTGCGAAACGCAGCACGGGATTGTTTGCCACATCCGGTTCCTTGTCGACGGCCACCAGCATGCGCAGGCCGGTGTACAGCAGGAATGCGCCGAACAGGTAGAGCACCCAGCTGAATTCGCTCACGACCCATGCGCCCGCGCTGATCATGATGGCGCGCATCACGATGGCGCCCAGTACGCCGTAGATCAGAACCCGGCGCTGGTATTGCTGGGGCACCTGGAAGGCGGTGAAGATCAGCAGGAACACGAAGACGTTATCGACCGACAGGGCTTTCTCGATCAGGTAGCCCGAGAAAAACTCGAGCGCCTTCTGGTCGGCGATCTCGGCCCCGACCGTCCCCTTCAGGTACCACCACAGGCCGCCGTTGAACAGCAGCGCCAGGCTGACCCAGACCAGGGACCAGATGCCGGCTTCCTTGACGCTGACCTTATGCGCCTTGTTGCCCCCGAAGACGAACAAGTCGAGGGCAAGCATGATCACGACGAAGCCGACAAACGCAGCCCACATGGGGCCGCTTGCAATACTTTCCAAACCATTCATTCAAGGCTCCAGTGCATTAGTGGGTGAAGAGGCGGTCCTGCGCATCGTCGTCCTCGGCCTCGGGCGCCGTTCCCTTGGCCGGCAGCCGGGTATGGGCGAAGTGGCGCGTGCGCTCGACCTGCCTGACCACCGCGCGGTCGGCGCGGTCCGCGGCGCGGTCGATGGCCGCGTACAGGTCGGCTTCGACGTCGTCGATGATGATTTCGCGGCCGCCGGCAAGCTGGACCTGGATCTTGCAGCGCTTGTCGACGCCGCCGCGCGGACCGTTGATATCGGAAAGCCAGACGACCAGCTTGCGCATGTGCTCCCGCGCCCAGCCCAGCGCGGTCGCCAGGCGTTGCTCGGTGTAGGCGCGCAGGGCGCTGGTCATGTCGAAGCCGCTGGTCTGGATGGTCATACGCATGGTAGTTCTCCCGTTGAAATGAAGCTTCACTATAAGGTCGCTCGACACATCGTACAAATCGATTATAGTTGCATCTCGATTCGACTTTTTCGATGTATGGAGCCTGACCGTGTCTTCACTCAACTACAAGCACCTGCGTTATTTCTGGATGGTGGCGAAAACCGGCAGCATCGCCAAGGCAGCCGCGCAGCTCCACCTGACGCCGCAATCGATCTCCGGACAGCTGACCGAATTCGCCGACACCCTCGGGGTGGAACTGTTTCGCCGCTCCGGGCGCAACCTCGAGTTGACCGATACCGGCCGCCGGATCGTGAGCTATGCCGAAGACATCTTCAATACCGGCGACGAGCTGCTCGAACTCGTACGCGACAAGACCTTCGCCACGACGATCTCATTTCGCGTCGGTTGCGCCGATTCGGTGTCGAAGCTCATCGCCTGCCACCTGCTGGAGCCGGCCCTCAAGCTGCGCGAACCGGTCAAGCTGATTTGCCGTGAGGGCCGGCTCGACAGCCTGGTGGCGGACCTGGCGGTCCACCGGCTCGACCTGGTCATCGCCGACCGGCCCATCCCTGCCCACTTCAGCGTACGTGCCTATAACCACCTGCTCGGGGAAAGCCCGATGACGGCCTTCGCCACGCCGGCGCTGGCCGAGCAATTGGGCGGGGATTTCCCGGCCTGCCTGCATAACGCGCCGTTGCTGTTGCCGGGAGAGGATTTTGCGATCCACCAGCGCCTCTTGCGCTGGCTGGAGCACAACGAGGTGCATCCGAACGTGGTGGGGGAGTTCGACGACAGCGCCATGATGAAAGCGTTCGGCCAGTCCGGTGCGGGCGTGTTTTTCGCGCCGGCGGCCATCGCGTCGCAGGTGAGCGGCCAATACCAGGTGGTCGCGCTGGGCCAGGTCAGCGGCGTGGTCGAGGAGGTCTATGCGATCACGACCGAGCGCCGCATGAGCCATCCGGCGACCGTGGCGATCAGCACCGCGGCGCGGGACAAGCTGTTTATCTGACGCTTTTTTACGATGCCGCGGCGCCGGCCAATAAGGCCTGGCTGTAGGCCCCGAAATCGTCCAGCCCGCGCTTGAGGATGGTCACCAGGGCCGGCAGGGGCGCGGCCTGGTGGTCCCATTCGGCGCGGCAGAATTCGCCGGTACGCTTCAGGTCCTCGGCCAGCGTGGGCTCGATCCAGCCGTTCTCGGCCAGCAGGGTGATGACTTCGCGTTCGTCCTGCGGCACCCCGAGCCCGGCTTCGGCGATCACGTGGTCGCCCATCTCGACCGCTGCTTCCCAGGCGCGCAGCACGTTCAGGGTCGCCGCATCCTGGCGCGTCAGGTCGCCGACAAAAGTCGTCGGATCCTTCTCGTACTCTTCGCGGGCGCGGCGGCAGCAACGCTCGATGGTGCCCGTCTTGCCGATCAATAGGGTCTCGTCCATGTTCGCTTCCTTAGATCAAAAATAAGATGGCGGCCACGATCGTCGGCCCGAGTGCGCCGCCGAGCAGGCCCAGGGTGCCGATCGATTCGTCCTCGAAGCCGCGCCTCAGCAACGCCGCCCCGGCCGGGTTGGGCGCGTTGGCGATCACGGTCAGGCCCCCGCCGGCGACCGCGCCGGCGACCAGCATGTACTTGGCCTGCTCGGACAGCCCCGCGATCAGCGAACCGAGGTAGGTGAGGGCGGCATTGTCGGTGATGGCGGTCAGGCCCAGCGCGCCGAAGAACAGGGCGGTTGGCCCCAGGCTGGAGACGATCGGCTGCAGCCACCATTGCTGCATCCCGCCCAGCACCACGAGGCCGGCGAGGAAGAAGCCGACCAGCAGGCCTTCCTTCAGGATCAGCGGATCCTGGTGGCGCTGGTAAGCCTGGGTAAAGCCGAGGAAGAGCAGGAACAGGCCGAGGAAGAGCACCGGGTGGTGCGCCAGCAGCACCACGGCGGCGAGGAAGGCCAGGTGGATGACCGACACCTTGAGCGGCACCGTGGTGGTGTCGTCGGCGGTGGCCGGCTTCAGGTGCGGCCGCAGCAGCAGCGTAATGACGGTCGCGTTGATTATGACGGCCACGGCGGCGCGCCAGCCGAAGTGGGTGAACATGTAGGCGCTGTCCCAGCCCCAGGTGCCGGCCACCATCAGCACCGGCGGCGCCGCGTAGGAGGTAAGGGTGCCGCCGATCGAGACGTTCACGAACAGCACGCCCAGCGCGCCGTACTTCAGCGCTTCCGGTATGCCCGGGCGGAACACCTGGGGCGCGAGCATCAGCGCGGCCAGCGTCATCGCGGCCGGCTCGGTGATCAGGGAGCCGCAGAGGGGGACAAAAGCCAGGCCGAGCCAGGCCAGGGCCACTTCGGTGCGCACCGGCGCCAGCCGCGCCAGGGTGCGCAGCAGCGAGCGCACGGCGTCGAGGATGGGCCTGGACGCGGCGATCACCATGACGGTGAACACGAACAGGGGTTCGGTGAACTGGCGCGACTCGGCGTAATCGATGGCGGCGTCGCCGCCGGCGAGGAAGGCCATGGCCACGATCAGGACGAAGGCCCAGAAACCGAACACGGCCTCGACTTCGCCCAGCAGGTGGAACAGGCCTTCATGGCGGGGATAACGGTCCGCGAGTTTCTCGAAGCCCTTGGCCGAGAAAGTGTGGACGAGGGCGCAGGCGAACAGGATGGCGCCGACCAGCTGGATGGTGGTCATGCGCGAATTCCGGAAAAAAGTGGTGTCATTGCTGGTTGGATAATGAATGAACCAGCATTATTTCACCTTTTGCCAGGAACAAGCACGCGGCGCGACGGCTTGCCAGGGCTGCTTATCTGGCAGGGGCCTGTGCCATGGCACCGTATTCCCAGGCCCAGGGCAGGCCGGTCTCGCCCAGCAGCTGCCGCACGATGGCGGGAAACAGCGCCTCGGCCCGGACATCGTTGGCGAGCAGGACCACGCAGCGGCGCCCTTGTTCCAGGCAGACCAGCATGTTGCCGGTCGTGTCGTTGTGTCCGCCCTTGAAGAATCCCTTGCCCTGGGGGCCGGAAAACGTGATGACGCCCAGCCCGGCCGCCAGGGTCGGATGCCGCTCTGCCGGCGGCAGTTCGGCTTGCAGGCTGGGGAATTGCGTCGCCGTACCGATCGCCAGCTGGGGCCGCAGCATGTCGGCGCGCGCCGCCGGGTCGATCCCTTCGGCGCGCATGAAGCCGGCCGCGAAGCGGGCCATGTCCTGGATCGTCGTGTCCATGGAGCCGGCGGCGCGCACCCGGCTGCGCTGGTCGTGGGGCTCCGTTTTGCCTTCGGCATTCCAGCCGTCCGCGAGGTTGGCGGCAAAATCCGGGCGCCAGGTCATGCTGGTGCTGCGCATGCCGAAACGGTCGAATACCCTGCGCTGCATCTCGGCGCCGAGCTGCAATCCCAGGCCGCGCTCGAGGACGAACTGGAGCAGGATCAGGCCCTCGCCGGAATAGGCGTAGCGCGAGCCCGGCTCGAAATGAAAGCGCAGCCTGCCGTCGGGTTCGACGAAGGCGAAGTTGGCGAAGCCCGAGGAATGGGTGAGCAGCATCCGCGGCGTCAGCTTGCGCCAGCGCTCGTCGCCGGCGAGGTGCTGCCAGGGGGCGTAGCCCGCCTCGTTGGCGTAGTCGGGCAGGGGCCTGGGCAGGTAGCGCGAGATGGACTGGTCCAGGTCCAGTTTTTTCTCCTGCACCAGTTGCATGACCGTGTAGGCGAACACCATCTTGGTCAGCGAAGCGCCGTACATCACCGTCTCCGGCGTCAGCGGCTGACCGGCGGCGTTGCGCAGGCCCCAGCTGCCGGTGTAGGCGACCCGGCCGTCCTCGATCACGGCCAGTGCCAGCCCCTGTACCCCGCGCTCCGCCATCCCATTCCGCACCAGCCGCTCGACCGGTGCCGGCACCGCCGCCGCCGCCGCCGCCGTCGTCGCCGAACTAGCGCTCCATGCAGCTAGAGGGAGGAGGAAGGCACAGGCGGCGAGGAAGAGTGCGGGGCGCATCGTGGTTCTCCAGGGTTGTGCGCCGGCGAAAGCTGCGCGGATCGGCGTGCGGTAAGGGCAGGAGAAATATAGCAGGTTCGACAGGCGCTACCGGTGCGAGATTCATATTGCCGGCGACCCTGGATTGACCCGCTTTTGTAGCGTGCGCGCCTTCTTGTTCCGGGACGCCGTGCGTATATTTGGCAGGCCAGGCACGGGTATCCGAGGACAAGGCCGGGTCGGCGCACGATCAATCAACCCATTCGGAGAGCCACATGAAAGTACGACATTTCTTGAAGTTCGGACTGGCCGTCGTCGCGCTGGCGACGACGCTGGCTGGCTGCGGAAGCAGCGACGACGACGATCCGCCGATGCCGACGATCGCCGAGGTGGCCAGGGACCAGGGTTTCAATGCGCTGCTGACGGCATCGACCAAGGCCGGCATCGCCGGCACGCTCGGCGATCCGAATGCCCAATTGACGGTCTTCGCGCCGACCGACCAGGCCTTTACCGACCTGGCGAGACGGCTGGGCTTTGCCGATGCGGCGGCGATGGTCAACGCCTTGCCCGCCAGCGCGCTGCAAAGCATCCTGACCTACCATGTGCTGGGTAGCAAAAAGCCGGCTGCCGACCTGCGTGCGGGCGGGGCGACCCAGGCGACCACGTACTCGTTCGGCGGCATGGCGGCCAGCCTGCGCTTCGATTTCGCCAGCGGCGTGAAAATCACCGACGCCGCCCTCACGACGGCCACCGTCACGACCCCGGACGTCATGGCCAGCAACGGCGTCGTCCACGTGATCGACAAGGTGCTGGTGCCGCCGGGCGTGCTGACCGTCGTGCAGATGGCCCAGGCCAATCCGCTCTTCAGTTCGCTCGTGACTGCGGTCGTCGCCGCCGACCTGCAAGGCACCCTGGGCGGCAGCGGTCCCTTCACGGTCTTCGCGCCCACGAATGCGGCCTTTGCCGCCGCACCGCAAAACCTGAGCGTGCCCCAGCTGCGCACGGTGCTGACCTATCACGTCGTACCCGGCCAGGTGCTCTCGACGCAAATCCCGTTCGGAACGCCCGTCGCCACGGTGGCCGCGCAAAACCTGGTGTTCACGGCGGGCACGCCGCCGACCATCCGCGATACGACGGCGGTCCCGGCCAGCATCGTCGCGGTCGACGTCAGGGCCAGCAATGGCGTGATCCATGTTATTGACAAGGTGCTGATCCCGGCCTTGTAACTCAGCGCTTAGCGTGGATAGGTGAAGCCGGTGCGGATGTCCATCGGCGCCAGCCTGCCGCCCTCGCGCACCATCAGGCGCTGGGGCGGCTCGTCGCCGACCAGGGCGCGCGACAGCACGTGCAGTCCTTCTCCCTTGCGCAGCAGCTGGTCGCAGCGCTCGTAGACGTTGCGGCAGCCGGTGGCGGCGAGCAGCGCCTGCACGATGGGCACCTTCCACATCTCGACGCCGCCGGCATTGAACTGGCAGACCAGATAGCCCTCAGTGCAGCCATAACTGTGCACCAGCAGGCCGGGGAGGGCGTCCTGTTCGCCGTCGACCAGCTGCACCAGTGCCTGCGGATCGGCGTTGCGCAGGGCATCGGCACGGCGCGCCACGGCGGCCTGCACGCGCCGCTTCATCATCGCGTGGTCGACCGGCTCGTCCTCGCGCAGGGTCCAGATGCGGGCGGCGATCTGCGACTTGGCGTTGTAGGCGGCGCGGGCCAGGAAGCGGCGGCTGGAAGACTGCACGATTGCCGTGGCGCCCGGCTTGTTGCGCTCCTGGGGCTTGCCCTCGACCTTCTCGATGGCCGAGACATAGATCCACGGGTCCCCGGCAAGGATGCTTTTTTCCTTGCCCTGCTTGATGGTGATGATGAGCATGTGCGGCTTTCGTTTTCAGGAGCGGGATGATACAGCAAGCCGCCCCCGTGTTCCGCCCGCTCAGGCTTCCGGTACCGGCGCCTGCTGGGGCGACTGGGGGAAATGGGGAATGGCCGGATCGAGGCAAACCCACGCTTGCGCATTGGCGGTGTAGATGTCGAGCATGGGCTTGAAGGTCGACGCATCGTCCAGCGAAGGAAAGCGGATGGACGTGAAGTGCGCATTGGCGTCGCTTTGCGTGAACAGGGGCGTGCCGCAATCGGCGCAAAAACTGCGCGTGGCGAGGCCGCCGCTGCTGGCGCGCACCGCGTAGGTCTTCGGCGTACCGCTGATCTCGAGGTCGGCAGTCATGACGACGATGCCCGACGCGAAAGGCGCGCCGCTCGAGAGCTGGCAGTCCGTGCAATGGCAGTTGATCATGGCGATGGGCTCGCGCGCGCCGGTGTAGCGGACCGCTCCGCATGCGCACCCGCCCGAGAAAGGAATGTTCATGTTGCGCTCTCCTGTGAATGACAACAATGTGCCAAATGGTTGTGGCCGAACAGCTGGCCTGGTCAAGGCGCAGTGTACGAGGAAGGTTGTCCCGGATGCAAGAAAGACCTCGGTGGGGCCTCAAGCTTGCGTGTGTTCAAACTGGCCACATCTTGCCAAAAGCTGAACAAACGAGTACTGTATAAACATCCAGTACTTTTGCATTGCCCGAGCAATGCGCGCCGATTATGTCTTGTTCAGAACCCATTTCCGCACCGGAGGATTTGCACCCTTCACTCTGGCGCGCTTCGCAGCTGGCGCATGCGGGCACGCGCTGTGTCGACAGCGGGCATCCGGCCTTGTCGAAGCAGTTGCCCGGAGGCGGCTGGCCGACCGGCACCCTCATCGACCTGCTCCTGCAGCAGCCGGGCATCGGCGAAATGCGCCTGCTGCGCCCGGCGCTGGCCGCCGCCGCCGCGCGCCGCATCGTGCTGCTGCAGCCGCCTCATCCGCCGCAGGCCCTCGCCCTGGCCGCGCTCGGCGTGCCGCCGTCCCAGCTGATCTGGCTGCGCGCCGAGCGCGGGGCGGATGCGCTGTGGGCGGCCGAGCAGGTGCTGCGCAGCGGCAGTTGCGGGGCGCTGCTGTAGCAAATGAAAAAAATTCTCACGAATATCTGGACGCACTAGAGGCGCAAGACGTCCGAAAGTGAAAACCTTAAATGGCAAAAATTTCACCGTCCGATACTTGATGAGCTGTTTTTATTAATTCAGTAAATGAAAAAAATGATCACTGTTCTGATTGACCTATGGCATTGCACCTCGACTCGGCTTGACGTGATCGGAAGGTAGACGCAGTCTCAGTATGACGCTGGACCGCAGAAATGGCGGCGAGACAATAGGGTTTGTTGAATAGGCGTAGCGTACCGATACCGGCTAACTCAAGAATGCGGCTGGCAGTAGCTTGCATCGGTGGGCTCTGCGTAAGCAGCTTTTTTGCAGCTTCATCAATCAACGCGGCCATCGCATCGTCAGAGGAACTGTCGATTAAATCCCCTCGCTTTTTTGCTACATACTGCGTGCTTTTCAGACGACTTGCAAATCTTGCCTCCTCTATGCCATGCCTGCGCGTCAGCCGCAAATCATAGCTTGGGTCGCAGATGTTCTTCACAATATTCGATGAAATGTTAAGTCGCCGTGCGATCTCCGGGTTTCTAACGCCTTGGCTGGCTAATTCGCGCACAGTGTTAATGAAAATATCTCCGAATTCGAAAACCTTTTTTACCGTGGGCTCACTACCGAAATTCCAAGTGTTTGAGCGGATATAGAAGTGATAGCCACAAGTGCATCTGAACACAATGCCGCGGTTTTTCTCAAACCCCTTCACCAAGCGAACATCTGTAATTACGCGTTGACCGAAATGCGGTGCTGCAGGATTTTGACACTTCCATGTGCGAATACTTAATTTTTCTTGCGCATAACGTCTGCTTATTACACGGGCGCTGTGTGGAATAACAAACTCTTGATGAAACAGTTCCATTGCGAGACGCTTAGTCGTTGTCCAGCGACGATTGAAAATGTCTCTAATGTAATCGAGATTCGCATTTGGATTGAGTGGAATGTCCAGTATTTCAAGGGATTGCTCCCCGAAGTAATTTAAATAGTCTCGTCTTATGTTTACCGTATTTAAGTGCTGTCCAAGCTCATATAAATCTCGAAATGCTTTTGGAGGTGATTTCCTGGATACGGTTGGATCGTAAATTATCGATTGGTGCAAATATTGACTGGCTAAGCGTGATACTTCGATGAGCCTTTGCCTGGTTCGTTCAGTAAGGATCGGAAGATAACGCTGCGCTGCGACATGAGGCGTCAAGGCTGGGATGGATTTTCTAGGGCCGTTGGGTATTATCGCCTCAATGAGTTCAGTAGCATGTTTTTCACAGAAATGTACGCAGCTGATCTGATGCGTCCTGTGCCAGTACCCCTCACCAAAATACGCAATATCCTCGTCTAAACAGCTCGGGCATAGCTTTACCCTAGTTACCGACGGCTCTGTTCCTCCAACACGGTGTTGCCCACGCTGACCTGCGCGCTTTTGTAGCATTTTGCTTAGTATACGGGTGCTAACTTCTTTATTAGTTAAGGCAAAGTAGTATGGGTAAAGAGTGGCGCGATTAACCAATTCGTCTAATGAAAGACCTATAAAAGGTTCAATAAGCGTGTGAAGCGCTTTAAGCCCTCGTGGTAGTGCAGTGGATGTGTGAAATTGTGGCCTACCGTAAAGCTCTTTATTCACATGCGCATCAAAGCTTGCCATTGTGTGGATTCGATACCGAGCAACCGCGCTGCTGAGCAATTCGTCCGGATAAAGCGCGGGAAAGTAGCCGATTCCCATAGCATTTTTCCACGGGTTGTGAAGGTTTTAGACTGTATTCGTCGACGTAAACGATGAGTATCGCTATCAGACATTCATGGGACGGAATGATTTGTTTAGTTTTTTAAAGCCATGAGTAATTGCTGCAAGTTTCCGGTGCTAGGCATGCCAGAGGTAGTGGGAAACTTTGCACTGTCGAATTCAGGCATCGTTAAGTCTCCGTAACGAGCCAGTTTTGGGTAGTCCCCTGAAGCTAACGCTTCGACCATAGGCGCTACACGGGTAAGATCTTCATCGGCAACCACGTGTATCATGTCGACCGAAATTTTCTCAATTTGACAGTCGATCGCTCGACGTTGCACATATTGATAGAGCTTTACTGCTAGGTCTAGGACGCCCTGGGTCCGTTCATACATTGCGTTGTTCAGCTCTTCTGTAAGTGGTGTGGGAATTCTTGTCCACTGATAGACCCACATGCTTTCCAAGAAATGGTTCCACTCGTCGTCTTTTTGATGATTACGTAATAAAGCACCGATAGTACGCCTAGCCTGTCGAAAGTCTGATTGAAGCATTTCAAGGCTAGACATTGTGCCGATAAGTACTACAGGTGCTATCGATGTATTTACAAATCTAACTAGGAAGTTCAAGAATCTCGTTTCGCCAGCTGTACCTGAAGCTGCTTTAGCATGTTGAATCTCATCAATCACGATCAAACCGATTCCGAAAAGATGGGCTGCTGCATTAATTTCTCTTATCAAGTCCTCGACCGTCATCTTCCGTTTTGTAAACCGGATTTCGTAGGAGGTACTAGCGATTTTGTCGAGTTCGTTAAAGAAATTCATCGCCAGCTGTCGTACGGTACCATTGTAAGGACACTCAACAATAATGTAAGGTATCTGGTATATCCTCAGTGCTGGATGCCAGATTAATGATGGGAATTGAGAAAGTCCTCGGCGCGTCAATCGCGACTTTCCGACTCCGGACACACCGATAACTGCGTATGAGTCGCACATCGGCTCAATGTCAGGTATTTGCTCGACAATATCAAGGTTTTGGCGTTGTAGATACGATTGTTGTAAAAATCTTTTAAACTGCGGAGTAGACGGGTTCCGGTTTATATACCCACTACGCACCATTTCTCCGAGTGTTTGAGCAATCGAATTTTGCTCCGTGAGCGGTTCGTAAAAGCGCTTAAGCCTCAACATTAGGTGCTTACGTATATGATCGGGTTTTTCCCGATCAAGCGGGTCGTATGGAGGGTGATTGGTCATCAAAGTAGCGAGTTGGTGACTCGATGGTATCGGACCTAAGGCTTCAATAAATACGTTTCCTATATACTCAGGAATTTCGCTTCGAGTATACTGGGCAATAACACATTTGGCCCCGACGTTCGCTGTGTCATCGGCATGTCTTGAATCATTTGGCCTGTGGTCAAAGATATGTTGACTGGTCATTGGATATGTAATGGCAATTTAATCATAAATTCTAAAGACAATCGCTGGTCCACCTACTCGTGCGTTTAGATGATTTTATTTCGCCTGTTTGTCGTCACGTGAGAATATAGGAATTCGCGCGAAGGGCTTAATGCGGGCTGGTTTTATTGATGCCGACTCTTCTTCTGCACACGGCTCTGGCGATGTCTTAGATTTTAAGCCCCTATCTATAACTCTGTGCAGAACCTTTTCGACTGCTCTATAAGTACGAATGTTCGAAATTCTCGACTTCTTGCTCTGCTGCGGTAAAAACGTGTCTTTTTCTTTTTCTTTTTCTTTTTCTGCGTTCGCAAATGCTGCGATATCTTCTACAGCCTTTTGATGCGTCATCTGTATGCTTACTGTTTCAAATACCCTGCTTGCAGTCGTCTTGGCGCTTTTCGCCAATCTTGCCACAAGCTCTTCGATATATAGATTGTGGTCCGAACTGTCGTTGCTCAGGAGTGTGCATGACGTGAACCGGTCTCGATGGGCTGGGTTGTGAAGCAATATTATGTCCAAGTTATGTGGGTGATATGAAATAACGACTTTGTAACGGCCTTTATGTCGTGCTTTACTGAGCCATTCCTGCTTGTCTAATGCAGAGGCATAGTAATTTCTTCCAAGAAAATAAATGCCTTTGGGGGTAACACTGGCTTCGGCTGTAGGTAAAAGGGCGAACAGGAGCCTATTCTCAGAATGGCGTACTAATGTTCCCATCCGGTTTTTTATCCCCCATGCCCATAATTCATTGGGAATGGCAGGAACTTTTTCGGCTATCATCACATTCTCCAAAGGATATCCGCCAACTGGAGTAGCGTTATGCTCAAGTACGCAATGTATGGCTATTTTTGTAAATTCGTGAAGGTTCAGGCAGGCGTCTAGGCGATAATCTGGCCCTGTTCTCTGATTAAAGTCTTTCTGGACATAACCCTTAACGTCAGCAGCGAACTTCGCTGGAAGCAGTCGAAATTGCCGCTCGACTATTCCTTTCCAATCTGCTCTGTATGGCGGTGTGTTTTCAACTTCAATGCCCAGTAGTTCGGCCAATCTATCGGATTGTTTGGAAAGCATTTCACCGCGGTCGCCCAGTAAAACACTCGGAAGCGAAGTGTCTGGCCATTCATATGGTTGAATATCTATATCGAACTTTGCACAATAGTCGACTTTGTTTAATGTTACGTTGTGGATCGCCATCATGGCTGTGGTCCATGAGGCATTTTCTATGCCTATATATAGTCCGACGATTAATCGTGACCAGACGTCGATAACAACATACATCACAGGGCGTCCGATGATCGTACTGCGGTCTATTCTAGAGATTAAATAGACATCTGCAATTGTCGCGTCGATTTGATAGCGATAACCTGGGCCAATCGACTCAAATGTGCTATTTCCCAGTAGGGGGCGTAGTGTCTTTTCGAAATGTAGTTTGCCTTCTCTAGCTCGAATTTCATCGTATTTTGAATTTTCTTTGTTGTGCCAATATATGAATTGTTGGTATGTTGGTACAGTATCCGGAAGTATTATTTCGATTTTTTTGTTTTCATTAATCCGGATACTATCAGGGTAATACTGACGAATCATTTTTAGATATGCATATTTCAAGGTCGCTTTTTTATTCTTCTTATAAAAGACATTGGTCGCTATGCATATCAATCGACGATGCTCTTCGGATATGTTTAATCCCACTCCGGCGGTTATCGAACGGGGAGCACCGCGTTTAATTTCTAGGATGCTGTGTTGATTGTTATCAGTGCCTGACGTGGTTCTTGTTGGCTTTATTCTGCCGGGAGCTCCGCAGTTATTTCTTCTGCCGAGAAGTACTGATGGGGTACATCCCTGTTGCCAGTATTCGTTTAGCCAGTCTCGAATACTATCATTGTGGCACTCAACCTCTTTTGCACGAATAGTAATTTGTTGATTACGGTAATGTGAATCGAAGATAGCAGGGACGTCTCTGACTATAGGTTCGATTGCCGCCCAAGCTTTTGCTTGTCGCGATTTCATTGATGCAGTTAGTGCATGGTTGAATGGAAGATCTAGATACGGATCCTCGCAAACCGCAAGTGAGCCGTTGGTTATCATGCTCATCCATTCATCGTACTTATGTATAGATGGAGATCGGCGGCGACCGCTAAGTACTATAGTAACGATATAGTCCTTTTCGCTCGAGACGTACAGAACACGACGAAGTTCGCCGGTAGATGAGAGCTTGAATACAGTGTTCCTTATTAAAGCGTCCATTGATTAATTCTCTGCTCGAAGACAGCTATTTATTTTAATTTCTGAAATTGGAGTATTCCATAATTGCTCACGATTTAGTTCTGTTATAAATATGCGTGTCGAGAGCATGTGTCGAGCTATCATCAAATGCGAGCCAGTTTCATATGCAAGATGTTCATCGAGCAATTTGCAGACTTCGCAAAGTGTTATGCCTGGTATATTTAGGTGCGAAAGGCATATTAGTAAGTGCTCAGCTAAATCTTTATAATGCCCTGGAGACGGCTCTGCGAAAAGATGCAGGTTTTGATATTGCCTCAGCCATTGCAGGTTACGTTTTAAATGGAGTGGAATATCTTGCTCAGTTAGTATTCGGAAGGAAACGTTCTTTTCTGTCCAATAGGTTTCCTCGATCCTTAGTTTTTCGCATACTCTGCGATTAGATAATTGAGATGCTGGCTTTATTGAAAAAGCTGTGTCGGCGTATACCGAATTGCGTTTGTATGTCACGACCAAGTCTGTAGTCATAACTAAATTTGTATCGCTCCGTGGATCTCTAGGGTGCCTGAATCCGAGAGTCGATGCTATTCTGATCGTTTCTGTTCGGTCTAATGCGAATTGCTCTCTAATGTCTGCAACCGCGTTGTCGCTGTCAAAGGTCAAATAATGGGCATATTCTATGTCGGACAAAAGATGATGTACGCGTCCACTGCGTCGTCCGTATATCCGATGTGATCGGCCGGAACTGGGAACATCACGAACGAATAAGTATGGGAGGTAATTTTCCCTGACCCCTTTCCCCCGCCCGCGTCTCAGCAGTTCTTGGATGTCTGACTCGTTGCGCGTATATCGTTTCCTCGACATTTGTCTCGCATCCTTGTCGCGTGTTTAGGTGATAAATTGCCGTCCGACTATACTTCCTAAATGAACTGTTCCTATTTAGGAAAATTTTGATTTTTAAAGATTCGTTGTAGGGCTTGGGTTAAGCATGCTAGGTATTTAAATAATAGCTGCCCAACTAGTTTTTTCAATGTTGTGAAGGTTGAACATCGATGGCTTGTTGGCGTATGAAGATCTAACGGTTGTATAGATGATTCTTGTAGACGTAGGCTGGCAGGTAGACCTGCTTGCGAGTGGGTACTTGAGCGAATAGTTAATCTTTAGACACCTAAATTGTTGCCAAGTGGATACAATGGGTCTTTTCTTTACGTAATATCGGCTTCAGCCGCTCGGTTGAAGTGTAGACACCTTGCTAAAAGCGTATGAACCAAGTACTGTATGGGCATACAGTACTGAGGAGGTGGTATGTTGACTACGAGCCATTCGACACCGGAGTCGATTCATCCGTCGTTATGGCGTGCTTCGCAGCTCGGTCATGCAAGCACACGTTGTGTTGACACTGGGTTTCCTGTGTTATCTGACCAGTTACCAGGAGGAGGGTGGCCGATTAGTAGCATGGTTGAGCTCCATTTGCGTCAACCCGGGACAGGCGAACTAAGGCTTCTACAGCCTGCACTGGCAGCGGCCGGGAAACGCCGGGTAATGCTCATTCAACCGCCACATGTCCCAAATTCGATTGCCCTGGCTGCGATGGGCTTGAACCCGTCTCAAGTCACGTGGGTTCAACCTGATCGTACAGCTGACGCCCTCTGGGCTGCAGAACAAGTCCTCCGAAGCGGCGGGTGTCATGCGCTTTTGTTTTGGCCTGGCCATGTTCGAAACGAGAGCCTACGACGTTTGTGTTTAGCGGCTTCAGACGGAGAGAGCCTATTCTTTTTGTTCCGCCCGATCGCCGCAGCGCAAGATCCCTCACCCGCACTGCTTCGGCTAGGGGTTCGGCCGGCGCGAGGCGGTGTCGAGATTGATTTCTTAAAACGTCGTGGGCCACAGCGCGAAACTGCACTGTTCCTACCCTTGTCTCCCTCCTTTGTTCATCGCCATGCGCCTGTGGATCGGATTACATCTACCCCAGCTCCCGCTCGAGGTCTTCGAACCGAACTGGTCGAGTGACAGCATTACAGTTGTCCTTGAGCGAGAGAAGGTTCTAACGATGTCGTGCAGCGCGCGAATGGTCGGCATCAAACCTGCGATGCGCCGCGGTGGCGTGTTAATGCTGGCTCCCGATGCACGTATCCACGAACGTACGGCAGCACGTGAAGACGCTGCACTACGGGCCGTTGCGATGGCAATGCTGCAATACACGCCCCAAGTGACGCTCGCGGAAGAGTCAACGCTGCTACTCGATATCGGTGCCAGCTTGCGGCTGTTCGGTGGTATCCGATCAGTATGTAGACGCGTTCGTGCCGATCTTCGTAGTCTGGGGTTCACGGGAAAATTGAGCTGTGCTCCTACTGCTCGGGCAGCGTGGATGCTCGCGCGAACCGGCGGCGGCAGTGTTCTGAAGCAACAGTCATCAGGGCGTGCGTTGTATCGTCTTCCTGTAATGGTTGTGCCAGCGGCAAGGCCCTACAGTAGCTGGTTTGAAGGAATTGGCTGCGATACGATCGGTGACTTGCAACGGCTGCCGCGACCTGGTCTTCAACGGAGATGTGGCCGCGCATTACTCGATTTCCTTGATTCCGCATTCGGCAGCCTTCCAGAGGTCTTCGAATGGGTCGAGGCGCCTACAAAATTCGACGCACGAATGGAATTTTTTGATCGCATCGAAAATGCTGATCTATTGCTAGCCGGCGCGCAGCGCCTGGTTTTGCAGCTAATCGGTTGGTTATGTGCAATGCAGCTTGCAGTAAAGGGCGTTACGCTCAAGCTTGAACACGAACACGAACGCGGTCGTGTTGCGCGGGCGCCGACCGAAGTTGAGATCCTGCTGGCTGAACCGGTTTGGCATAGTGATCACATTGTGCGGTTGCTGAAGGAGCGACTCGGGAAACTGGTACTGGACGCTCCAGTAATCGGATTGGTGCTCCAGACAATCCAGCTGCAGCCAATGGAGCCTCCGACCGAGTCGCTTTTCCCGGAGCCAGGTGGCACGGAGGAAGACCAGGTGCGCATGATCGAGCTGCTGGTAGCACGCCTTGGGAAGGACAAGGTTCGTCAGGTGCGGCCAGTGGCTGATTATCGGCCCGAGGTCGCTAACGCGTGGGTTCCTATTCATGAGAAGGTTCGGGAAGCGGTAGTTGCCGGCCAGCTTCCGCCAAATCTGAGTAGCATGCTGCAACCGACCTGGCTGCTGGTTAGTCCAATTCCGCTGCTTGTCCGAAACCATAGGCCGTTCTACGGGTCTCCACTGAGAATGGTGTCAGGCCCAGAGCGCGTAGAAGCAGGATGGTGGGGAGATACGGCTGCTAGAGATTACTGGATTGCAGAAGGCCAAGAACACGCTTTGTACTGGGTTTATCGGGAGCGAGTCACCGGAGCAGGCGAGGATCCAGAACCACGCTGGTTCCTCCACGGGCTATTTGGATAGTCATAGTCAAATTAGCGCTATCGAATTGCAGTGTGAAATGTAAGAAGCCGACGCTGCCGATACTTGGGGTTCTGTTCGCCTGCGTCCTTCGTAGCTCCCTTGACCAGAGCATGCGGCGAGTTGTGTGTCGTCATTTCTTCCAGAGCATGGAGGAATGCTGCAATGGTCTGGGACGCGATAACTGGGTCTGTCATGCCCTAAGCAGCGATACTGCTTTGGAGTTGGTGCTGGTAGTGGTGTCTTCGGTGCGCCTGTGCACCCTACCTACAAGGCAGCTTAACCTTGCAGCGCGCACGTTTCTATGCTGCGTAGCGCTACCCAGCCGTCCCACCGCGACGTTCGAAAACATAATTCGTACAAGTGAAACCACGGCAGGCTGCTGCTCTGATGGGCAGCCGAAAAAAATAATTGCTCCGGAATGGAATAAAGGAGCTGCAGATCCGTTCACCCATGTAGGAACAGTTCGTTCCCTCACACCACACTAGAGAGCCATCATGAAAACTTCACCTCTTGCCCTTCTGCTTGCCATCACTGCTGGTGTCGCACATCCGGCCTTCGCCGGACCGGCCCTCGACGCCGCCCAAGCCCATATTGCAGCAGTCGGTGCGGGCGAGCGTGCCGCCATTGTGCGCGACTATGCCGACGACGCCCGCTTGACCTGGGTCGGTGGCCCTCTAGACGGCATCTACACCGGCCCGGCAGCCATCGGCGCGGTCTGGGACAAGTTCGGCGCTGCCGCCGGGCCGGCCCGCGTGACCGTCATGGGCATCGACGAAACGGCCAACCCGAAGGGCGCCACAGTGGTTGCCACCGTACGCTTCGACGGGAAAATCCAGGTCAAGGTACGCTACGTGCTGACCTACCGCGACGGCAAGCTTGTGAACGAAACCTGGCAGGTCGATCCCAAGCCGGCGGCCAACTGATCCACGAAACGATGCGAACCTTGCCACCTGACGCCGGCGAGCAGCTCCTAGCCTGTATCCCGAGGCTGCGGCGCTATGCCCGCGCCTTGGCCGGGGATCGCGCCGACGCCGACGACCTGGTGCAGGACACGGTGGAACGTGGCTGGGCCCAGCTCGCTGCGTGGCAGCCGGGCAGCGACATGCGGGCCTGGCTGTTCTCGATCATGCATAACGTGCGTATCGACCAGGGGCGGCGGCGCAAAGTGCCAACCGAACCGTTGGACGACGAGACACCCCAGACCGCTGGGCCGGAACGCGCCTCTGCCGGCCTCGAGCTGCGCGACCTGGACGCCGCGTTGCGCCTGCTGCCGGAGGAGCATAGGGAGATTCTGCTGCTGGTTGGACTCGAAGAAATGCGCTATGAGGACGTGGCGCTGACCCTGGGCCTCCCGGTCGGGACCGTTATGTCGCGGCTGTCGCGCGCCCGCGAGAAACTGCGTGTATTGATGGAAGGCCGTGCCCCCGTCGTTGCCCTGAAAGTCGTCAAATGAGTATCTTCCCCATTACTGAAGCCGACCTGCACTCCTATGTCGATGGCCGCCTCCCTTCTGCCCGCATGGCCGAAGTCGAAGCCTATCTTGCAGCGCACCCGGATGAAGCAGATCGGCTGCAAGTCTACGCGGCCCAGAACGCAGCCCTGCACGCCATGTTCGATCCAGTGCTCGAGGAAATCGTGCCGTCGCGCGTTAGTGCGCCAGTGCGCCTTGGGTGGCAGTGGCGGTGGCAAAACCTGGCCGCGGGGCTGGCTATAGCCGTCCTCGGCGGCGGCGCGGGCTGGGGACTGCGCGGCGCAACCGACCACGACCCGCGGCTCGCGTCCGATTACACCCGTCCCGCCTTCAGCCAGCCAGCCAGGGGATTGGCGCATCAGGCCGCTGTTGCTCATGTGGTGTACAGCCCCGACGTGCGTCGCCCGGTTGAAATCGGCGCAGAACAGGAAGATCAGTTGGTCGCATGGCTATCGAAACGGCTTGGCAGCAAGATTCATCCACCGCGTCTCGGCAAGCTGGGCTACGAGCTCATCGGCGGACGCCTGTTGCCTGGTACCAGCGGCCCGGTGGCCCAGTTTATGTACCATGACCGCACTGGCCAGCGCCTCACGCTGTATGTTTCTAACGAACAGGCGCACAACCGCGATACGGGCTTCCGTTTTGCTGCAGAAGGTCCCGTCAACGTCTTCTACTGGATCGACGGCAAATTTGGCTATGCGCTCTCTGCCGGCATCGACAAGGGAGAACTAGCGCGGGTGGCAAGCGCCGTCTACGAACAACTGGAGACACCCGTATGAAATTCTCGCAACTGTTTACCGCAGTACTCTGGAGCACTGCGGCGGCGGCTCAGGGCCAGCCAGCGCCACTTCACAATCATGGTGGGAGCGCACCACCTTACTTCGTCGCCAGTAGCGACAGGCCCTACGCGGCGCTGGCGGGCGACGCCATGGCGATTATGGACCAGGGCATGCGGCGCGCGAATACCAATGGGGTTCCAGAGCACGACTTCGTCACGATGATGATTCCGCATCACCAAGGCGCCATCGACATGGCCAAAGCCATCCTGGTGCATAGCAAAGATCCAGGACTTCGTAACCTGGCCCAAGGAATTATTGTCGAACAGCAAAACGAAATCAAGATCATGCAGGCCTGGCTACAACGCTACCAGGCCTCCCGTAGCAAGCCGCAAAAGACCTCCACCGAAAAGGACTCACATGTACACCAATGAAATCCGCCGAGCGAGCACAAGCGCCTCAATTGCTATTGCCCTCGCTTCTCTCGTCGCGCTGGCAACGCCCGCATACGCGCTTCCCGGCCCCCAGGATCGTGTCTACACCGCGGACCAGAACAGCAATACTGTCTCGGTCATAGACCCGTCCACGAATACCCTGCTGGGCCAGATCCGCTTGGGCAACCAGCGCCCCGACGTGCTCTCGCCACTGTATAAGGGCGAGATCAACGTGCACGGGCTGGGCTTCTCGCCTGACCACAAGACACTGCTCGTCGTGTCCAATGGCTCCAATTCAGTCACCTTCATCGACACCGCGACCAACAAGGTCAAGGGCGTGACCTACATCGGCCGCTCGCCGCACGAGGGTTTCTTCACGGCCGACGGGCGTGAGGTCTGGGTCGTGGTGCGCGGCGAAGACTACATCTCGGTGATCGACCCAGCCACGTTCAAGGAAAAGCGCCGTATCCAAACAACTGGCGGACCCGGGATGGTGCTGTTCCATCCGAACGGTAAGCTCGCGTTCGTAGTGTCGAGCTTCAACCCGACCGTCGACGTCATCGACGTCAAGTCGCACAAGGTCGTCAAGCGCATTCCGGTGACGAGCCCGTTCTCACCCTTCCTGCAGTTCACTCCGGACAACAAAGAAGTCTGGATGACCCATAAGGACGTCGGCAAGGTCACCCGCATTGACACCGCTACGCTTGCTGTCAAAGGCGTGATCGACACCGGCTTCATCACCAATCACCTGGCCTTCGTCAAGACCGCCAGCGGCACGCATGCCTACGTAACGGTGGGCGGCGAAAACGTCGTTAAGGTCTTCACTACCGGCAACGCGCCGACACTGGTGGCGAGCATCCCCACTGGCGCGCTGCCTCACGGAATCTGGAGCTCGGATGATAGTAGCCGTCTCTACGTCGGCCTCGAGAATGGCGACGCGGTTGACGTCATCGACAGCGCCAGCAACAAGGTCATCGCGCGCGTGCCGGTTGGACAAGCGCCACAGGCACTGGTCTATGTTTCGAAGGCAGCACCCGACGGGGGGGGCAAGGCCAACCTCAGTCCGCGCGCGAATAGCGAGCCACTCAACATCGCGCTTAAAGCGGGCAGCGGCGATGCAACGGGATCGGTCGTGGCACGCAACTTGGGTGTTACCGATGCGCTAGAGGTAACGCTGCACAAGCTCAAGCCGGAAACTGTGTACAAGGTGTACGCCAGCGGCCAGGCGACGCCGGTAGCCAGTTTTAGGACAAATCCGAAAGGCATGGCCAATGGCACGGCCATCGGCCCAATGCGCGAAGTCGTCGGAAGCCTTTCCGCCAAGCAGGGCACGGCCAGCCGCATTCTAGTCATGGAAGGCGATGTGCCCGCAGATCCGGGCAAAGCGGTGCTGATGAGCATGCAATAAGCCGGCAAGCCGCGGCAAGGATAGTGAAATTAAAGAACGGGAATCAGCATGTTCCGCTTCTCTCCTGCCAGCATGCCGTGCTTTCCTGCGCCACATACGGCGCAGGAAAGCAAAGCAATGGTGACCGCTTGCTAAAGGGAATTTTAGCTAGGGAGCGTCGACGATAGTCGTAGTGAGTTAGCGCAGGTACACTAGCGAGATGAGTGTGCCAGCAAAAACGAAGTATTGAACGATTAACTGGGAAGAGTAAAACGCAGCGTTTAGGGCGCCTGACTCTTTGCTCATCTGGTTGGAACAAGGAGATGTGCAGGTAGGGCCGTGCTAGCGGTTAGCGAGGCCGATGTCCAAAGCACAGCGACACTGCAATTCATTCCTGCCCGGCGATTAGGGGTCCGTTCATCTGCTTCTGCGTCAGGCGAAATGGATGTCGCGGAGCCTACTCAAGCTGGACGGTCTAGATTAGGAGGGGCCCTACTTCGGCACCGTCAGTCGACGCCAAAAGCAATTGGCGGTAACGATCGTCATCTACGTTTTGTGAGCCCGCTGACTCCTCTTGAAGCCCTATTGGCCGTCGCAGGTCAGTCGTAAGACTCAAAACCCGTTGGACGCCTATGGCAAAGCTTAATCACAAAAATGTTTTATGTCAGAAATCAGGTGAAGAATCAAAGAATAAGTATGCGTAAAACTACGCAATTTCGAGTCCGCCCAATGGTCACGGAACCCGCGTTACTTCCCTGCCGCGGTAACGGTAGCCACGTACTGTCCGAGCAACTTGATCTGCTCGTCGGTCAAATTCTTAAACGCAGGCATTTGGCCGATACCGTTGCGAACCGCCTTTTCCACCCTTGTTGCGTCAGGCTTCAGTTCATCCAAACTAGGCCCGATGGCACCCTCCGCGCCAGCATTCTTTAGTGCATGGCACACCGCGCACGCTGGCACGGCCGTCTTGTTGAACAGCGTTCTGCCAGCCTCTAATTTGTCCTGCGCGAAAGCTGGCGAGCCGACAAGTGCTGCTGCAATTGCGGCGGACGTGGCCATGCGTGTAATCGACGAATACATGGATATCCCTTAAACGACGGTAATGGTCAGCGCGTGATCGCGCCAGCTGTTATTGTTGTAGCCACCGGTGTTTTCCACACGGCCCTCTGGCTGGCGATTGCCCCGTGAATCAGTCACGACGCAGGCGATGGTGTAGGTACCGGGCTCAAGCTTCACCGGCAAAACGAACTGGCGCCATGCATAGCGGCCCAGATCCGGCCCTACCAGGCGCGCCGTCTTCCACGTCTTGCCACCGTCGACTGATACCTCGACTGACTTCACCGCATTCAGTCCACCAAACGCCACGCCCTTGATCTGTGCCCTTCCGGCCGATACCGCACCAGTTTCGGGCGCCGGCGAGTTGATCCATGATTTCGGTGACATCTCCCATACCGAAGGATGGCTCGGGTCGCCCTTCTGTCCCGGTGGTGAGATGCGGTAGCCGGTCTTCTGGATGGCAGCATCAGTTTGGGCTGCCGTAAACGCCAGCCTCTTGATGTACTTGATGTTGTTGACACCGGTGTAGCCGGGCACGATTAAACGCAGCGGCCCACCATGCGCGAGGGGAATCGGCTCGCCATTCATTTCCCAGGCCAGCATGGCGTCAGCCATGGCCTTCGCGGGTACCGACCGCTCAACAATCACGCTTTTCGGGTCCAAACCCTCCGGCAATTTCTCTCCACCAGTACCAGTCATATACTGCATGCCGTCGATAATTCCGCCGAGCGCTTCCGTCAGGACGCGCACCGGCACACCGCTCCAAACCACGCAGCCCGCAGCGCCAACCTGCCAGGGAGTGCCGCTCGGCTTGTTCGGGAACAGGCCACGGCCATTGCCTGAGCATTGCAGTACCATCGCCATTGTCTCCAGGCCCATCGATTTCAAATCCTTCACACTCAATGTGCGGGGATTCTTTACGCCCTCGATCGCTACTTGCCAGCCGTCGCGGTCGGCGACAACCGATGCATCGGGCGCCGGCAGGTTATTGCGGATGTAGAGCTGGCTGGCCGGAGTTATGATACTTGTACCGAACGCGCTGCGCTTCGTCTCCAGCGTGCTGGCGGTATGCACGATCATCGATTCCGGGTTTTTCCAGTTGACATACGCTGGTAACGGTTTTGCTGCAATAGCAGTATCTGCCACCGCCTGTGCCATTGCAGATCTGGTAAATCCGGCTAACCCTGCTGCTGCCATGGCAGCAGTGCCACCTGCCAGCAGACGGCGACGGTTTGGGTCGGTGATGGGGTTCGGCCGGTCGGCATTTTCCAGTATGTGCGACATCGTTGTCTCCTTTGGATTTTTTAAACTATTGCTTCGGCGAACGCCCGACCTTTCCAATCCTACTCCTCATTACATGCGGTATCAATCATATTCACCGCGTCGCTGTTTTCCGGGCTGATGTACATGCGAATGCTGCCACCCGAAGCTCAGATGCCGTGCGGTAGTGCGGCAACCGGGACAATGGCAACTTTTTTGATACGGCGTCAAGCGTATAGACCTTGACCGCATTCTCGCCAACGATTGTGATATAGGCGAGCGTGCCCGACACTGCCTTGGCGAAGCCGATGATGGGTGATCATGCAGGTATCGAACACGCCCTTAACTTGCAGAGTTGCGGTATCGATCTGTGCGACCTCGCCCACGTCTTTATGCGTCATCCTGAGTTCCTTGAAGTCGGGTGCGAATTGCAAGGAGGACGAAAACCGGCTGAACACCGTGATCTGCTTGAAGGTCACGCAGTTCACGCCAACGGTCTTGCCGTCGGCATTGACTTGGGGCTGCATGAACATTTCCAGCTGACCCGCGGCGATGGCTAGCGCGAGGTCCCGTTCAATGGACAGGCGTTCCTCGACTTCATCCTGCATGGATATTTCGAAAAACGCGACGCGGTTGCGCCCGGTGGCCTTGGCGCGATACATCGCTGTGTCGGCCTCACGCAGGAGTGAATCGCCACAAGTTTGCTAGACGCTTGCAAGCCCCGTGGAAATACTGCTTCCCATGTTCAACTGCTTTGCCATTCCTGTAGTCTCAATGACGCCCGCGTATGAATACTCAGGTGGGGAGGAAATGGAAACTTTATTCGATTGATGAAGATTTTATTCAGCCAGTGAAGTTTTTATTCATTATCTACAGCTGCTGTTCTGGGCCAACCATGCACGCGGCGAGAGCCTGCGCCGCCTGCACCTGGCGGCGCAATGCGGCGAAACCCTGTTCTTCATGATGCGCCCGCTCGCCAGCGCCCAGGATGCCTCGCCGGCGCCGCTGCGCCTGTCGCTGCGTCCGGCGCCGGGCGGGCTCGACATCGGCTTCGTCAAACGCCGGGGACCGCAGCGCGATGCGCCGCTGTTCCTGCCTCTCACTCCTCCTTTACTTCAACGCCATGCGCCTGTGGATCGGCCTGTACCTGCCCCAGTTACCGCTCGAGGTCTTCAGCCCGAACTGGTCAACTGACGCGGGCTGCGTCGTACTCGAGCACGAGCGCGTGCTGGCCGCGTCCCCGGCCGCGCGCGCGGCCGGCATCCAGCCCGGTATGCGCCGCGGCGGGGTGTTGATGCTGATGCCCGAGGCGCGCATCGTCGAGCGTTCGCCGGAGCGCGAAGCCGAGGCCCTGCATGCAGTGGCGATGGCGCTGCTGCAGTACACGCCGCAGGTCGCGCAAGCCGAAGAGTCCACGCTGCTGATCGACATCGGCGCCAGCCTGCGCCTGTTCGGCGGCATCCGCGCGCTGTGCCGGCGCGTGCGCGCCAGCCTGCGCGCGCTCGGCTTCTCCGGCTTCCTCAGCTGCGCGCCGACCGCGCGCGGCACCTGGCTGCTGGCGCGGCGCCGCGCCGGGCGCGTGCTCACCATCGCTTCGCTCACGCGCCGCCTCGACCGTCTGCCGGCTACATTGCCGCCGCCGGCGCGCGCCTTTGCCGCCTGGTTCGAGGGCATCGGCTGCGCCGACCTGGGCGCGCTGCGGCGCCTGCCGCGGCCGGGCCTGCAACGCCGCTGCGGCCGCCCGCTGCTCGACCTGCTCGACGCCGCCTACGGCATGGCGCCCGAACTCTTCGAATGGATCGAGGCGCCCACGACCTTCCACGCGAAGATCGAACTCTTCGACCGTCTGGAAAACGCCGAGGAATGCCTGATGGGTGCCGAACGCCTCGTGCAGCAGCTGACCGGCTGGCTGTGCGCCCGCCAGCTCGCGGTCGAGCGTATCACGCTCCTGCTCGAACACGAGCGGGGCAGGGTAGCGCGGCCTCCTACCCCGGTCGAGATCGCGCTGGGCGAACCGACCTGGCGCGACGAACACCTGGTGCGCCTGCTGCGCGAGCGCCTCGCAAAACTCGTGCTCGAAGCCCCGGTGATCGGCCTCGCCCTGGATGCGGCGCAATTGCAGCCGATGGCGCCGCCGAGCGAATCGCTGTTTCCCGAGCCCGGCGGCACCGAGGAAGACCGGGTGCGCATGCTCGAGCTGCTGGTGGCCCGCCTCGGCCCGGACAATGTGCTGCAAGCCCTGCCGCAGGCCGACTACCGGCCCGAGGTCGCCAATACCTGGGTGCCGGTGCAGCAAACCGTACGCGAAGCCGTGCGCTCGGCGCAGATGCCGCCCGACGTGCAAAGCCTGCCGCGCCCGACCTGGATCCTGGCCAAGCCGATCGCCCTGCTGATGCGCAACCACCGTCCCTTCTACGGCTCGCCCCTAAAAATGGCGTCGGCGCCGGAGCGCATCGAAGCGGGCTGGTGGAGCGAGACGCAGACGCGCGATTATTTCATTGCCGAGGGACAGGATCACACGCTGTACTGGGTGTATCGCGAGCGCATCGTGGGGGCGGGGGAGGATGCGAATCCGCGCTGGTTCTTGCATGGCTTGTTTGGGTGACGCCGCGTCGAACGTAGGGTGGGCAGATTCTGCCCACGCGTTCAAGCACCGCTGGCAAGCACGTGACTGCCCCTGTTTGGGGACAGTGGCGATACCTTGGCTAGGGACATAGGTAACGCCTTGGCTAGGGACATGGGTAACACCTTGGCTAGGGACATAGGTAACACCTGGCTAGGGACATGGGTAACTCTGTCGAGAGACATGAGTAGCACCTGTCTAGAGACATAGGTAACACTGTCGAGAGACATAGGTAGCACCTGGCGGCGCGCGGCGTTTCCTTGCACGCATGCCCGATCCGGTGCAGAGTAGCGCCTTCTTGAAAACAGGGGATAGTCATGCTGACCGAACGCGTCGAGTTCCAGGGGCCGCACGGGAAACTCTCGGGCAAGCTCGACCTGCCAGACGGCCTGCCGCGCGCCTACGGCGTCTTCGCCCACTGCTTCACCTGCAGCAAGGACGTGCTGGCGGCGAACCGCATTTCGCAGGGGCTGGCGGCGCATGGCGTCGGCATGCTGCGCTTCGATTTCGCGGGCCTGGGCGCGAGCGCGGGGGAGTTTGGCGATACCAATTTCTCGTCGAACGTGGAAGACCTGGTGGCGGCCGCGGCGTTTCTCCGCGAGAAGTTCGCGGCGCCGCGCCTGCTGGTCGGGCACAGCATGGGCGGCACGGCCGTGCTGGCGGCGGCGCACCGGATTCCCGAATCGAAGGCGGTGGTGACGATCGCCTCGCCGAGCGACCCGCATTACGTGGTCAATGCCCTGCTGCACGAGCACCTCGACACCATCGCCCAGCTTGGCGAGGCGCGGGTGAAGCTGGCGGGGCGCAACTTCAATATTCGACAGCAGTTTGTCGAGGATGCGACGCAGCATCAATTGGCCGAACGGATTGCGCAGCTGGACCGCGCGCTGATGGTGATGCATGCGCCGGGCGACGATACCGTCGAGATGGAGAATGCGCTGCGGATATTCGAGATGGCGCGGTTTCCGAAGAGCTTCGTGTCGCTCGACGGGGTCGATCATCTGGTCACAAGCAGGGAAGATGCGGCGCAGGTGGCCGCGATGATCGCGGCGTGGAGTGCGCGGTATATCGACGCGTAGACACGTAGGGTGGACGGCTACACCCTTGCGTGAAGGATCCCGCGGCTATGATGCCGTCCACGCGTTCAACCGGCCCATGAGATCTCGCGTCGGTGCATGCGTGAGTTGAACGCGTGGGCGGCGCATGAGCATCGAGAACGCCCACGTCAGGGTGGAGCCGACCACCCTACAAATTACTCGTCGAACTCTTCAGCCAGGTTCTTCCACCCACGGCTCTTGGCAAAGGCCGCGAACTCTTCCGGCGCCTCGAGCACGATCAGCTTGCGCTCCTGCAGGCCCGGGTCGCTGTGGCCGAAATCCGGCCCCTTGTACCCGAGCGCGCGCAGGCGGTCGATGATCTGCTTCACCAGCACGCTGTCCTTGTAGAGGCCGGCGTCGATGGGCGCGGCGAAGTCCACGTACACGTCGATGATCCCGTAGCCCTCGTCGAAAATGCGGATCGCCTTGACGTCGTGGGAACGGCCGGTGCTGTCGCTGGCCTTGAACGGGCCGGACAGTTCAATGTCGGTATCGGTAGTCATGGCTTCAGCATACCCGAAATAAGAAGCTTCGAGAAACCGTAGCGAGCGGAAGGAGTGTTGGCCGAGAAGCGCAGCTGTACGGTGGTACAGCGAGCATCGCAGGCCAATACTCCGACGCGTAGTAGGTTTATCGGAGCTTCTATTTCAGCGCCTTGTAAATCGCCTCCAGCCGATCCGGCGTCCCCGGAATCCGCTCCAGGCGCGGATAGCGCAGGCCGCCCTGGTAGTCGAGCGAGATCGTGCGCAGGTTGTTGCCCTTCTTGACCAGCAGCTCGATCGGCGCCTTGCCGTTCTTCGTCGCCTTGACGGCTGCCTTCAGCACCTCCGGCTTGTACACCTTGTTGTTCACCGCGACGATGGTCGTGTTGCCGGCCAGGCCGGCGCGGAAAGCGACACCGTCCCAGATCAGGCCGCGCACCGCACCGTCGGCGCCCGCCGAGAAGCCCAGCGAATAGCTCAGGTCGACCGACTTGCTGCGCTCCTCGGCCGCCTTGACGTAGTCGGTCGGGGTGTCGGTGTAGACCAGCTTCCAGCCGGCGCGTTTGATGCCGTCGAGTGGGGCGCCGGGGCCGTTGCCTTCCAGGCGCGTGCGCAGGAAGGGCGCCCAGTCGAATTTCTGCACCTTGTCGAGCGCGGCGACCACGTCCTCGAAGGTGTAGAAGGCGGGCAGCATGCTGCCGTTGTCGATGCCATAGAAGGCTCGCGCGAAGTTGTCGAGCGAGCGCTTGTCGCCGGACAGTTCGCGGATCTTGGTGTCGACGTCGAGCCAGATCAGGGCGCCTTCCGAGTAGTAGTCCTCGCTGCGCTGCCAGTTGCCCCAGGCGAGCGCCCGGCGGGCCTGGATGATCGGGTCGTTCACGGTGTCCTGCACCGCGCGCCAGGCGCGCCCGCCGGTGTTGTCGTAGCGGGCCGCGGTGCTGGCCAGCGCGTCGCGCGCGCTCGCCTGCGAAACCAGGCCGGAACGGGCGCCGAGGATGCTGCCCCAGTACTGGGTCTGGCCCTCATAGACCCACAGCAGGCTGTTTTGCAGCGGGGTGTTGAAGTTCGGGACGTTCTGTCCGGCCGGGCGGCGGAACTTGCCGTTCCACGAGTGGGTGTACTCGTGCGGCAGCAGGTCGCGTCCCGCCTCCGAGCGCGCCCAGTCGGTGAAGTAGCCCGGCTTGACGCCGTTCTCGCTCGACTGGTGGTGCTCGCGGCCGATGCCGCCGAATTCGTCCGACAGCGCGAGCAGGAAGTCGTAGTGCCGGTAGTGGTGCGAACCGAAGAGTTTTAAGGCCTGGTCGACCATCGCGCGGTGCGCGGCGATCTGCTCGGGCTTGGCTTCCAGGCTCTCCGGATTGTCCGCCACGACGTTCAGCGAGACGCGCACCTTGGCGCCCGGATCGAGGTCGAACTGCTTGAAATGCCGGCCCGCGAAGAGCGGCGAGTCGATCAGGGTTTCCAGGTCGTGCGGCTTGAACTGGACCTCGTCGGCCTTGCGCTCGGCGGTCTCCAGCGCGGTGCCGTACTGCCAGCCGGCGGGCAGCGTCAGCGAAGGCTGCACCGTGATGCGGCGCGCCACGTAGCCGGCCGGGTAGAGCGTCACCGACGGCCATTGCAGGCCGAGGATGTCGTCGGTCATGACAATGCGGCCCTGGCTCGCATCGAGCGGCGACAGGAACTGGTATTCGGCTTCCAGGGTCGTCACGCCTTCGGGCACGGTCACGTGGAAGGCGAAGACCTCGACCGGGTCGCGCGTCCATGCCACCGGCTTGCCGTTGGCCGTGAATTTCAGGCCGGCCAGTTGCGTCAGCGGACCGCTCGGGCCGTGGTTCGCCGGCAGCCACTGCGGGTACAGGAAGGTCATCGGGCCAGGCTTGACCGGCACCGTCATGCGCATGCGGAAAATCTGCTGCGAGAGGTTGGTCGCATCGACCTTCAGCACGATGGTGCCGGGGTAGGGCTGGTCGACCGGGGCGGGCACGGCGGCCTGCGCCGGGAAGGCCAGGGCAAGCGCGAGGACGAGGGCGGAGGCCGATTTCGCGGCGACGGAGAACGGGGCGTGAAGGCTCATCTTGTAGGCAGTGTAAGTAACGATCGAGGCGACCAAACCGGTCGAGTGTAGCACGCAGGTAGTTGCGTAAAAGTATGGAAAAGTTCGGAAACATCGATGCAAATAAAATTTGCAAAACTAGCTAAAAATCCGTATTTCGTATCCCTTGAAAACGGCTTGGGGTGGCATTAGATTGGTCCCAACGGATGCTCACGATGAGGTCCGTCAACTTATCGCTTAACCTTAAAAGGATATTTATCATGCGTACTTTCGATCTGACTCCCCTGTATCGTTCCGCCATCGGTTTCGACCGCCTGGCCAGCCTGCTCGAGCAACGCGCCGAGTCGCAGCCGAGCTATCCGCCGTACAACGTCGAGCTGCTCGCCGAAGACAAATACCGCATCGTGATGGCCCTCGCAGGCTTTTCCCGCGATGAAGTGGAAATCGTCTCCGAGCGCGACACCCTGCACGTGACCGGCCGCAAGCAGAAAGACGCCACCGAGCGTACCTACCTGCACCGCGGCATCGCCGCCCGCGACTTCGAACAGCGCTTCCAGCTGGCGAACCACGTGAAGGTCACCACCGCGTCCTTCGACAACGGCATGCTGACCATCGACCTGGTGCGCGAAGTGCCTGAAGCGCTGAAGCCACGCAAGATCGCCATTGGCGATGCGAACGGCACGGTCGACAACGTCCAGCAAATCGAACAGCGCCAGGCTGCGTAACGATCCACAGGCAGTAACGAAAGAGGGTGCCCGCAGTCAGGGTGCCCTTTTTTACGCCTGGGCGGGGCGCGCAGCCCGGACAAATTTGTCCGTAGGGTGGACGGCTCCGCCGTCCACGCGTCCAACCGGCATGTGATCCGCTGCGACAGGTCACGGGTCCGTTGAACGCGTGGACGGGGAACCCGTCCACCCTACGCAACGACGGCGTTAAGCAGCCCTTAAGGATGAGTTTTAAGCACCATCTAAGACAGATCGGCGACACTACTTACATCGATACTCCGCATTGAAACGTCGGTATCGACCAACCCTTTAAACCAGGAGCACGTCCATGCAAAACGAAGGTGCAGTCACCGCCATCACCGCAAAACGTCTCACGCTGGCGCTCTGCGCCGCGGGCGTTATCGGCGGCGCGGTCGGTGCGATTACAGTCAACCATAACAACGCCACTGCCCAGGCAGCGCAGGCCGTTGCCGCGGCGCCTGCGCCTGCGCCGGTCACCGCTCCTCCAGCGGCCGCCGGCGCCCCCGCCAGCACCGTCACCCTGCCGGACTTCACCCGCATCGCCAAGCAGAACGGCAAGGCGGTGGTCAACATCCGCGTCAGCGGCAGCATCAAGACCAGCGCGGCCAATGTTCCCCAGGTGGACCCGCGCCATCCGCTTTACGAGTTCTTCCGCCAGTTCCAGGACCCCCGCGGTCCGCAGCGGGAGGCTCCCATTTCCGGCGCCGGATCGGGCTTCATCGTAAGCCCGGACGGCGTCATCCTTACCAACGCGCACGTGGTGCGCGGCGCCAGCGAAGTCACGGTCAAGCTGGCCGACCGGCGCGAGTTCCGCGCCAAGGTGCTCGGTTCCGACACCGCGACCGACGTCGCCGTGCTGAAGATCGACGCCAGGAACCTGCCGACCGTCCCGCTCGGGAACGCGCGCTCGCTGCAGGCCGGCGAATGGGTGCTGGCCATCGGCTCCCCCTTCGGCCTGGAGTCGACCGTCACCGCTGGCGTCGTCAGCGCTACCGGCCGCAGTCTGCAGAACGACAGCAACGTGCCCTTCATCCAGACGGACGTCGCCGTCAACCCCGGCAACTCGGGCGGCCCGCTGTTCAATACGCGCGGCGAAGTGGTCGGCATCAACTCGCAGATCTACAGTATGACCGGCGGCTACCAGGGCCTGTCGTTCGCGATCCCGATCGACGTTGCGGCGCGCATCAAGGATCAGATCATCGCTACCGGCAAGGTGCAGCACGCGAAACTCGGCGTGACCATCCAGGACGTGAACCAGGGCTTCGCCGATTCGTTCAACCTCGATTCGCCGGAAGGCGCCCTGGTTGCCAACGTCGAACGCGGCAGCGCCGCCGAACGCGCCGGCCTGAAGTCGGGCGACGTGGTGCGCAAGGTGAACGGCCAGCCCATCATCGGCTCGGGCGATTTGCCGGGCATGCTGGCAGTGGCGAAGCCGGGCGACAAGGTCGCGCTCGACGTCTGGCGCGAAGGGAAGATCGTGCGCCTCAACGCGACCCTCGGCAACGCCAGCGACAAGCCGGAACGCGCCGAGCGCGCGGAACTGGCTGCGTCCGACAACGGCGCCAAGCTGGGCCTGGCCCTGCGCCCGCTCGAACCGGTCGAACGCCGCCAGAGCGGCCTGCCGTCCGGCCTCGTGGTCGAGGATGCGGCCGGCGCGGCGATTGCCGCCGGCATCCAGCCGGGCGACGTGCTGCTGTCGGTGAACGGCAAGCCGGTCTCCAGCGTCGAGCAGGTGCGCGACATGGTCAACAAGTCCTCCAAGTCGGTAGCCTTGCTGATCCAGCGCGGGAGTGACAGAATCTTCATTCCGGTGCGGATCGGCTAAGAAGCCAGCGCAGCCGGGTAACGCCTAGAGAGGACAACATGCGGCTGCTGCTGGTGGAAGACGATACGATGATCGGCGAAGTGGTGCTCGACCTCCTGCGGGCCGAGCACTACGCCGTCGATTGGGTGAAGGACGGCGAGATGGCCGACACCGCCCTGGTGCAGAACCAGAACTACGACCTGGTGCTGCTCGACCTCGGCCTGCCGAGGAGGGACGGCCTCGACGTCCTGCGCGCCATGCGCACCCGCAAGGACCGCACCCCGGTGCTGGTGGCCACCGCGCGCGATTCGGTGGCCCAGCGCATCGCCGGGCTCGACGCCGGCGCCGACGACTACGTCCTGAAACCCTACGACCTCGACGAACTGCTGGCCCGCATCCGCGCGCTGCTGCGGCGTGCCGCCGGGCGCGCCGAACCCGTCTTCGAATACAAGAACATCTCCATCAACCCCGCCACCCGCGAAACCCTGGTCGATGGCGCGCCCGTCTCGCTGTCGGCGCGCGAATGGGCCGTGCTCGAAGCCCTGGTCGCCCGTCCCGGCGCCGTGCTGTCGCGCGCCCAGCTCGAAGAAAAGCTCTACAGCTGGCGCGACGAAGTGAGCAGCAATGCGGTCGAGGTGTACATCCACGGCCTGCGCAAGAAGCTCGGCAGTGACCTGATCCAGAACGTGCGCGGCGTCGGCTACATGGTGCCGAAGGCATGAAGATGACCCACTCGCTGCGCGGGCGCCTGCTCTGGTTCCTGCTCGCAGCCATCACGCTGGCGGCGCTGGCGCAAGCCTCGATCGCGTACAACACGGCGCTCGACGACGCCGACCAGATCTTCGACTACCACATGCAGCAGATGGCGCTGTCGCTGCGCTCGGGCACGCCGCTGTCGAACACCGAGGCGCGCGAGCGCGTCGATACCGGCCCGAGCAACGACGACCTGGTGGTGCAGATGTGGTCCCCGGACGGCGTCCAGGTTTTCCATTCCGTTTCGCGCGCGCGCCTGCCGCAGCGCGCCGTGCTCGGCTTCTCCAACGTCAGGGCCAACGGCACCACCTACCGCGTGTTCTCGATCCAGACCAGCGGCCAGACCGTGCAGGTCGCGCAGGACCTGGCCGTGCGCCGCAACATGGCCAGCAACCTGGCGCTGCGCACGCTCGGGCCGATCGCGGTCATGATGCCGATCCTGATGCTCGTCGTCTGGTGGGTGGTCAGCGGCTCGCTGGAACCGGTGGCGCGCGTGCGCTCGCAGGTCGCATCGCGCCAGGCCGACGACCTCTCGCCGGTGTCCGAATCCGGCCTGCCCGACGAAGTGCGCCCGCTGGTGCATGAACTGAACCTGCTGTTCGGGCGCGTGCGCACGGCCTTCGACGCCCAGCAGAATTTCGTCGCCGACGCCGCCCACGAGCTGCGCACGCCGCTCGCCGCGCTGCGCCTGCAGGCGCAAAGCCTGGACCGCGCCGCCGATCCTGACGCGCGCAAGGTGGCGGTCGGCCGCCTGACCGCCGGCATCGACCGCGCGACCCGCCTGGTCGAGCAGCTGCTGGTGCTGGCGCGCCAGGAAGCCTCGGCCGCCAACGGCGCCGCGACCCGGCCGGTGGACCTGGCCGAGCTGGCGCGCCGCACTGTCGGCGACCTGGTCGGCCTGGCCGGCGCCAAGGAAGTCGACCTCGGCCTGCAGCATGCCGACCCGGTCGCCATCGAGGGCCAGCCCGACGCCCTGCACATCCTGCTGCGCAACCTGGTCGAGAACGGGGTGAAGTACACGCCCTCGGGCGGCACGGTCGACATCGCGGTACGCCAGGAGAAGGACGCGGCCGTCGTCAGCGTCGAGGACAGCGGGCCCGGCATCCCGCCCGAGGAACGCGAGCGCGTGTTCGACCGCTTTTATCGCGTGCCAGGCAGCGACGCCGCCGGCAGCGGGCTCGGGCTGGCGATCATCAAGGCGATCGCCGAGCGCCACGGCGCGCAGCTTCATCTGGACAAGTCGGAGCGCCTCGGCGGCCTGGCGGCGACGGTGCGTTTTCCAATGGCGAAAGCGGGCTAAGGCCTGATCACCACATACGTTTAGCAGAGGAACGTAGGGTGTGCGGCTATACCCGAGGGAGTGATCAGCCCGCGACTGTGACGCCGCCCACGCGTTCAATGCACGCGAGAAATACTGCGCGATTAAGCATGGGCTGGTTGAACGCGTGGGCGGCGTCTCCGCAGCGTGATCGCCACTGTTCGGGTATAGCCGCACACCCTACGCCCTCCGTTACACTTGCCCGCCTATCCGGCGCGGTGTGCCGACGGGCTACGTTATAATTCGGCAAGGGTGATCGTACCGTTCGGGTACGACAGGATTAGCGCTGGTCGGGCCGCCACGCTGCTTTTTGACGCCGATGGACGCCCGATCTTGATACCACTGCCACCACATTCCCTTCGCACCGGCTGCACGCCGGCCTGCCTGTCCTCCCTGCATGCCGTACATTTGGGAGACGCAGCATGCGCATAGAAAAAAAACTCTCCGCCACGTTCAAGAAGTTCTCGGAGTCGGGCAAGGCCGGCGGCATCGTCCTGATCCTGTGCACCCTGGCCTCGCTCCTCATTGCCAACTCGGCGTTGGGCGAGGGCTACCTGCATTTCTGGCACCTGCCGCTGGCCGGGCTGAGCGTGGAGCTCTGGGTCAACGACGCCCTGATGGCCGTGTTCTTCCTCCTGATCGGCCTCGAACTCAAGCGCGAGCTCTACAACGGTGAACTGTCCGACCTGCGCCACGCCATCCTGCCGATCGTGGCGGCGGCCGGCGGCGTCATGGTGCCGGCCCTGATCCACTTCCTGCTCAACGGCGGCACGCCGACCCAGGCCGGCGTCGGCATCCCGATGGCGACCGACATCGCCTTTGCGCTGGGCGTGCTGGCCCTGCTCGGCAGCCGGGTGCCGGCCTCGCTGAAGATCTTCCTGACCGCGCTGGCCGTGATCGACGACCTGGCCGCGATCGTCGTCATCGCCGTCTTCTACACGGCGCAGTTTTCGCTGGCCTACCTCGCCGCCGCGCTGGGCGTGTTCGCCGCGCTGTTCCTGATGAAGCGGATGCTGCGCGTGATGGCCCTGCTGCCTTACCTCGTGGGCGGCGCGCTGATGTGGTTCCTGATGCTCAAATCCGGCGTGCACGCGACGATTGCCGGCGTGCTGCTGGCCTTTGCGATTCCCTATTCGGCCACCCAGGACGACGTCGCATCGCCTTCGCACCGCCTGGAAGACGCCCTGCACAAGCCGGTCGCCTTTTTGATCCTGCCGATCTTCGCGCTGGCCAATACCGGCATCGTCATCGGCGCCGGCTGGGCCGCGGAGCTCCTGTCGAGCAACAGCCTCGGCATCCTGCTCGGGCTGGCGGCCGGCAAGCCGGTCGGCATCCTCCTGTTCAGCTTTATCGCGGTGAGCGTCGGCCTGTGCCGCCTGCCGCTCGACCTCGCATGGCGCCACGTGCTCGGTGCCGGCATGCTGGGGGGGATCGGGTTTACCATGTCGATCTTCATCACCAACCTCGCCTTCGCCGGCCAGCCCGACATCGTGAATGCATCGAAAATGGCGATCCTGCTGGCCTCCCTGGTCGCCGGCGTGATCGGTTTCGCCTGGCTCAAGACCATGGGCGCGCCGCTCGAATCCGACCCGGATACCGATACGATGGACCTGGAGCAGGAAGCCTAAGACGTGAAGCTGACGACATGAAGCCGCAGCGCCGCTCGCCCATGAAGGCGATCCTGCACCCCGCGCGTGCGGTGACGCTGGCCTTCCTCGGCGCCATCCTGATCGGCACGCTGCTGCTGATGCTGCCGATCGCGCACGCAGGCGAGGGCGGCGCGCCCTGGAACGTGGCCGCGTTCACCGCCGTGTCGGCGGTCTGCGTGGTCGGGCTGGCCGTGGTCGATACCGGCACCTACTGGTCGGGCTTCGGCCAGTGGATCATCATGCTGCTGTTCCAGGTCGGCGGCTTCGGCATGATGACGGGCGCCACGCTGCTCGGCCTGATGGTGAACCGCTCGCCGCGCCTGCGCACCAGGATCATGACCCAGACCGAGTCGCGCACCCTGGCGCTGGGCGACGTCGCCAGCGTGGCAAGGGTGGTGCTGTTCGTGACGGTGGTGGTGCAGTTCGTGATCTCCGCGCTGCTGATCCTGCGCCTGCGCTTCGCTTACGACCTCGCATGGGGCGAGGCGTTCTGGTCGGGACTGTTCCACGGGGTCTCGGCCTTCAATAACGCCGGTTTTTCGATCCATGCGGATGGCCTGGTGCGCTATGCGGCCGACGCCCTGGTGCTGGGGCCGATCATGCTGGCGATCGTCATCGGCGGCATCGGCTTTCCGGTGCTGCACGACCTGCGCCACCGCTGGCGCGATCCGCGCCACTGGTCGCTGCACACCAAGCTGACGCTGACCGGCACCCTGTTGCTGCTCGCCGGCGGCTTCGTGGTCACGCTGCTCCTCGAATGGAGCAACCCGCGCACGATCGGACCGTTCAGCCTCGCCGGCAAGCTGTTGAACAGCCTGTTCGTGTCGGTGGCGGCGCGCACCGCCGGTTTCAACACGCTCGACATCGGCGCGCTGACCCAGGAAAGCTGGGCCTTGCACTACTTCCTGATGTTCATCGGCGGCGGCAGCGCCGGCACCGCGGGCGGGGTCAAGGTCGGCACCTTCATGGTGCTGCTCCTGCTGGTACTGGCCGAGGCGCGCGGCCATGCCGATACCGAAGCATTCGGACGCCGCGTCGGCGCCGCTGCCCAGCGCCAGGCGATCACGGTGCTGGTGCTCGGCAGCGTGGTGGTCGCGCTCGGCACCATCGTCCTGCTGCGGGTTACCGATTTCCCGATCGGGCAGATCATCTTCGAGGCCATTTCGGCCTTCGGCACCACCGGCCTGTCCACCGGCATCACGCACCTGCTGCCGCCGTCGGCACAAATGGTACTGGCACTGTTGATGTTTTTCGGCAGGGTAGGCACCATCACGATTGCCGCCTCGCTCGTACTCGGCGAGCGCCGCATGCCTTACCGTTATCCAGAGGAGCATCCAATTGTTGGGTAGAATTTTCACGGAGCAGTTCGCCTTCTCCAGCAGCGACAGCGTCGTCGTCATCGGCCTCGGGCGCTTCGGCGGCGCCGTCGCGCAGTCGCTGGTGCGGCTCGGGCACGACGTCATGGGGATCGATCACAAGGAAGAGCTGGTGCAAGTCTGGGCCGACCGCCTGACCCACGCGGTGCAGGCCGATTCGACCAACGAGAACGTCATGCTCCAACTGGGCGTGGCCGACTTCTCGCACGCGATCGTCGGCATCGGCTCCGACCTGGCCGCCAGCCTGATGACGCTGATGGTGCTGACGGAGCTCGGCATCAAGGACATCTGGGTCAAGGCGATGACGCCCGAGCACGGCCAGATCGCCCAGCGCATCGGCGCCCACCACGTGATCTATCCGGAAGCTGACATGGGCGCGCGCGTGGCCCACCTGATCACCGGGCGCCTGATGGACTTCATCGAGTTCGAGGACGGTTTCGCGATCGCCAAGATCTGCGCACCGCCGCACACCCACCACCTGACCCTGGCCGAGTCGCACGTGCGCTCGCAGTCCGGCGTCACGGTCGTCGGCGTCAAGCGCGCCAACGAAGACTTCCAGCATGCCCTGCCGGATACCCGCATCCAGCCGAACGACCTGCTGATCGTGTCGGGGCCTACCCGCAAGATCGAGTTGTTTGCAAGCGGCGAACTGCAACGCCGCGGCTAGCGGCTTGGCAAATACACACCCCCATGCAATAAATGTTAGTCATCAGTTACGGCTTCGGGTATCTTCTTGTTTTGCCCGCCGAGTCATGTTCATCGGCGAAAGTTCAAAACCAGAAAGGCAGACATCCTGTCGCCGCCGCATTGCATGGGGAAGATGTAGATGAACGAGTTAGTCACCACTATTAACGGCATTATCTGGAGTCCGGCCCTGATCGCCCTGTGCCTGGGCGTGGGCCTGTATTTTTCGCTGCGCTCGCGCTTCCTGCAGGTGCGCCACGCGAAGGAAATGATCCGCCTGATGTTCGAAGGTAAGAGCTCGGAGCAGGGCGTGTCCTCGTTCCAGGCGCTGTCCATGACCCTGGCCGGCCGCGTCGGCACCGGCAACATCGCCGGCGTCGCCACGGCGATCACCTTCGGCGGTCCGGGCGCCGTGTTCTGGATGTGGGCGGTGGCCTTCCTCGGCGCCAGCTCGGCCTTCGTCGAATCGACGCTCGGCCAGGTCTACAAGGAACAGATCAACAAGCAGTACCGCGGCGGCCCGGCCTTCTACATCGAGAAGGGCCTGGGCATGAAGTGGTATGCCGTCACCTTCGCGCTGGCCACCATCCTCGCCACCGGCCTGCTGCTGCCGGGCGTGCAGGCCAATTCGATCGCCGAAGGCCTGGAAACGGCGATGGGCATCGACCGCAACGTCACCGCCGCCGGCCTGGCGATCGCACTCGGCTTCATCATCTTCGGCGGCGTCAAGCGCATCGCCACCTTCGCCGAATTCGTGGTGCCCTTCATGGCGCTCGGCTACATCCTGGTCGCATTCGTCATCATCCTGCTGAACCTCGAGCAGCTGCCGGGCGTGATCTCGCTGATCTTCCGCTCCGCCTTCGGCATGGACGCCGGTTTCGGCGCCATCCTCGGCCTCGCGATCCAGTGGGGCGTCAAGCGCGGCGTGTATTCGAACGAAGCGGGGCAGGGCACCGGCCCGCACGCCTCGTCGGCGGCCGAAGTGAGCCACCCGGCCAAGCAGGGACTGGTGCAGGGCTTCTCGGTCTACATCGACACCCTGTTCGTGTGCTCGGCAACGGCCTTCATGCTGCTCATCACCGGCCAGTACAACGTCGAAGGGCCGGACGGCAAGGCGCTGTTCACCGGCGTGCAGGGCGTGGCCGGCGGCCCGGGCTACGTGCAGACGGCGCTGGAAAACGTGATGCCGGGCTTCGGCGCGATCTTCGTCGCAGTCGCCCTGCTGTTCTTCGCCTTCACCACCATCGTCGCCTACTACTACATCGCCGAGACCAACATCTCCTACATCGACCGCGCGGCGCGCCGCCCATGGCTGACCTTCCTGCTGAAGCTGGCCATCATCGCCGCTACCGTGTACGGCACGGTCAAGACGGCCGAACTGGCCTGGGCGCTGGGCGACATCGGCGTGGGCCTGATGGCCTGGCTGAACCTGGTCGCGATCGTCCTGCTGCACAAGATCGCCTTCAAGTGCCTGCGCGACTATGAAGCGCAAAAGGCGGCCGGCAAGGACCCGCAGTTCGACCCGGTGGCGCTGGGCATCAAGGGCGCCGACTACTGGGAGCGGCGTGTGGCCGAGGGCAAGGGCGGGACTACCGCGGCTGGCAAGACCGAGACGGTGGTGTGACCGCAGTCTGGAAGAAAGTTGAAAGAAACGGCAGCTTCGGCTGCCGTTTTTTTTGTAGGGTGGGCACCGTCATTGAAGCCCCCGGCTTCAATGACCCCACGCGGTATCGCCGTGTGATCTGTGTTGGCTCGGCCGCCAGGAGCCCGTGCTTTGACCAGCCAGGGCTATCGCCGGCCATGTCGTGGAATGCTGGGATACGACCGCGTGGGCTCGAGAGCCCACCCTACGTCCCTGCATCTTCCTTAAAACGCTCCGGGAGCGCATAAAAAAAGGACTGGCAAGCCAGTCCTTTTTCATCCTGCGATGCGCGTCTTAATCGACCGTCGCGCCGCTCTGCTTCGCCACCTTCGACCACTTGGCCGATTCGGCCTGGACGAACTTGGTGAAGTTGGCCGGGGTGTCGGCGACGTAGTCCGAACCGGTCTCGGCGCGGATCTTCTCGAATTCCGGCGACTTCATGAACTTGACGGTTTCGGCGTTGATCTTGGCGATTACCGGCGCCGGGGTCTTGGCCGGGGCGAACAGGCCGTACCAGGCGTAGGATTCGACGGCCGGAATGCCCAGTTCGGCGAAGGTCGGCACGTCCGGCAGCAGCGGCGAGCGCTTGGCGCTGGAGATGGCGATCGGGCGCACCTTGCCGCTCTTAATGTGCGGCATGATGGCGATGGTGCTGTCGAACATCATCGGGATGTGGCCGCCCAGCAGGTCGGAAATCGCCGGCGCCGAGCCCTTGTACGGCACGTGCGTCATGTTCAGCTTCTGCACGCTGTTGAACAGTTCGCCGGTCAGGTGCTGCGGGGTGCCCGGGCCCGAGGACGCGTACGAGAAATCGCCCTTCTTCGACTGGATGTGGGCGATCAGCTCCTTCAGGTTTTTCGCCGGCACCGAAGGGTGGGCCACCAGCACCAGCGGCACGCGCAGCAGGTTGCTGATCGGGGCGAGATCCTTCAGCGGATCGAAGCTCATGTTCTTGTAGACGCTCGGGTTGATGACGATCGGCGCGCTCGAGGTGATGAGCAGGGTGTGGCCGTCCGGCTGGGCGCGGGTCACGGCTGCCGTGCCGATGTTGCCGCCGCCGCCGGCGCGGTTATCGATGACGAAGGACTTGCCGAGGGATTCGGTCAGCTGCTTGGCCCATGGGCGCGCCGCGATGTCCGACGGGCCGCCCGGTGGCCATGGCACCACGACCGTCACGTTCTTGGTCGGCCAGTTCTGGGCCAGGGCGCTCATCGAAACGACCGAGGCCGCGAAGGCGATGGCGAGCGATTTGGTGGAGAAAAGCTTCATGTCGGTCATCCTTTGGTTGAATTGTCCATCTGACTACAAAGATTTTACACGAACAGACGGAGCGCGAAATAAGCGTTTTCCGAAGCGTGCCAGAACTCGCCGTGCTCACGCGTGGCCGATGTCCGCCAGGATGGCGGCAAGCCGCCCCGTGTCGGCCGGCTTCACCAGGTGGTGCGCGAAGCCGGCGGCGAGCGACTGGCGGCGGTCGCTTTCGTGTCCGTAGCCGGTCACGGCGATCAGGACGGTGGCGGCCGTTTCCGGCTGCGCATGCAGGCGCTGCGCCAGTTCGTTGCCGTCGATCCCGGGCAGGCCGATGTCGAGTATGCAGGCCTCGGGCGGATCGGTGCGTGCGTGCGCCAGCGCGTCGTGCGCGTCGTGCGCGACCGTGACCCGGTGGCCCAGGTTTTCCAGCACCAGGGCCAGCATCGCGGCGGCGTCGACGTTATCGTCGACCACCAGCACGTGCAGTGCGGCGCCGCCCGGTTGTGTTAAGCCAGCATTGGCGCCCGGCTTCCCGGTCGCCAATGCCGAGAGTAGGCGCGGCAGGCAGACGCTGAAGCGGCTACCCTGGTCCAGGCCCGCGCTGTCGCAGGTGACGCTGCCGCCATGCAGCTCGACCAGGCTCTTGACGAGCGCCAGCCCGAGGCCCAGTCCTCCGGCGGAACGGTCCGAACTGCGCTCGGCCTGGGCGAACAGGTCGAAGGCGTGCGCGGCCAGGTCGGGCGTCATGCCGATGCCGTTGTCGGCCACCTCGATCAGCACCTGGCCGGCGCGCACGTCGGCGGCGAGCGTGATCTCGCCGCCTTCGGGCGTGTATTTGGCCGCGTTGTTGAGGATGTTCGTGAGGACCTGCACCAGCCGCTTCTTGTCGCCCATGACGAGCGTCGGCTCCGGCGGCGTGTGCGACAGCAGCTGGTGGCCCCTGGCCTGGACCAGCGGCGCCACCTGCTCGATCGCGTCATGGACGACGTCGCGGATGTCGAGCGGGGTATTGTCCAGTTCCACCAGGCCGCGCGTGACGCGCGAGACGTCGAGCAGGTCGTTGATCAGGTGGGTCATGTGGTCGACCTGCCGCCCGATGATCTCGCTGGTGTGGCGCACGCGGTTCTCGTCGAGCCGGCCCAGGCGCAGCAGGTGCGCGGCGGCGCCGATCGGCGCCAGCGGGTTGCGCAGCTCGTGCGCCAGCATGGCAAGGAATTCGTCCTTGCGGCGGTCGGCGTCGCGCAGCTTGTCCTCGGCCGCCTTGCGTTCGCCGATGTCGCGGAAAAACACGGCCAGCCGGCCTTCGGGCAGCGGATAGGCACGGACTTCGCGCCAGGCCGGCGCGCCGGGAGGCAGGGGCTCGTTGTATTCCAGGGTTTCCGCCAGCTGGCGCGATTGCACGCGCCGGTAGAGGGTTTCCACGGGGCCGTCGGCCAGGTGGGGCACGGCCGACCACAGCCTGCGGCCCAGCAGGTCGGCGCGGGCCTGGTGCGACATCCGGCTGCCCATCTCGTTCACCTGCAGGATCGTCCAGTCGCTGTCGAGCAGGGCGAAGCCTTCGGCCATGCCGTCGAAGATTTGCTGGCTCTGGTCACGCTCGGCGCGCAGCTCGGCCTGGGCGCGCGCGCTCTCCACCGCGGCCCAGGTACGGTCGACCATGTCTTCGGCCATGGCAATCTGCTCAAGCGTCCACGGATGAACTTCGCCGTCGTGCACGTTCAATATCGCCCGCAGACGCCCTTGCTTGACGAGCGGGATCGCCAGCGCGGCGCGGATGCCCGTGGCTGTGTAGGCCGCCGTATGCGGAGCGGCGTCGGCGTCGGCCAGGATATCGCCCATCACGATGTTGCGGCCGGCGCGGACGATGTCGGCCACGGCTGCGCCGAAGTCGTCGAGCACCAGCTGCATGCCGCTCATCGAGGCCAGGCTGCCGTCGGTCCAGTCGCGCTTCAGGTTCAGGTGCGCCCCGGTGTCGTCGGCTTCGCCGTAGACAACGCGCTTGCCGCCCAGGTAGCGCCCGAGCAGCTCGCAGGCAGCGGCGGTGACTTCCTCCGGGTCGGCCAGGGGGCGGATGCGGTCGGCCAGAGCCAGCTGGAAGGACTGGCGCCGCTCCGCCGCTTCCAGCGCCATCTTGGCCAGCTTCTGCTCGTGGATGTCGGTCGAGGTGCCGAACCAGCGTTCGAGTTCGCCGGCCGCGTTCCGGTACGGATCGGCCAGCACCAGGAACCAGCGGTAGTCGCCCGCCTTTGAGCGGATCCGGTGTTCGACACGGAAACTGCCACCGTGCTCGTAGGCCTCGCGCCATGCCGCCATCGTGGCGGGGCCGTCGTCGGGATGGACGAACTGGCTCGCGACGTCGGCAGGCGTCCCGGTATCGATCGCGACCCCTGTGTAGTCTTCCCAGACGCGGTTGAAGTACACGGCCTGGCCGGAGGCTTCGACGATCCAGACGATCTGCGGGATGGAGTCCGCCATCATGCGAAAACGGCGTTCGCTTTCGCGCAGCGCCTGTTCGGTCTTCACTGCGGCCGTCACGTCGCGGAAATAGAAGGTCAGGCCGGACGCGACCGGGCTGATCCGCACCTCGTACCATTTGTCGTGCTCGGGATAGCGAGCGGTGACTTCGGTCGCGACCTTTTCCCGGATCGCCTTGATGTAGGCGGTTTCGAATGCGGTCCCGGGCAGGCCGGGGTAGGCCTCGTCCATCTTCCTTCCGAGGATGTCTGCACGGCGCACGTCAAGGATCGTTTCCGCCTGCCGGTTGACGTAGCGGAATCGGCCCTCCTTGTCGACCGAGAAAAAACCATCCGAAATATTTTCCAGAATGGCGACAGCCTCGTCCGCTAAGTGCTGCGAGGAGCTGTTGCTGATCTGCATGGAAACCCTTTCGGTATCTTCGGTAATTCCTGATTATAAGATGCCGACAGGAAGCGAGGGTTTTAGCTTCACGATGAATTCTGTCAATTCGTGCACCGCGCACGCAAAAAGAAAACCCGGCATGCGCTGCATGCCGGGTTTGGTCGAATAGCTTGGGCGCCGCCCGCGGCGCCCGGATTCCGCTACGTCAGAACTTGTGCCAGAGCCGCGCGAAATACGCCGCGCCGTTCAGGCCGAACTGCACGCTCTCGTACTTGAAGCCGTTGTCGGTCTCGTTCGGGTCCTGCGCGGTCGGGGTCACGTCGAAGATGTTGGTGCCGCCCACGGTCAGCCTGGTGCGCTCGCTGAAGGACCAGCTGAACGACAGGTCGGCCGAGGTCTTCGCCTCGTAGTGCGCGTTCGGCACCGGCGGGCCCGAGAAGGTGCCCAGGGTCTGCGGACCGAAGTGGATGATGCGGAAGTCGGTGCCGAATTTCCCTTGCGTGTACTCGAAGCCGAGCGTGGCCTTGCGGCGCGGACCGCCCTGTTCGATGAACAGGCGCTCGCGCTCGGACAGCAGCACGTCCTCGAAGCCGGCCAGCGCGCTCGGCGCATGCACGCCCTTGACTTCGGTCTTGCTGAAGTTCAGCGCGAGGAAGGTGTTCAGGCGGCCGGCCGCCACCGGCATGCGGTGCGCCATCGTCACGTCCAGGCCTTGGGTGCGGGTGTCGATCGAGTTGACGAAGAACTGGGCCTGGCCCACGCCGAGCGATTCGAGCGTGGCGCCGAGCGCCGGGTAGTTCTCGGCGTCGAAGCGGCCCGACAGCACGATGCGGTCGTCGATGTCGATGCGGTACAGGTCGGCCGTCACCGAGGTCGCCTGCGACGGCGTCCAGGTCGCGCCCAGGGTCAGGCTCTTCGATTTCTCTTCGGTCAGGCGCGGGATGCCGGCCGCGGTGGCGACCGCGCCGCCGTTCGGCGCCAGCACCACGTCGAGCGGCTGGCCGTTGACGAAGTCGGTGAAGGTCGAGGAGAAGTAGACCTGTTGCAGCGACGGGGCGCGGAAGCCGGTGCTGGCCGAGCCGCGCAGCAGCACGTTGCCGTCCAGCTTATACGACGCGGCGAGCTTGCCGTCGGTGGTCGAGCCGAAGTCCGAGAAGCGCTCGTGGCGCAGGGCGCCGAGCAGCTTGAAACGGTCGGTGATGTCCGCTTCCAGGTCGATGTAGGCGGCCGTGCTGTGGCGGTCGCGGTCGGTGGCGTCGCCCGGCTGGAAGCCCGGGAAGCCCTGGCTGCCGGCATTGCCGCCCACGCCGACGCCGTCGGCGTCGATGTAGGAACCGGGTTCGCCGGCGAAGATCTTGTAGTTCTCGCGGCGGTGCTCGAAGCCGAAGGCCGCGTTCAGGCCCTGGAAGACGCCGCCGTAGTATTTGCTGAAGTCGGCGTTGGTGGTCAGCTGGCGGAAGGCGAAGCCGCCCGCGCCGAAGGAGCTGGCGCTGATGCCGGGCCCGCCGTTTGCCAGGTCGCGGTTGGCGATCGAAGCGTTCAGGGTGTTGGCGATCGTGTAGTCGAGACGGTTGTAGCCGTAGGTCTGCGAGAAGTCGCCGTTCCAGTCGCCGAAGCTGGTGCGGAAGCCGATGGTGCCGTAGCGGTCGTCGAGTTCGCCGTCGATGAAGGGGACGAAGCCGTTCGGGTACATCGCCGCCGAATTGCGCGACGGGATGTCGTCGGAACCGACGCCGCCGCGCGCAAAGGCCGCCGACGAGGCGTCGCGGCGCTGCACGCCAGCCGTCATGTACAGGCGGCCCGCGCCGACCGGGATATCGCCATTGATATAAACGGTTTGGTTTTCGGTCTTGCTGTCGCCGATGATGCGCGGATTGCCTTCCTCGGCGCGGTTCGAGCGGCCGCGGTCGAGGTATTCGCCGGTCACGCCGAAGGTGCCGCCGGCCAGCGCCACGCCGCAGTAGGCCGAGGCGAGGTAGTTTTCGCCGTCGCCTTCCTTGTACTGGCCGAAGCCCGCCACCGCCTCGCAGCCCAGGCTTTTCTTGAGTTCGATGTTCATCACGCCGGCGATCGCGTCCGAGCCGTACTGGGCGGCCGCGCCGTCGCGCAGCACCTGCACGTTGCGGATTGCCAGCAGCGGGATCGCGTTCATGTCGGTGCCGGTGTTGCCGCGGTTGCGCGCGCCGAACAGGTTCACCAGGGCCGTCGTGTGGCGGCGCTTGCCGTTCACCAGCACCAGGGTCTGGTCGGAGCCGAGGCCGCGCAGGGCAGCCGAGTCAACGAGGTCCGCGCCGTCCGCGCCGCTCTGGCGGGTCGAGTTGAACGAGGGCGAGATGTTGGTCAGCGTCTGCGCCAGGTCGAACTGGCTGCCCTGTTCCGCCAGGCGGGTCATCGGGATGATGTCGACCGGGACCGGGGTGTCGGTGGCGGATGCCGCGACCGTGCGCCGGGTGCCAACTACGTGCACGCTCTGGACGGCGGTCGCTTCTGCGGTGTCGGGGGGTGCGGTCTGGGCGACAGCCGCGGGCGCGAAGGCGAGGGCGCCGCCGCCGTAGAGGGCGAGCAGCACGGCACGGCGCAATTGTTTTTGTTTGAACACGCAACTTCTCCAATGGTGAAAAGTGCATGCTAAACAAATATGGTGTAATTACCCAAGCTCATGTGACGGAAACGCAACGGTTGGGGTGAAATCGGCGGTCGGGCGGGCGTGGACACGTAAAACGCGTGGACACAAGTGTCCACCCTACGACGGGCCTTGTAGGGTGGGCACTTGTGCCCACGCGGTGCCACGGCAGCACGTCGATATGCCTCCGGAACGAGCGCCCGGCCTGCAAGAAACACCAAAAAGCGCGAAAATAGCGGGTTATACCTTTCATCTCCGCGCTATATGACTACTCTGGCATCTCCCTCCCTGCCGCGCCAAGCCGACATCAATCCGAAACCGCTCGGCGTCGCGCTGCTCCTCATCGTGCTCGGCGCCTGGTACCTGGCACAGACCGTCGGCGCCAAGCACGCCACCCTGTTCGTGGTCGGCGCGCTGCTCGGCCTGACCTTGTACCACGCGGCCTTCGGCTTCACCTCCGCCTGGCGCGTCTTCATCGCCGATGGCCGCGGCGCCGGCCTGCGCGCGCAAATGCTGATGCTCGCCGTCGGCGTGGCGCTGTTCTTCCCGGCACTCGCCAGCGGCACCCTGTTCGGCAATCCCGTCACGGGCCTGGTGCAGCCGGCCGGCACCTCGGTGATCGTCGGCGCCTTCATCTTCGGCATCGGCATGCAGCTGGGCGGCGGCTGCGCCTCCGGCACGCTCTATACCGTCGGCGGCGGCAGCACGCGCATGGTGGTCACGCTGATCGCCTTCATCGCCGGCTCGCTGATCGGCACCGCTTACATGCCGTTCTGGACTTCGCTGCCGCAGCTGGCGCCGATCTCCGTCGTCAAGACCCTGGGCCTGGCGCCGGCGCTGCTGCTCAATGTCGCCATCTTCGCGCTGATCGCGTACGTCACGGTCGTCGTCGAAAAGCGCCGCCATGGCCGCCTGGTCGCGGCGCCCGTGCAGCCGTCGCCGGTCTCGCCGTGGCTGCGCGGCCCGTGGCCGCTGGCGGCCGGCGCCATCGCGCTGGTGCTGCTCAATTTCGCCACGCTGGCGCTGTCGGGCCGGCCGTGGGGCGTGACCTCGGCCTTCGCGCTGTGGGGCGCCAAGGCGGCGCAGCTGGTCGGCATCGACACCGCGAGCTGGGCCTACTGGTCGACCAAGGCCAATGCCGCCGCGTTGGCGGCGCCGGTGTCGCGTGACGTGACCTCGGTGATGGACATCGGCATCGTGCTCGGCGCGATGCTGGCGGCGGCGCTCGCGGGCCGCTATGCGCCGGTCTGGCGCCTGCCGCTGCGCTCGCTGGTGGCGGCGGTGGTCGGCGGCCTGCTGCTCGGCTTCGGCGCGCGCCTGGCCTACGGCTGCAACATCGGCGCCTACTTCAGCGGCATCCTGTCGGGCAGCCTGCATGGCTGGCTGTGGCTGGTCGCCGCCTTCGCCGGCAACGTGCTCGGCACGCGCCTGCGCCCGCTGTTCGGGCTGGAAGTGGAACGGGTGAAGCCGAGCGGGTGCTGACCCGATTGCTGAACCCTGCGCCGGGCGGCGGCCGCAAGCGTGCGGTGGCGCGGCCGCCCGGATGCTAGACTTTGCTGTTCGGCGCTCCTTGCGCCGCCCCCGGGCAGCGTCGCGCGCACGAAGCGTACGGCTGCCCGATCCGACCACATCCCGGCTGGATGCGGCGGCTTTCCTGCTCCTTGTTCGTGGCGGCCCGCTCGCGGCCGCTTCGTTGGTCTCCTGGTCGTGCAGGGGCGCATTGCAGCATTGCCGCCCTTGCCGCGCCGGGACCCGATCGCCGACAAAGGAGACAAGTTGCGCACCCGGTTATCCTCCTTCACATCCCTGATCCTCCTGCTGCTGGCCCTGGCATTTTCCTTGCCGGCAAGCGCCAACCTGCTGGGCGCGCCGGAGGAAGCCGCTCCTGCCAAGCCGGCCGTCCTGCCCGATCCCCTGGGCCGCGAGACCCCGCGCACGATGGTGTCCGGCCTGATCGCGGCCCTGGCCCAGCACGACTACGACCGCGCCGCCCAGTATTTCGACCTGCCGCTGGGCAGCAGCCGGCAGCGCGTCAACGCCGCGGCCCAGGCCCGCAACTTCGAGGCCCTGCTGGACAATGGCGGCTCGCTCAAGCCGTATGCGGTCATGTCGAACGACGCCGTCGGCAGCATCGAGGACGAGCTGCCGCTCGACCAGGAGAATGTCGGCCAGATCACCGTCGCCGGCAAGAAGGTGCCGGTTCTGCTGACCCGCAGCGAAGAGGAGGGCCAGCAGGTGTGGCGGATCTCGCGCGACACGGCCGGCCAGATCGCGCAGGCGAGCAGGGGCACCCCGGCTGCACAGGACAAGGAGGATGGTTTCGTGGTCGCCGGCGCACCGCTGCAGGACTGGGGGATGCTGGTCGGGCTGGGCGTGATGATTTTCGGCGGCCTGTGGATCGTGGCGGCGCTGCTGGTGGCGATCATGCGGCGCCTGGTGGCCGATCCCGCCGCGAACGGACTGTTCCGCTTCTTCGAGGCGGCCCTGCCGCCACTGAGCCTGCTCATCGCCGTCGGCGTGTACTTCCCCTGGGCCCAGCAGCTACCGGTCGCCATCGTGGCGCGCCAGACCCTGCTGCGCTATACCGGCATCGTCTCCGTGATCGCCTTCGTCTGGTTCGGCCTGCGCCTGGTCGACGCGGTCGCCGAACTGGCGATCGCGCGCATGCAGCGGCGCCAGCGGCGCCAGGTCGTCTCCGTCATCACCCTGTTGCGGCGCACCGTCAAGGTCCTGCTGCTGGCCTTCTCCCTGATCGGCATCCTCGACACCTTCGGCATCGACATGACCACGGGGATCGCGGCGCTCGGCATCGGCGGTATCGCGCTGGCCCTGGGCGCGCAGAAGACGGTGGAAAACCTGGTCGGCAGCGTCACCGTGATCGCCGACCGCCCGGCCCAGGTGGGCGACTTCATCCGGGTCGGGGACCTGATCGGCACGGTGGAGGACATCGGCATGCGCTCGACCCGCATCCGCACCCTCGAGCGGACCCTGGTCACGATCCCGAACGGCGACCTGTCGGCACGCCAGATCGAGAACTTCGCGGCGCGCGACCGCTACCTGTTCAACCCCGTCATCGCGGTGGACTACCGGACCTCCTCCGCCAAGCTCAGGGAAGCGCTCGCGATCGTTCTCCAGGTGCTTGCCGATCACGAGCATATCGAGCAAGGCTACCGGGCGAGGCTGGGGAGAATCGTCGAGCGCTCCTTCAATATCGAAGTGTTTTCGTATATCGGCGTGCCCGATTTCGAAGTCAGCCTCGCCATCCGCGAAGCGCTGCTGCTGGCGATCTACGAGCGGCTGGAAGCGGCAGGCATCGGCATGGCCTTCCAGGCCCAGACCATCGTGTTCGCACCCGAGCAGCTCGATGCCATGGCGCCCAGGCCGATGCCCGTGCCCGAGCGCACCGATCGCCTGGCGAAGGCCGCCCGTACCGGGTCCTGATTCGCCCGGCAGGGCGGGGCAGGCTCAGGGCGTGTTGCGCTTGACGACGACCCCGCTCTGGATCACCACCGCCGGGGCCTCGAGCAGGCGCACATCGAGGGTCGGGTCGCCCTGCACGGCCACCATGTCGGCATAGCGGCCCGCTTCGACCACGCCCACGTCCTTGCGCGCCAGTGCTTCGGCGGCGTTGATGGTGGCGCTCTGGATGGCCTGCAGCGGGGTCATGCCGTACTTGACCATGACTGCGAACTGCTTGCCGTTGTTGCCGTGCGGGTGGACGCCGGCGTCGGTCCCGTAGACCATCTTGGCCCCGGCCGCGTGCGCGCGTCTGAAGTTCTGGCGCTGCACTTCGGTCACTTCGCGGTCCTTGCGCAGGTTATCTTCCAGCACGCCGTTCTTCTTGCCCTCGGCCGCCGTGTAATCGCCGTTATAGATGTCCATCGACAGCCAGGCGCCGTGCTTCTTGGCCAGCGCGATGCCTTCGTCGTCGATCAGGCTGGCGTGCTCGATGGTGTTGACGCCGGCGCGGATCGCATCCTTGATGCCGGCCGCGCCATGCGCGTGCGCCGCCACCTGCAGGCCCCACTGGCTGGCCTCGTCGACGGCCGCGCGCAGCTCGGCCAGGTTCATCTGCTGCTGCCCAGGCTCGGTATTGCGCGAGAAGACGCCGCCGGTGGCACAGACCTTGATGACCTGGGCGCCGTACTTGCGCAGCTCGCGCACCGACTTGCGCACTTCGTCCGGTCCGTCGGCGTTGTACGGCCCTTTCTCGTTCATCGAGGGCGGGAAATAGGTGCTGTCGCAGTGGCTGCCGGTCGGCCCGAAAGACCAGGCCGCGGGAATGATGCGCGGCCCGCGCACCTTGCCGGCCGCAATAGCCTGGCTCAGCCCGACGTCGTTCCATTCGTGCGCGCCGACGTTGCGCACCGTGGTGAAGCCCGCGTCCAGGGTGCGCGAGGCATGCACCACGCTCAGCGCCGACCAGAAGCGGTCGTTGTATTCGAGGTAGCTGTAGCCGCCGTAGGTGGGGTCGGAATCGAGGTGGACGTGCATGTCGATCAGGCCCGGCACCAGGGTCATGCCGGGCAGGGCGATACGCGTGGCGGCCTCGTTTTTCGCCGCATCGCCCGCGCGCACGACGTTGACGATCTTGCCGTCGCGGACGAGGATTTCCGGGTTTTGGATCATCCGCCCGCCGCGCACGTCCAGCAGGCGGTCGGCGGTAATGATCACGTCGGCCGCCTGGGCGGTGTGCCAGCCGAATGCGGCCAGGCAGATTGACGCGATACGCAGTCCTCGATAAGTCGGTCGCTTCAAAAAATCACCTCGATGTTGAATGGATAAGTGGCAACGTTATACCGGGATGCGTGGCGGGCGTCCAGATGGAGGCAGCGTGAAAGGCTTTACGATTTGAAGTAGACGCCGGTGTGCCGGACATTCGCGCCGCCACACTCATCGTTATCGTCCGCCACCAAGTATTTCCCAATCGTGATACCAGACGCATGCCCAGTCACCAGTACGTTTGCCGACCAGGACTTCGTCTCCCGGGACGATTTAGGCGGCGCCCCTGCACATGGCGCCCTTGGATGGACCCTGATACCCGAGTCGGCCCCTGTGTGAATCCAGCTTCTCCAGCTGTGCAAGCAAGCTTGAAGACTGCAAGTGCCGTTGAAGGGAGCGAGCTATGTGCACTAAGAGACTGCAATTACTAAATGGCGCTTATTGCTAAATGATTTTTTCCTTGGACTCATCAGTGTTTTTTGACCGCCACTTGGAGTAAAAATAAGCACCACCAGAAACTACTCCGACCGTCGTTGCAGCCGCTGCTATTACTGGTGCAGCCGTAACGATCAGAGGTGCGCTTGTTACTCCAAGTGCAACTCCAACTGCGCTGAGTCCCGTTGGTGCGGCTATGGCAGCACCTGCTGCCGTGACGCCGGCTGTAATGCCGAGACCCATCGATACCGTCTCGATCCCATCGGCTACCTCTTTGTGATTGGCATCTGCCTTTCGAGAGATATTTGCAAACTGACTCGTCAATTTCTGGGTTCCAGCCGTAGCAGACTGCGCCAATTCCTTGGCTCGGACAGCAGCCTTACCTGTGTCTATCTGGTCAATTGCTTCTGACACTGTGTGCCGAACAGTATTTCTAGCCTCTAAAGCCGACGCGCCGGCCTGGCTTATCTCGCGCTGAATTAAGGAATAGCCGCGAGAAGATGCTGACGCGACCTGCACGGCGAGATCGCTCAGATTTTCAAATTTTAGCTTCATTTTAAAGTCCTAATCACAGTGTCGTAATGCGTGTTCTGTTGAATCATCTTGCCGTGGTCCGTACAAATTAATCTTCTTTCGTTCTTTCGTTTTTTGCCGCAATTGTGATTAATGACCCTTTTCCGATGTATCCGGTTACCCGTTGCGCCTTAGTTGATTTGCGGGACGAGGGTAATGCCACAGTGCTTGCATTTGCATGCATCTTTGTAGACGAATTCGCGGCAGTCGGGGCAGCGCACATGAGTGGCAGGTGATGGTGCAAGCGGGTCGGACTTTTTTATCGATGGCATTAGTGCCACTAGGAGGAGTGCAAATAGTGGGAAGATGCAGCCTAGGAAAAACCAGCCGAAACTAAAGCGACCTTTTGATGAGGCCACGATTGCGGTAACGACGGCAAGGCCCAACCAGAAAATTATCAGTGTCATTGCATTCTCAATTGCGGCATCTGAGCGTGCCGTAGCGCTAATAAAACCAGTGTACGAGCGATATTGCCCTTATGGCAAGCAAGTTTTTGCCAAGCATCTAGTCCTGGGTTACTCGCCCGCCGACGCGCACCGCATCGCCCGCGATCACCGTCCGTATCAGGCAGTCACGTCCGGCAGCCCGTCCCTGCCGCAGCGTCAGGCCGTACCCGAGTGCGACGGTGAGCGAGCCGGCCGCGACGCCGGTGGCGCTGTCTTCCAGCGCCGGGTCGAGGTGGTTGAAATTGCGGCCCTCATATTCGCCTGCGCCCGTCCGGCACCAGGCATAGCAGCCGCTCACGCCATGCTCCCGGCCCCAGGCGGCGATTGAGGGGAGATCAGGCGTCAACTGGTAAAGGGTGTCCAGGTCGGCCACTTCGAGCAGCAGCTTGGGGCTGCCGACCGAAGCGATGCAGGGCGCGCTGGCCAGTTGAAGATGGGGCGCGGCCAGCAGGCGCTGCGCCAGTCCGGGGTCGACCGCCACCTGCGGCACCTCCTGCCGCACCAGCCCGGCGAACACGTCCTCGCCAAGCTGCGTCAGTTCGAGGCGCTGGCCGCGCATGGCCGTCGTCACCGCCAGTGGCGCGGCCGTTCCCTGCCGTTCAAACAGGACCTTGGCCGCCGCCAGCGTCGCGTGCAGGCAGAGCGGGCTGCGCATGTGCGGATAGACGAAATCGAGCGTGGCGGCGATGCCCGGCGCGTCGGCCGGATCGAGAAACACGCAAGTGAGCGCACGCTCGCGCGCCAAGGCCAGTCGCGCCTCGAGGCCGGGCGGTCCATCCTCGACGACGAGCGCCGGATTGCCGCCGCCCGCACCGCCAGCAAAACAGGTGAATTCTTGTATCCGCATGGAAATGATTGATAAGTTGATCTCGTCGGTCTTATACTGTGTTTTTATACAGTAGTTGATGAACTGATCATATTTTAACGTGCCGATGCCGCCTTCCTCCCCGCCACCGATCGATAGACTGCCTGCGCATCTTCCTGATTATGCCGAGTTGTTCTGCCTGTCGAATTTCTCCTTCCTCGAAGGCGCCTCGCATGCCGAGGAACTGGTGGAGCGGGCGGTGCGGCTGGGGTATTCGGCGCTGGCGCTGACCGACGAGTGCTCGCTGGCCGGCGTGGTGCGCGCCCATGCCGAGGCGAAGAAGGCGGCGCTGCCTTTCCTTGTCGGCGCCCACTTCCACCTGAAGCAGCCCGACGGCAGTCCGGCGCTGTCGCTGGTCCTGCTGGCGCAAAACCGCAACGGCTACGGCAACCTGTCCGAATTCATCACGCTCGGCCGCACCCGTAGCGAGAAGGGCACCTACTTCCTCACGCCCGGCGACATCGCCAACCCGCAGGGAGACCTCGCCCACCTGAAGGGCATGCCCGGCTGCCTGGCGATCCTGCTGCCAGCCTATCCGGGCCACGAACCGAAGGACGTCGACCGCCTGCACGCGCAGGCCGCGTGGATGGCGGCGCAGTTCCCGGGCCGCGCCTGGCTCGGGCTGGTGCTGCTGCACCGGGCCTTCGACGATGCGCACCGGATCACGATCGAGGAGGTGGGCCTGCAGCACCGGCTGCCGGTCGTCGCGCTCGGGCATGTGACGATGCACGTGCGCTCGCGCAAACCCCTTCAGGACACGCTCACCGCCACGCGCCTGAACAAGCCGGTGGCCGAATGCGGCTACGGCCTCGCGCAGAACGCCGAGCAGCACCTGCGCGCGCGCCTGCGCCTGGCGAACATCTATTCGAAGGCGGCGCTGAACGAGACACTGCGTATCGCTTCGCTATGCACTTTCTCGCTCGACGAGCTGCGCTACGAATACCCGAACGAGGTCGTGCCGCCGGGGCAGACGGCAGCGAGCTTCCTGCGCAGCGAAACCTATATCGGCGCGCACCGCCGCTTCCGCGAAGGGATTCCGGCCAAGGTGCAGGCCCAGGTCGAGCACGAGCTCCAGCTGATCGCCGAGATGGGCTACGAGCATTACTTCCTGACCGTGTACGACATCGTGCGCTTCGCGCGCTCGAACAACATCCTGTGCCAGGGACGCGGCTCGGCGGCCAATTCGGCCGTCTGCTACTGCCTCGGCATCACCGAGGTCGACCCGGCGCGCGCGAATCTGCTGTTCGAACGATTCATTTCGAAGGAGCGCAACGAACCGCCCGACATCGACGTCGACTTCGAGCACCAGCGCCGCGAAGAAGTCATCCAGTACATCTACAACAAGTACGGCCGCACCCGGGCCGCGCTGGCGGCGGTCGTCATCAGCTACCGCCCGAAGAGCGCGCTGCGCGACAGCGGCCGCGCACTCGGCGTCGACCTCGGCATCATCGAGAAGGTCTGCAAGAGCCACCGCTGGTTCGACGGCAAGGCGGACCTGCTGAACCGCTTGCAGGAATCCGGCCTCGATCCGGAAGCGCCGCTGTCGCGCCAGTGGGCGACCCTCGCCACCCAGCTGCTGAACTTCCCCCGTCACCTGTCGCAGCACCCCGGCGGCTTCGTCATCGCGCAAGGCAAGCTCTCCCGCCTGGTGCCGATCGAGAACGCGACCATGGCCGACCGCAGCGTGATCCAGTGGGACAAGAACGACCTCGAGGAGCTCGGCCTGATGAAGGTCGACGTGCTGGCGCTGGGCATGCTGTCGATGCTGCGCCGCGCGCTGGAGCTGGTCAGCCTGCGCCACGGGAATCTGTTCGAGATGCAGGACATCCCGCCAGACGACAAAGCGACCTACGACATGATCTGCGCGGCCGACACGGTGGGCGTGTTCCAGATCGAATCGCGCGCGCAAATGAGCATGCTGCCGCGGATGAAGCCGCGCGTGTTCTACGACCTCGTGATCGAGGTGGCGGTGGTGCGTCCCGGCCCGATCCAGGGCGGCATGGTGCACCCCTACCTGCGCCGGCGCCAGGGCCTGGAACCGGTGGTCTACCCGAGCGAGGAGATGAAGGCCGCGCTGGGACGCACGCTCGGGGTGCCGATCTTCCAGGAGCAGGTGATGCAGGTGGCCATCCTCGGCGCCGGTTTCACGCCGGGCGAGGCGGACCAGCTGCGGCGCGCGATGGCGGCCTGGAAGAGAAAAGGCGGACTGGAACACTACTACGACCGCATCGTGCGCGGCATGCTCGAGCGCGGCTATCAGCTCGAATTCGCGGAGGCCATCTTCAGCCAGATCCAGGGCTTCGGAGAGTACGGTTTTCCGGAGTCGCACGCGGCCAGCTTCGCCCTGCTGGCCTACGCCAGTTCCTGGCTCAAGTGCCACGAGCCGGCCGCCTTCCTCTGCGCGCTGCTCAACAGCCAGCCGATGGGTTTTTACAGCCCATCGCAGCTGGTGCAGGATGCGCAGCGCCACGGCATCGAGGTGCGCCCTGTCGACATTGCAATCAGCGGCTGGGAATCGACGCTGGAAGAACTCGACGACCGGTCGCGCCAGCCCGCGGTGCGGCTTGGCTTATCGTTACAGCGCGGCATGAGCCGGGAGGCGGCCGCGCGTATCGAGGACGCGCGCGCGATCCGGCCTTTCGAGAACGTGGCCGACCTGGCGAGGAGGGCCGGCCTGGATCGCGGCGACCTGCAGGTGCTGGCCGGCGCCAACGCCCTGCGCTCGCTCGCCGGCCACCGCAGGGAAGCCCTGTGGCAGGCGGTGGGCGCGGTGCCCGACAAGGACTTGCTGCGCCCGACCTCCCTGGTAGAGGAGATGCCGGCGCTGGCCGCGCCTTCCGAGGGCGACGAGATCGTCGGCGACTACCGCGCGCAGGGACTCACGCTGGGCCGCCATCCGCTCGCGCTCCTGCGCAAGGCCTTGCTGGCGCAGCGCTTCATGCCGGCCTCGGTACTGAACGAATACCAGGACGGCCAGCTGGCGCGCGGCTGCGGCATCGTCACCGTGCGCCAGCGCCCCGGCACGGCGAAAGGCGTGCTGTTCGTGACGCTGGAAGACGAGACCGGCAACGTCAACGTGATCGTCTGGCCGGACCTGGTCGAAAAGCAGCGCAAGGAGGTGCTGGGCGCGCACCTGCTCGGCGTCTACGGCATCTGGCAGAGCCAGGGACAGGTGCGCCACCTGGTGGCCAGGCGGCTGGTGGACATGTCGCACCTGCTGGGCAAACTCAGTACCAGCAGCCGGGATTTTTGCTGAGGGCAGCAGGGCGCGAGCGAGCGGCGCGGACGCCGGAAAATCAGTGCAGCACCGCGCGCACGGCAGCGATCAGGTCTTGCGGCTCGAAGGGGACGGTGATGTAGCGGTCGGCGCCGCTGGCGAGGCCGTCGCGCACATCCTGTTCGGTGATGAAGGCGGCCGAGGTCTGGATGACGTTCATGTTGCAGGTGGCCGGGTCGGCCTTGATGCGGCGGCAGACTTCGCGCCCGTCGATGTCGGGCAGGCGCACGTCGAGCAGGACCAGGCTGGGGTGCAGCCGCGCCGCCATTTCCAGCGCCTCGACGCCGTTGCTCGCTTCCTCGACGAGAAAGCCCGCATTCTGCAACAGGCGCGTTTTGATATAGCGCGCCTGGTCGTAATCGTCCACGTTCAGGATCAGGATCTTGGAGGTCATGAAAGCCCTTGAGAAGGTCGGCATTATACCGCGCCGCCCCTGCGGCATGCGGCATATCAGGCGTGCCTCTCTACTGTTGTTTCTATGCTGCTGCCTGCCTTGACGAGGCCGTGCGCCGCTAGAGCGGGCCTATACTCGAATTTCACCGTTCCCTTGGGAGATTGCCATGAAAGCGATGCATCCTGTTCGTGCGGTATGTGCTGCCGTGCTCGTGTTCGCCGCCTCCGGCGCGCTGGCCCAGTCCGGCATGAAGATGATCAACGGCGTATTGGTCGACGCCGCCGGCATGACGGTCTACACCTTCGACAAGGATACCGCCGGCTCCGGCAAGAGCGTCTGCAACGCCGAGTGCGCCGTCAATTGGCCGCCGGTACCCGTCACCGGCGAGCGGGTCGCCGCGCCTTACTCGACCGTGACGCGCGACGACGGCACCAAACAGCTGGCCTACAAGGGCAAGCCGCTCTACCTGTTTGCCAAGGACGCCAAGCCCGGCGAGCGCAAGGGCGACAAGGTCAAGGACGTGTGGCATGTGGTGACCGACTGAGCCCGGTGCCGGATTCCCGATGCATACCAGCATTTATTTTTTCTAGTATGCATTTGCCAATAGTAGAATCACAGGCTGTGGCATCGGGCATCCATCCAGGCTGACAGCACGCGACCGACGGTTCGTGGAAGGTGGGACAGGCCCGCGCCCAAGGGCAGGTGCGCCTGCGCCCTTACTTCCCAATCTGAGGTTTGCTTGACTACATCTTCCATCGCCTCCCGCAGCATACTTGCGGGCTTGCTGTCTTCCCTGTTCTGCCTGCCCGCTGGTGCGGCTGAGTCGGGCACCCGCGCCGGTAGCGAGGCGTCCAACACGGTGCGCCACTGGATCGGCGCCCGCAAGTGCGACGTGGCCGTGGAGCGCCTGAAGAGCGGCTTGAACGACGGGTATCCCGAAATCATGCTGCTTGCAGGGAGCATGTACGAGAATGGCGTGTGCGTGCGCCAGGACTGGAACACGGCGGTCGGCTTTTATGCGCAGGCATTCGAGAACGGTATCGTCGAGGGCGCCGATCGCCTGGCCGCCGGCTATGCCGATCCCGCCAACGGCGCCGATGTCGCGGCCGCGCTGTGGTGGGCTCGGAGCGGACGCGGCGCCCGGCTCAAGTCCTGCGAGGTGAGCCGCGAGGCTGCGGCCGACCCTGACCGCTTCGTCGCGGAACTGGCTGCCTGGCCGCAGGAGCGGCTCACGATCTGCAACTACCTGGTCGGCGTGATGTCGACCATCGCGGCCGAGGTGAAGTATCCGGACCTGGCGCTGGAATTCGGCGCCGGCGGCGACGTCACCGTGCGCTTCCGCGCCGATATCCCGCGCATCGAATTGCAGAAGGGCGAAACGCACGAGGTTCAGTTGCTCGGCCTGGTCGATGGCGACGCGCTGCGCGACCGCAAGGCGCGCGGCGTCGCCGGCGGCTTCGAGAAATCCCTGAGTTACGTCGCCGACCGCGCCCTGCGCCGTTTTCCCCAGCCGAAGGGTATTCCGGAGGGGACGGTGGTGGAAGTGCAATACCTGTTTTCGGTCACGCAGGAAGTGCGGTGGCGGTAGCGCCTCCCGTGGTGCGGGCCCGGCGAGGTTGCCTTGGAGCGTCTAACAAAATCTTCACGGCAAGGCGCAGCGACGAAGACAGTACGACTGTACGGCGAGGAGCTGCAACGCAGCTGTGAAGGTTTTGTTAGGCGCTCTTACGGCAGCCCCAGCCATTTGCGGTACGACCCATAGTGATGGATCACGAAGCCCCCGAAGGGCTTCATCGCGCCCACGCTCTGTTCCGTCAGGCCCAGTTCGCGCTCCATGTCCGCTTCCTTCAGGTGGTGGAACGACACCTTCTTGATCGCGTTCGGCAGCGTCTCGACGCCGATCAGCACGGTCTTGCCGGCCTGCTCGGCATAGACCAGTTCGTCCATCGCATGGCTGACGATGCCATCTCCCCCCGCTGCGCGGTCGCGATAGTCCATCAGGGCGACGTAGTCGTACAGGTCCTGCACGTGCTGGCTGACCGGTTTGTCGGTTCCCTTGTAGCCGATGCGCAGGCCGTCCAGCCAGAACGGAATCGCCGGGCCCATCGGCAGGGTCTGGCCGGAGGCCTGCTCGAAGCCGCGCTTGGCGCGCATCAAGGCGTCCGACAGCTCGACGAATTCGGCCAGCAGCGCCATCTTGCGGGTCGACCATTCGGCCAGGATGTGCGGCTCGATGTCGACGTTGATGCCGTCGAAGCGTTCCTCGGGCGCGGCCGTCCGGTTGTAGTCGAGCACGCGCTGCAGCATGGCCAGCGCCTCGGCGCGGTGCTTCGGCAGCACGTAGCGCTCGGTGTTCAGGTAACCCGAGCCGAGCAGGGCGTAGGCGCGCAGGCCGGAGGCGTGCAGGCGCCGGATCAGGCGCCGGTAGAGCTGGGGCTGCGACACGATCAGGTTGCGCCCGCCGAAGGCGTCCGCGTACAGGAAGACGGTGTCGACCGACTTCGACTTCAGGAAATCGATCGCGCGGCTTGCGGCGGCAGGCTGCTCGAGCATCGCATACGAATCCTCTTCCCAGGTCCAGATCGCGCGTGGTGCAGCGGCCTGGGCCAGCAGGCAGGTCGAGGCGAGCAGCAACGTAGCAAACAGGCGTTTCACAGGCTGGTCTCCACGCGGTATTGGCCGACGCCGACCGGGCGGCCGGTTTCCGGGTGCGATGGCAGCACCGACACGAACCAGGTGCCCGGCGGCACGCGCCGCAGGTCGGGGCGGAACACGACCGTCGCCGTTTCGCCCGGCTCCAGGGTGCGCACGTCGGCGGTCGTCTCGCCCGCTTCCTGCGCGTGTTCGTTGGCGATCACCAGCAGCGGCATGAAGGGCGCCGAGCGCGTGGCGCCATGGTTGGTGAAGGTCGCCTCGAACAGCCGCTCGCTTGTGCCGGCCTTGCGCCGCACGTTGCTCACGCCGATGTCGCCGGCGCTCGCCGCCAGGGCGACGACGCGCAGCGAACGGTCGCCGCCGTAAGCCGTCACCGCTCCCTGCGCCGGACTCAATGCCGCGGCGCGGTCCGCCGTGGCGTTCGCCTTCAGGAAGTCGCGGAACTGGGCTTGCGCCCGCGCCAGGGCGCCGGCGTCGGCGTTGCGGTCGACTTGCATGCCGTCGCCCAGCGTGTAGAGCTGGCCTTGCGCCAGGTAGGCGGTGCCGGAGACGAAGTCGCTCATCTCGCTCTTGGTCTGCTTCATCGGGATCGCGTGCAGGTTGCGGAACGAGGCTTCGGTGTCGAGGCCCGTGCCGATCCAGGTCACGTCGCGCGGCGTCTTCAATCCATAACCTTTGGCGAGGAAGGCCAGCAGCGAGGGCGCGATGTCGAACTGCGAGGACACCGAGCGGAAGGAGCGCGGCGCCTTCAGCAGCGGCGAATACACGATCAGCGGCACGTGGTAGCGCTCGATGCGGGTGTCCATCGGCAGCTCGGGCAGGCGGTGGTCGCCGGTAATGACGAAGATGGTGTTGTCGTAGCCGGGCAGCGTCCTGGCGCGCTCGAAATACAGGCGCAGCGCGTCGTCGGTGTAGAGGATGCTGGCGAAAATGTCGCGCCCGTTCTGGTACACCGGGGCGCTAGAGAGCTTCAGCTGCGCCATGCGCTCGTCCACGCGGCGCAGGTAATCTTCCTTGCCGGGGAAGGTGAAGGGGCTGTGCATGCTGGTGGTCTGGAGGATGCTGACGAAACGCCCGGCGGGCGCCTTGGCTTCGCGCGCGAGGGCCATCTCGACCAGGTCGCGGTCGGCATAGCCCCAGTCGTTGCTGCGCTGGTGGGGCGGGCCGAAGTCCGGTTCGCTGACCAGGGTGTCGACGCCCTGGCGGCGCAGGAATTCGCCCTCGTTGTCGAACTCCAGGTTCGAGCCGGAATAGAAGCGCAGGCGGTAGTCCTGGTTTTTCAGCACCGACAGCAGCGAATCGTGGCGGGGCAGGCGTTCGCCCAGCGCCGCCAGGCCGCTTTCCCCGAATGGGAGCGAGCCGAACACGGTGGTCAGCACGCCGAAGGTACGGCCTTGCCCGGCGAGGAAATTCTCGAAATACAGGCTGCGCCCGGCCAGTTCGTCGAGGAAGGGCGTGAAACTGCCCAGGCGGGCGCCGGGGCCGGAGAAGCTGCGCCCCAGGCCTTCGACGATGATGAAGACGATGTTCGGCGGGGACTCGGCGCGTACTTCGAACAGGGGACCGAGGGTGTCGGGCGTGCGCTCGGCGTGCAGGAAGGGGTAGCGCGGGTCGGCGCCGAGCCAGGGGGCCTGCGCCTTGAGGCCTTCGGCGGCGGCCGCGCCGGACGGGTCGCGCAGGCGCGCAAGGTTATTGTCGAGGAAGTAAGCGGTCTTGTTGCCGAGGTAGGCCAGGTCGGCGTCGGTGCGCGCCACCGGCGGCGCAAAGCGCTGCGGCAGCAGGGCAAAGGCCAGCACGCTGGCGGCCAGGTAGCCCAGCACGACGCCGTTGCCGGCGCGCGGCCACCAGGGGCGCACGCTCAGCGACAGCAGGGTCCACAGGACGGCAAGCGCCGCCAGCGCGCCCACGCCCAGCAGGGGACTGAGCGCCCAGCCGCCGGACACCGTGGCCGCGACTTCGCTGCGCGAATAGGCGAACAGGTCGGCGCCGAGCGGTACGCCCGACACCCAGTGGTATTGCAGCAGCGCGGCATGGGCCAGCAGCAGCGCGCTCCAGATCAGCCCCAGCAGCAGGGTGCGCCAGCGCCGCGACGGCACCAGGGCCAGCGGCAGGGCGCCGAGCAGGAACACGAAGCCGAAGCGCAGCAGCGACAGCAGGTCGTTGCCCAGGCCTGCGCCGAACAGGGTCGATTGCGGCACGCCGGCGCCGCCCGCGTGGATGGCTTCGACGATGCGCAGGCAGAGCCAGGCCAGCACCAGCGCCGGCAGGGCTTCCAGGGGAAAAGCGAGGGCGCGCACCAGGTGCGCGCCGGCGGCACGCAGCCGGGCAGTCATGGACATAGGGATGAGCAGCGAGGGATGAGCAGCGAAGGATTACCAGCGGCGGTACAGGCCGACCGAGACGCCGCGTTCGCGGGCGTCGTTGGCGCCGCGCGAGAAGCTGGCGCCGGCCTTGGTGCCCCAGTCGCGCGACCAGTAACGGACCCAGGTCAGGCTGCCGCCGCCGGAGCGGGCACGCCCGCCGGACAGCGAGAGCGGGTCGTCGCTGCGGCCGCGGTTGACGGTCGCCTCGAGATAGCTGTCGGCGTCGCCCGCGTAGTAGTAGCGGGCCAGCAGGCGCTGGCCGTTGCTGTGCGAGTCTTCGGTGACGATGTTCTGGTGGCGCAGCTGCACGTACCAGTTGCCGGCGTATTTGCCGAGCGCGACGCCATAGATGTTCACGCGCGAGTCGAAGCCCAGCACGTCGTCGCTGAGCGAGGCTTCCCAGCCGCTGCCCAGCGACTGGTAGACCTCGACGCGGCCCGAGTTTTCCGGGAACAGGCGCGCCGCGGGCGCGCGCTGGTAGCGGATGTTGGCGTAGGCGCCGTTCCAGAGGTCGACGTAGGCGTCGAGCGCCCAGGCGTGGCCGGTCTGGTCGAAGCGGTGCGCGCGCAGGGTCTCGAAGCCGATCGAGCCGTGCTTCATGTAGTGGCGCACGCTGGCGGTCTGGTCGTTCCAGCGCGGGCCGCTGCCGACATCAGTCCAGCTGCCCGACAGGCTGGCTGCCCAGCGGTAGCCGTCGGCCAGCGCCGCTTCCGGGTTGGCTGCGCGGGATTGTGCATCTGGCTGCGGCTGCGGCTGCAGGGCGAGTTCGGCGGCGTCGATCTCGGCCGCATTGCCGCCGGCGGCACGCGCCCGGGCCAGGTCGGCGCGTGCCTCGGCGGTGTTGCCGAGGGTGCGGTGGACGCGGGCGCGGGCCATCCAGGCCGACGCATCGGCCGGGCGCAGTGCGACCAGGCGGCTGTAGGCGGCCAGTGCGGCTTGCGGCTGGTCGTGCCAGTAATGCATGTTCCCCAGCGCCTGCCAGACGTCCGCGTATTCGGGCGAAGCCTTGGCCGCCGCTTCGAGGTCGGCCTGGGCCTCGGCCCAGCGTTCCAGGCGCGTGTAGGCGATCCCGCGGCCCAGCAGCACGTCGGCATTGCCGGGCGACTGCGCCAGCAGGGCGCTGTAGGCGGCGACGGCCAGCGCCGGCTGGCCGCCGTTGGCAAGCGTGCGCGCCTTGTCGTACTGTTCGTCGAAGGAGGCCGGGCTGGCGGCTTGTACCTGTTGTAACTGCGCGGGCGGGGGCGAGGGGAGCTGGTAGTCGATGGGCATGGAAACGGGAGAAGGTGCTGCACTACGCGTTCGGTAGTGCCAAGGCGCAACTTTGCCGTAGCGGCCGGGGGGCGTCAAGACGCGCATGGCCTGGAACGGGGCAGGTGTCGCGTGCAGGCTTCAAAGCGTGGTCAAGGTGACCACGGTCGGTGTGCGGAGGGTGGACGGCGTGGGCAGTCATTGAAGCCGGGGGCTTCAATGACGCCCACCCTACAAAAACGGCCCGCTGACGGTTGGCCCTTGTAGGGTGGGCTTCGCCCACGCGGTCTGACCCGATGACCATCGGCGAAGCGGAACGACGCCGCAAAAAAAACCGCCCGACAATGCGGGCGGCTTTTCATGACGCGTCGGGGACGATCAGAAGGTTTCCCACTCATCCGCCTCGGCACGTGCAGCCTGGCGCGCAGGCGCTGCCGGCTTTGCCGCGCGCAGGGCGGGGGCAGGGCGGGTCAGCGCGCGCTTCGGTGCGGGGGCGGCCAGCGCCGGGCCGGCCAGCTTGAACACGCCGACCACCTGCGCCAGTTTCGCGGCCTGGTCCTGCATCGAGGCGGCGGCGGCCGCCGATTCCTCGACCAGCGCGGCGTTCTGCTGGGTGACCTGGTCCATCTGGCCGATGGCCTGGTTGACCTGCTCGATGCCGCCGGTCTGCTCGGCGCTGGCATGGGTGATCTCGGCCATGATGTCGGTGACGCGGCGGATCGATTCGACCACCTGCTCCATCGTCGCGCCGGCCTGGTCGACCAGCTTGGCGCCCATGTCGACCTTGTCGACCGAGTCGCCGATCAAGGTTTTGATTTCCTTGGCGGCGGCGGCCGAGCGCTGGGCCAGCGTGCGCACTTCGGACGCCACGACCGCAAAGCCGCGGCCCTGTTCGCCGGCACGGGCCGCTTCCACGGCGGCGTTCAGCGCCAGGATATTGGTCTGGAAGGCGATGCCGTCGATGACGCCGATGATGTCGACGATCTTGCGCGAGGATTCGTTGATCGAACCCATGGTCGTGATGACCTGGCCCACCACCGCACCGCCCTGCGCCGCCACTTCCGAAGCGGTGATCGACAGCTGGTTCGCCTGGCGTGCGTTGTCGGCGTTCTGGCGCACGGTCGTGGTCAGTTCTTCCATCGAGGCGGCGGTCTCTTCCAGCGCGCCGGCCTGCTGTTCGGTACGGCTCGAGAGGTCGAGGTTGCCGGCCGAGATTTCGGCCGAGCCGGTGGCGATGGTGTCGGTGCCGTTGCGCACCTGGGTCACGATGGCGACCAGGCTGTCGTTCATGTGGCGCAGGGCGCGCAGCAGGGCGCCGGTTTCGTCTTTCGAGGCGGCGTCGATCGAGCGGGTCAGGTCGCCGCCGGCCACGGTTTCCGCCAGCTCCAGGGCGGCGCGGATCGGACGGGTGATGCCGGTAGTGAGCAGCCAGGACAGCAGCGCGCCGAGCAGCACGGCGGCGGCCGTCAGGGCGGCGATGATGGTAGTGCTGCGCTCGGCCGTGGCGTCGATCGCCTTGGCGGTGGCGTCGATGCTGCTGCGCTGCATGACTACCAGCTCGTGCAGCAGTTCCTGGTACAGCCTGGCGGCCGGGGTGAAGCCCTGGTCGAGCAGGCGCGCGGCTTCTTCCTCGTTACCGTCGGCCTTGGCCTTGACGGCGCCGTCGCGCGAGGCGCTGTAGGCCTTGCGCTGCTCGAGGATCTTCGCGAACAGGGCTTTTTCGTGTTCGCCGGCGATCAGCGGCTCGATCTGCTTGAGCAGCTCGGCGGCCTTCTTGACCGAGGCGGCGGCGTCTTCCTTGAAGTAGGGGCCGAGCGCCGGGTCGGTGCTCTTGACGATGGCGGCCGTGCGGCGGATCGAGGCGTAGTTCAGGCTGTACCAGTCGGTGATCAGGCGCTCTTTCGTCAGCGGCGCGGCCATCATGGTGCGGGTGGAATCGGCCACTTCGTTGAGGCGCCAGATGCCGGCGCTGGCGATCAGCACGGTCATGGCCAGGATCAGCGCGAAGCCGAGGCCGAGGCGCTTGCCGATCTTGATGTTGGAGATGAAACCCATTACGGCATTTCCTTCTGGTTGATTGGGTTGGACAGGGCTTGCCGCAAGCGGAGGTCGCCGGGCGGCGGCAGGCGAAACGTCCTGTGGGACGCCTGCGAGGTAGCGAATTCTAAGTCGGCCACAACTGTTACTGCCAGTAAAAAAATGACGTAGGGAAATTTTTACGACACTTTTGCTGTCAGGCTTACTACGTTAATTGTTAAATATTGCGCTGCGGCAATGGTTTTGTTAGGCTTGCGGCCCTCGTGGATCTGAACTAGATTCTGTCTCACCCGCGCTACCTTGCGCTCTTCGAAAAAAGATCATGAAATCATCCATCCGACTCTTGCAATCCCTCCTGCTGGCCGGCGTCGTCAGCGCCAGCGCGGCCCATGCCGCAGGCCTGCCGCCCGAGTTCAAGACCCAGCTCGACAAGGATTACCCGACGATCGAAGCCCTCTACCAGGACCTGCACCGCAACCCGGAACTGGCCTTCAACGAACACCAGACCGCGAAGAAGCTCGCGGAGCGCGTAAAGGCGCTCGGCTTCGAAGTGACCACTGGCGTGGGCGGCACCGGCATCGTTGCGATCCTGAAGAACGGCCCTGGCCCGATCGCCATGCTGCGCACCGAACTCGACGCACTGCCGGTGCTGGAAAAGACCGGCCTGCCGTTCGCCAGCACCGCCACCGCCAAGAACGCGGCCGGCGAGACCGTGCCGACGATGCACGCCTGCGGCCACGACGTCCACATGTCGGCCTGGTACGCCACCGCCAAGCTGATGGCGGAAAACCGCAAGGCCTGGAGCGGCACCCTGATGCTGGTCGGCCAGCCTGCCGAAGAACCGCTGAAGGGCTCGGCCGCCATGATCAAGGACGGCCTGCTCAAGCGCTTCCCGAAGCCTGACTACGCCATCTCGATGCACGACGAAGGCACGCTGCCGGCAGGCCAGGTCGGCTACCGCGCCGGCCACTTCCGCGCCTCGGCCGATACGGTCACCATCACCATCCACGGCCAGGGCGGCCACGGCGCCACCCCGCAGGAAACCCGTGACCCGGTCGTCATGTCGGCACGCGTCGTGATGGCCCTGCAGACCCTGGTGTCGCGCGAGAACAACCCGGCCGATCCGGTCGTGATCACCGTCGGCAGCATCCAGGGCGGCACCCAGGCCAACATCGTGCCGGACCAGGTCAAGTTGCTGCTGACCGTGCGTACCTACAAGCCGGAAGTGCGCAAGCGCGTCCTGGCCAGCATCGAGCGTGAAGTCAAGGGCGTGACGATGGGCGCCGGCGCACCGAAGGAACCTGTGGTCGAGATCGTGCCGGGCGCCGACTCGGTCTACAACGATCCGGAATTCATCGCACGCGCCGTGCCGGCGGTACAGGCCGCGCTGGGCGCCGAGAACGTGGTCGAAATGCCGGCCAAGATGACCTCGGAAGACTTCGCCAACTTCGGCCAGGCCGGCATCAAGTCCATCCTGCTGCACGTCGGCGCGGTCGAGCCGAAGAAGCTGGCGGCGGCACGCGCCGCGGGCAAGTACCCGCCGGGCACCCACTCGCCGCAGTGGGCGCCGGAGTTCAAGCCGACCGTGCGTTCGTTCATCATGGCCGAAACCGCGATCCTGCTGGACCTGCTCAAGCCCGGCCAGAAGTGATGTAGTTCGATGCCCTCCATGCGAGGGCAGCAGTAAGAGACGCCGGCGTGATGCCGGCGTTGTCGTTTACAGGTTCGCGGTTTCGCGTGGCGGCGCCGATACGCGAACGATGAGACCGCGTGGGCTCTCGGGCCCACGCGGTACACCGTCTGCACTGCGCCTGCCGCCCCCGATCGGGACTACACTGGCCTGGCGTCCGGTGTTAGCACAAGGCTAGTCCTTTTATCTACAAGAGAGAGGGGTGAATCATGTTGCTCAATACAAACGGTAGTTCGACCTCGGCCTGGATGGCCACCGCCTTGGTTCCGGAGTATCCGCCGCTGCAGGGCGATGCCGGCGCCGAAGTGTGCGTCATCGGCGCCGGCATCGCCGGCCTCACCACTGCCTACCTGCTGGCGCGCGAGGGCAGGGAGGTGATCCTGATCGATGCGCTTGGCGTCGGGGCCGGCGAGACCGGCCGCACCACGGCCCATTTCTTCCCGCCCGACGAGTGGTATGCAGGCCTGGAGCAGTCCTTCGGCGCCAACGCGGCGCGGCTGGTGGCGGGCAGCTATGCGGCCGCCACGAACATGGTCGAGTCCATCGTCGCCGACGAACGCATCGAGTGCGAGTTCGAGCGACTCGACGGCTACCTGTACGCGCTGCCCGGCGACCGCTTCCGCGACTTCGAGAAGGAACGCGACGCCGCCGTGCGCGCGGGCGTGCAGGCCGAGCTGCTGCCCGGCGTGCCCGGCCTGCGCTTTCCCACCGGCGCCTGCGTGCGCTATCCGCGCCAGGCCCAGTTCCACCCGCTGAAATACCTGGCCGGGCTGGCGAACGCTTTTGTTCGCATGGGCGGCCGGATCCACGGCGGCACGCCCGCCCACGACATCAGGACGGCGGGCGACGCCCAGCTGGTGCTGACCGGGCGCGGCACGATCCGGGCTGGATCCGTCGTAGTGGCGACCAACACGCCCTTTAACCACCGGGTCGTGATGCACACCAAGCAGGCCGGCTACCGCACCTATGTCGTCGCGCTGAAGGTGCCGCCGGGGACGGTGCCGCGCATCCTGCTCTGGGACACGGGCGACCCGTATTACTACGTTCGCATCGCCGCAGGCACGCCGGCGATGGACGGCGCCGCGCACGATCTGCTGATCGTGGGCGGGGCCGATCACAAGGTCGGGCAGGACAGCCATCCGGAACACCGCTACGACGAGATCGAGCGCTGGGCGCGCGAGCACTTCCCGATGGCGCAGGAGGTGGCCTACCGCTGGTCGGGCGAGGTGATGGAGCCGAACGACCGCATGGCCTATCTCGGGCGCGACCCGCTGGGCGGCAGGCACCGCTACCTGATCACCGGCGACTCCGGCAACGGCATGACCCACTGCACGGCGGGCGCGATGCTGGTGGCGGACTTGATCGCCGGCCGCGCCAATCCCTGGGAGGCGATCTACGATCCGGCGCGCAAGGGGGTGCACGGCATCCGCGACTTCGTCGCCGAGCAGGCCAACATCGCCGGCCAGTACGGCGACTGGCTGACCGGCGGCGAGGTCGAGTCGGCCGCCGCCATCGCGCCGGGCGAAGGCGCCGTCGTCCGCGAAGGCATGCACAAGCTGGCGATCTACCGCGACGAGACCGGCGGCCTGCACGCGGTCTCGGCCACCTGCACCCACCTGGGCTGCGTGGTGCACTGGAATTCGGCGGAGCGGTCCTGGGATTGCCCCTGCCACGGCTCGCGTTTCGATACCGAGGGCAAGGTGTTGCATGGGCCGGCAGCCAAGGCGCTGGCCCGGGTGGAGAGGGATGTGTCGGGCGCGCCGGGGCAGGGGCGGGGCGGGGAGCAGCGGACGCCGCCCCCGCGGGTGTGAGCGGGGCGCGTTCGCGCGTGATGTTGTAACGCGTGGGGTCGGGACCCCACCCTACGTATACCTCGGTTCGTAGGGTGGGGTCCCGACCCCACGCGTTCGTACGCATGCAGCACCAATAAAAAAGGCCGTCTCGATTCGCATCGAAACGGCCTGGAAGGCATCAGGCAGCGATCAGAACTCTTCCCACTCCGGCTCGGCGGCTGCGCGGGCCGGGGCCGGCTTGGCCGCCTTCGGCTGCACCGCAACCTGCTTCGCCTTGCGTACCGCCGGCTTCGGCTGGGCGGCGAGGGCAGGAACCGCCGCTGCAACCGCACCCTCAACCTTGAACACGCCAACCGCCTGCGCCAGCTTCGCCGCCTGGTCCTGCATCGAACCGGCGGCTGCAGCCGACTCTTCCACCAATGCGGCGTTCTGCTGGGTCGCTTCGTCCATCTGGGCGATGGCCTGGTTCACCTGTTCGATGCCGCTGGTCTGCTCGGCGCTGGCCGAGGTGATCTCGGCCATGATATCGGTCACGCGGCGGATCGATTCGACGACCTGTTCCATCGTCGCGCCGGCCTGGTCGACCAGCTTCGCGCCGGCGTCGACCTTGTCGACCGAGTCGCCGATCAAAGTCTTGATTTCCTTGGCGGCCGCGGCCGAGCGCTGGGCCAGCGTGCGCACTTCGGACGCCACGACTGCGAAGCCGCGGCCCTGTTCGCCGGCACGGGCCGCTTCCACGGCGGCGTTCAGCGCCAGGATATTGGTCTGGAAGGCGATGCCGTCGATGACGCCGATGATGTCGACGATCTTGCGCGAGGATTCGTTGATCGAGCCCATGGTCGTGATGACCTGGCCGACCACGGCGCCGCCTTCGATGGCGACGTTCGAGGCGGTGATCGCGAGCTGGTTGGCCTGGCGCGCGTTGTCGGCGTTCTGGCGCACGGTGCCGGTGATCTGTTCCATCGAGGCGGCGGTTTCCTCGAGCGAGGCCGCCTGCTCTTCGGTGCGGCGCGACAGGTCGAGGTTGCCGGCGGCGATCTCGCCCGATGCGCCGGCGATGGTGTCGGTGCCGCCGCGCACCTCGGTGACGATGCGCACCAGGCTGTCGTTCATGTGGCGCAGGGCGCGCAGCAGGGCGCCGGTTTCGTCGCGGCTGGTGGCGTCGATGCGGCGGGTCAGGTCGCCGCTGGCCACCGTTTCGGCCAGCTGGACCGCTTCGCGGATCGGGCGCACGATGCCGCGCGTGAGCAGCCAGGAGGACAGGGCGCCGAGCAGCACCGAGAACAGGGCAAGGGTGCCGATCAGGGTTTCGCTGTCATCGGCCTGCTCGCCCATCGCGCGCGCGGTCGCGGCAATGCTGGCGTGCTGCATGGCGACCAGCTGCTGCACCAGTTCCTGGTAGGCCTTGGCGGACGGCGTGAAGCGTTCGTCGAGGATGCGGGTGGCCAGCTCCTGGTTGCCCTCGGCCTTGGCCTTGACGGCTTCGTCGCGCGCGCTCGAATAGGCCTTGCGCTGTTCGGTGATGCGGTCGAACAGGGCTTTTTCCTCGCCTGCCGTGATCAGCGGCTCGATCTGCTTCATCAGCTCGCTCGAGCGCTTGCCGGTCTGGGCTGCGTCGTCCTTGAAGTAGGGGCCGAGCGCGTCGTCGCTGCTTTTGACGATGGCGGCAGTACGGCGCACGGCCGCGAAAATCTGCATGTACCATTCGGTGATCATGCGTTCCTTGGCCAGCGGCTCGGCCAGCACCTGGGCCGTGCTGGCGGCGCCGCTGTTGACACGCGCGATGCCGACCGCCGCGATGAGGATGGCCGTCGCCAGGGTCAGCGCGAAGCCGATCGCCAGCCGCTTGCCGATGTTGAGGTGATTGAAAAAGCCCATCGCGTTCCTGCCTGTGCAAAAAGTAAAAACCCAATGTAGCCTTGATGTAGGGCAATTGCAATTGCACTTCGGCTACATCTGGAGGCTTCTCTTCTGTATGCGCCCTGAATGTTGTCTTTACGAAACAGTCGGAGCCACCGGAGTTGTCTGCCTGGCATGGAAACGGCCGCGCTCGCCGGGGCGCGGGCCTGTCGTCACGATGTTTGCTCCCTTTTAAGGTATAATTTCTATTTCCCGCGCGTGCCGTTCGGCACCTTCAGCACAATGACCAAATTTGTATTCGTCACTGGCGGCGTCGTGTCTTCCCTGGGTAAGGGGATTGCGGCCGCTTCCCTCGCCGCGATCCTCGAATCGCGCGGTCTCAAAGTCACCATGCTCAAGCTCGATCCCTATATCAACGTGGATCCGGGCACGATGAGCCCGATGCAGCACGGCGAAGTCTTCGTCACCGACGATGGCGCCGAGACCGACCTCGACCTCGGCCACTACGAGCGCTTCATCAGCACGCGCATGAAGAAGGTGAACAACTTCACCACCGGCCAGATCTACGAATCGGTGATCCGCAAGGAACGCCGCGGCGAGTACCTCGGCAAGACCGTGCAGGTGATCCCGCACATCACCAACGAGATCCAGGACTACATCCGGCGCGGCGCGGAAGGCGTGGACGTGGCGCTGGTCGAAATCGGCGGCACCGTCGGCGACATCGAGTCGCTGCCTTTCCTCGAAGCCGCCCGCCAGCTGTCGCTGCGCGCCGGCCGCAAGTCGACCGCCTTCGTGCACCTGACCCTGGTCCCGTACATCGCATCGGCCGGCGAGCTCAAGACAAAGCCGACCCAGCACAGCGTGCAGAAGCTGCGCGAGATCGGCATTTCGCCGAACGCGCTGCTGTGCCGCGCCGACCGCCGCATCCCGGACGACGAGCGCGCCAAGATTTCGCTGTTCGCCAACGTCGAAGAGCAGGCCGTGATCTCGGTCTGGGACGTCGACACCATCTATAAGGTGCCGGCCGTGCTGAACGAGCAGGGCCTGGACGACATCATCCTCGAGGCGCTCGACCTGCAGGCGCCGCCTGCCGACCTGTCGATGTGGGCCAAGCTGATCTACACGCTGGAAAACCCGAAGCGCGAAGTCACGATCGGCATGGTCGGCAAGTACGTCGACCTGACGGAATCGTACAAGTCGCTGACCGAAGCGCTGCGCCACGCCGGCATCCACACCGAGAGCCGCGTCAACATCGAGTACCTCGATTCGGAAGAAATCGAATCGAAGGGCTGCGACCACCTGGCCAAGTACGACGCCATCCTCGTTCCGGGCGGCTTCGGCAAGCGCGGCGTGGAAGGCAAGATCATGGCGGCGCGCTATGCTAGAGAAAACAAGATCCCGTACCTCGGCATCTGCCTGGGCATGCAGGTCGCGCTGATCGAATACGCGCGCCACATGGCCGGCCTGCCGAACGCGAACTCGACCGAGTTCGACCTGGAAACCGACCAGCCGGTGGTCGCCCTCATCAACGAGTGGCAGAACCACGACGGTAAAGTGGAAAAGCGCGACGAGAACTCGGACCTGGGCGGCACCATGCGCCTGGGCGCCCAGACCTGCGCGGTGAACCCGGGCACGCTGGCCGCCGAGATCTACGGCAGCGTCGTGACCGAGCGCCACCGCCACCGCTACGAAGCCAACAACTTCTACCTGCCGAAGGTGGAAGCGGCCGGCCTGGTCGTCGCGGCACGCACCCCGAACGAAGACCTGTGCGAAATCATGGAACTCCCGCGCACCGGTCCGAATTCGCACCCGTGGTACATGGGCGTGCAGTTCCACCCTGAATTCAAGTCGACCCCGCGCAGCGGCCACCCGCTGTTCACGTCGTTCATCCAGGCGGCATTGGCGCACCAGTCGGCAAATACGCCGGCTGCGGCCAACGCCCCTACCGCTTTGCAAGGAGACGCAGCATGAAGCTTTGCGGCTTTGAAGTAGGCCAGGACCAGCCGATCTTCCTGATCGCCGGTACCTGCGTGATCGAATCGCGCCAGATGGCGCTCGACACGGCCGGCACCCTGAAAGAGATCACCAGCGCGCTGGGCATCCCGTTCATCTACAAATCGTCTTTCGACAAGGCCAACCGCTCGTCGGGCAAGACCTTCCGCGGTCCCGGTATCGACAAAGGCCTCGAGATCCTGGCCGACGTGCGCCGCGAGATCGGCGTGCCGGTGCTGACCGACGTGCACGACGAAGAGATGATCCCGCACGTGGCCAGCGTCGTCGACGTTCTGCAAACCCCGGCTTTTCTCTGCCGCCAGACCGACTTCATCAACGCCTGCGCGCGTTCGGGCAAGCCGGTCAACATCAAGAAGGGCCAGTTCCTGGCGCCTGGCGACATGAAGAACGTGATCGACAAGGCGCGCGCCGCCGCGCGCGAAGCCGGCCTGAACGAAGATAACTTCATGGCCTGCGAACGCGGCGCCTCGTTCGGCTACAACAACCTGGTGTCCGACATGCGCTCGCTCGCCATCATGCGCGAATCGAACTGCCCGGTGGTGTTCGACGCCACCCACTCGGTGCAGCTGCCGGGCGGGCAGGGCACGTCCTCGGGCGGCCAGCGCGAGCACGTTCCGGTGCTGTCGCGCGCGGCCGTCGCGGCCGGTGTTGCCGGCCTGTTCATGGAAACCCATCCGGACCCGGCCAACGCCATGTCCGACGGCCCGAACGCCGTGCCGCTGGGCCGCATGAAGGAATTGCTGACGACCCTGGTCGAACTCGACCGTGTGGTCAAGCGTGCGGGCTTCCTGGAAACCAGTTTCAGGGCATAATTGCCTGATTGGATTATTAAACTTGTAAGTCGAGGCGCCCAATAGGCGCCTCGACTTGCATGTGCGAGACGGTTTTTTACTTCCTTCGGAGATTTGGAACATGAGTGCTATCGTTGATATCATCGGCCGCGAGATCATTGACTCGCGCGGCAATCCCACCGTCGAATGCGACGTGCTGCTGGAATCGGGCGTGATGGGCCGCGCCGCCGTGCCGTCGGGCGCGTCGACCGGTTCGCGCGAAGCGATCGAACTGCGCGACGGCGACGCCAAGCGTTACTTCGGCAAGGGCGTGCTGCAGGCCTGCGAGAACATCAACACGGAAATCAGCGAAGCCATCATGGGCCTGGACGCCAACGAACAGGCTTTCCTGGACCGCACCCTGATCGACCTGGACGGTACCGAGAACAAGAGCCGCCTGGGCGCCAACGCGATGCTGGCCGTTTCGATGGCCGTCGCGAAAGCCGCCGCCGAGGAAGCCGGCCTGCCGCTGTACCGCTACTTCGGCGGTTCGGGCGCGATGCAGATGCCGGTGCCGATGATGAACGTCATCAACGGCGGCGCACACGCCGACAACAACCTGGACATCCAGGAATTCATGATCATCCCGGTCGGCGCGCCAAGCTTCAAGGAAGCGATCCGCTACGGCGCGGAAGTCTTCCACACCCTGAAGAAGATCCTGCACTCGAAGGGCCTGTCGACCGCGGTCGGCGACGAAGGCGGCTTTGCTCCGTCGGTGTCGAGCCACGAAGAAGCCATCAAGCTGATCATGCAGGCGATCGAGCAGGCGGGCTATGAAGCCGGCACCCAGATCGCCATCGGCCTCGATTGCGCCGCCAGCGAGTTCTACAAGGACGGCAAGTACCACCTGGAAGGCGAAGGCCTGCAGCTCACCGCCACCGACTTCACCAACATGCTCTCGACCTGGTGCGACAAGTATCCGATCATCTCGATCGAGGACGCGATGCACGAAGGCGACTGGGAAGGCTGGGCCACGCTCACCGCCGCCCTCGGCAAGCGCGTGCAGCTGGTCGGCGACGACCTGTTCGTCACCAACACCAAGATCCTGAAAGAGGGCATCCAGAAGGGCATCGCCAACTCGATCCTCATCAAGATCAACCAGATCGGCACCCTGACCGAGACCTTCGCCGCCATCGAGATGGCCAAGCGCGCCGGCTATACCGCCGTGATCTCGCACCGTTCGGGCGAGACCGAGGACTCGACCATCGCCGACATCGCCGTGGGCCTGAACGCCCTGCAGATCAAGACGGGCTCGATGTCGCGTTCGGACCGCATGGCCAAGTACAACCAGCTGCTGCGCATCGAGGAAGACCTGGGCGATGTTGCCAGCTATCCTGGCCGCGATGCCTTCTACAACCTGAAATAATTCGGTTGGTTTAGTATTCTCGTGTCTTAAGTAATGCCGCAGGCCGGTCGATAAAGACTGGCCTGCGTTCTTTTTTCTCTCCCATGCGCCTGATTACGCTTGCCCTTGCCGCCTTGCTGTTGCTGATCCAGTATCCCTTGTGGCTGGGGAAGGGCGGCATGCTGGCCGTGTCCGACCTGCGCGGCCAGGTCGCGCTGGCGCAGCTCAAGACCGACCAGCTCAGGGCGCGCAACGCCAAGCTCGACTCCGAAGTGCGCGACCTGCGCGAAGGCACCGGCGCCGTCGAGGAGCGCGCGCGCCTGGAGCTGGGCATGATCAAGCAGAACGAGATCTTCGTGCAGGTGTTGCGCAAGGACGAGCAGCCGCAGGAGTCGATGACCGTGCCGCCGCCGCCACCGCCGCCGAAACCGGGCAAGGACGGCAAGCCTGCCGCCGCCGGACCGACCCACTGATTCCCATGAGCTCAAGCCCTGCCGCGCAACTGGCCACACTCGAGGCGCTGGCCAGCTATCTCGCCGCCGCCTTCGAGAGCGGCGACCCGGCCATCCTGTCCGAGGCGCTCGCCACCGCCGCGCTGGCCGAAGGCACGACCCACCTTGCCGCTGCCGCCGGCCTGCCGCAGGCGGAGTTGCGCCATGCGTTTGCGACCGGCGAGATGAGCATGGGGACGACGCTGGCGGTGATGAAGGTGATTGACCTGCATATGCCGGGTAGCGCGCACTGAACCTGTGTTGGCGGCTGCGGCTGCCGACATTCGTAGGGTGGACGGGTTTCCCGTCCACGCGTTCAGCAGAGCCTGTATCAACTCGACACTGATTCGCGCCACGCTTCCGTGCGTTGAACGCGTGGACGGCGTCGACGCAGGCGTCATGCAAGCTGAAGGGTGTAGCCGTCCACCCTACGGGTCTGCTACGCGGCTGCCGCAATTCAACCGTCCATGCCTGCACCTGCCTCAACCCGATAATCGGTGATCTGCGGCCCGGATTCGCCTAGAATGTTCGCTATCTTTCACCACCAAGGAAGCGCACCATGAGCCAGCAACATGCCGCCGGACCTTTCGACGTTACCCTCACCCCGCAAGGCGAGCCCACTGTCCTGAACGGCGCCACGACCGGCCGCATGGCGATCGACAAGCTGTATCACGGCGACCTGAACGGGCGCGGTTCCGGCGAAATGCTGTCGGCGCTGACGGTCACCGAAGGCTCGGCCGGCTATGTCGCGATCGAGCGGGTGACGGGCACGCTGCACGGGCGCACCGGCGGCTTCGTGCTGCAGCACTCGGGCACGATGGCGCGCGGGGCGCAGCAGCTGTCGATTACGGTCGTGCCCGATTCCGGCACCGGAGAGCTGGCCGGCATCAACGGCACCATGCGCATCCGCATCGAAGAGCGCAATCACTTCTACGAGTTCGATTACTTCCTGCCCGAACTGTAAGCCGGCCCGCTGGTCTCAAGCGGCAGTGGTTCCACCATCGGAGAATGACATGGTCAGCAAGAATACGGTGTGTCTCTGGTTCGACGGCACGGCATTGGACGCCGCGCAGTTCTATGCCGCGACCTTTCCCGACAGCGAAGTGAAGGCCGTCCACCGCGCGCCGGGCGACTACCCGGCGGGCAAGCAGGGCGACGTGCTGACGGTCGAGTTCACGGTGATGGGCATTCCCTGCCTGGGCCTGAACGGTGGACCCGGCGTCCAGCACAACGAGGCCTTCTCCTTCCAGGTGGCGACCGACGACCAGGCGGAGACCGACCGCCTGTGGAATGCCATCGTCGGCAATGGAGGCCAGGAAAACGTGTGCGGCTGGTGCCGCGACAAATGGGGCCTGTCCTGGCAGATCACGCCGCGCGTGCTGACGGACGCCATCACCGATCCGGACCCGGCCGCGGCCAGGCGCGCTTTCGAGGCGATGATGGGGATGGGGAAGATTGACGTGGCCGCGATCGAAGCGGCGCGTCGCGGTTGAAGACGTCACCGAAGAAAAACTGCGGGCGCACAGGCCCGCAGTCCACGCGCGCTAACCTATTGCATCTTGCGCCGGCGGCGCGACGCCGCCAGGCCTGCCAGTCCCAGCGCCGACAGGGCGAGGGTGGCCGGTTCCGGCACTTCGGTCGGGTCTTCCGGGTCGGTCGGGTCGGTCGGATCGGTCGGATCGGTTGGACCATCCGGCGGATCAATCGGCGTGCCGGGGAGAATATTGTCGAACGTGATATTGTCGAAGGCGATACTGTCCACGGAGCCAGCGAAGTTGACCGAGCGGGCAACGCCGGCAAAGCTCACGCCAACGTTGGTAAAGCGGCAGTAGAGGCCGTTCGGGTCGCCGAGGCAGCCGTCGTTGTTGTCATGCAGTTCCAGCATGGCAAGCAGGTTACCGGTACCGTTCAGGCCATCCCAGACGCTGATGAATCCGTTCTCGCTGCTGCTGTAGAAAAACGAGAAGCCGCCGTCGAAACCGGACGCCACGTTCATCGTCGCCGCCCCGCCGCTCAGGAAAAACAGCACCGTGCTGGCCGAGGGTTCGTTGGCGATGTCGCCGCGTCCGCCCGCGTCGCTGTCGATCACGGCCAGGCTGGTGCTCGAAAAGTGGACTCCGTAATTGGTGCCACGCTTGCCGCTAGAATCCGTCCCGCCATTGTAGAAATGATTGACCGCCGCCAGTTCCCCGATCCCCTCGAAGTCGAGCACGATGGGGACTGCGCTGGCGCTTGCTGAACATACGACCATTGCAGCTGCACAAGCTATTTTTTTGATAGGTAACACGGTTCTCTCCCAAGAGTTGAATGCCAGACTAGGCATCAGCTCTTCAGCAAATTGCGTGCCCACATGTAAATACAGGGCGTCCGATGCGCCAGTGTCTACCTTGCGTGCATGACTTGTAAATTCCGTCGACAAACGGTTAAAACGATTTACATAGTTCCAGTAGTAATATTCTCTTACTTCGGGTTACGTGTGCTGATCTCCGGGCATTGTTTCACTAATTCAAGAATGTCGCGTCAAGATGTGAGCAGGAAAAATGTGAGGTCGAACGACAATACTTTAGACGCAGCACAGGTGCTGTGCCCTCGGCTTCACGGAGTCTGCCTTCGCGCGGAAAATCGGTGGCTCAGGCTGCCGACGCGAGTTCTTGCAGGACGTCTCGCACCTGCGGAGGAATCGGCACCGAGGTATTGCTGCGCCGATCCACGTAGACGTGCACGAAGTGCCCGGCAGCCGAGGGCAGTGGCTCGTCGTTACGGTACAGGGCCAGCTCATAGCGCACGCTGGAATTGCCGAGCTTGGCAACGCGCACGCCGACATGAACCATGTCGGGGAAGGAAATGGAACTAAAGTAGGAACAGCTCGTCTCGACAACGAAGCCGACGATCTCGTCCCGGTGGATGTCGAGCACGCCGCGGTCGATCAGGAAGCGATTGACCGCGGTGTCGAAGAAGCTGTAGTAGTTGACGTTGTTGACATGCTCATAGCTGTCGTTGTCCATCCAGCGCGTAGGCAGCGCCATGCAATGCGGGAAGGCGGAGCGGGGCGTGTCGCGCATCGTCAACGGTCGGCTCCGTTTACTCCGACGAAGCGTCGCCCTGCATCGATCCGGCGCCCTGTTCGAGGAAGGAGCGCAGCATCCAGGCATTCTTCTCGTGCACTTCCATGCGGGTCGTGAGCATGTCGGCGGTCGGGAAATCGTCGAGCTCGTCGGCGACCTTGACGCCTGCGCGCAGGGTGCGCACGATGGTTTCGTTGCCGTCGACCAGCTGGCGGATCATTTCCTTGGCCGACAGCACTTCCGGCTCTTCGCTGATGTTCGACAGCTCGGCGTAGCGGCGCGAGGTGGCCGGCGCGAAGTGGCCCAGCGAGCGGATGCGCTCGGCGATGTCGTCCAGCGCGTTCCACTGCTCGGTGTACTGTTCCTCGAACATCACGTGCAGGGTCGAGAACATCGGCCCGGTGACGTTCCAGTGGAAATTGTGCGTCTTCAGGTAAAGCATGTAGGCGTCGGCCAGTACGGTCGAGAGCGATTCGACGATCTTGGCGCGGTCTTCGGTGCTGATTCCGGTATCCATGTGCATTGCGTTTCTCCCGTAGAAATTGATCATCTGTGAGTCGCAGTGTTTTGTGGAAATAGCAACACTGCTAACGATGCAACAGCTTAGCACCGGCCGAAAAAACCTGTAGCGCAGCGACCCGTTTCAAATCCGGGACAAACAAAAACGGCGCGTATTCACGCGCCGTCCCATGCCTGCCGCAGTCAGCCGATCAATGCTTGACTTCGCCTGCCGGCACCATCGCATCGGCGGTCGTCGGCGTCGCGAACAGCTGCGCGCAATCGACCTTGTCGAAGGCGTAATGCTTGCCGCAGAAGTCGCAGTTGATGCCCAGTTCGCCGAGGTCGGCCAGGGCCGATTCGACTTCATCCTGGCCCAGCATTTTCAGCATGTTGCCGACTTTTTCGCGCGTGCAGCTGCAGTGGAACTGCGGGTGCTGCGGGTCGAACACGCGAATCGTCTCTTCCCAGAACAGGCGGTTGAGCAGGGTCTCGATGCCGGTGGTGAGGAGTTCCTCGCGCTTGAGCGTGCCGCCGAGCACGACCGCGCGGTTCCAGGTTTCCAGGTCTTCCTCGGCGCTTGCCTGCTGGACCTGGTCGTCCTTGCCGCTGTGGCGCGGCAGCTTTTGCAGCAGCATGCCGCGCGAGACCTGGTCGTCGGCCGCCAGCCACAGCTTGGTGTCCATTTGCTCGGAGCGCAGCATGTAGTTTTCGATGACGGTCGCCATGTCCTCGCCGTCGAGCGGCACGATGCCCTGGTAAGGCTGCTGGCCCGGCATCTTTTCCAACGGGTCGAGCGTGATCACGAAGCGGCCGAGGCGGTTGACGTCGAGCAGGTCGCGCATGGTGGCGTCGTCCGCCACTTCCGCGTCAGGCGCCAGCTTGGCCGTCGCGCGGATGCGCAGGTCGGCGTCGCACTCGACCACCATCAGGCGCACCGGTCCATGACCGTGGATCTGCATCACGATCGAGCCGTTGAATTTCAGGTTGGCCGACATGAGCGCTGCCGCGGCCACCATCTCGCCGAGGATGGACCGCACGGCTTTCGGGTAGCCGTGGCGGGCCTGGATCTCGCGCCAGGTGTCGGAAATCTCGACCAGCTCGCCGCGCACGGCGGCGTTGTCGAAGATGAATTTCTGCAGGGTGTCCTTGGTGTCTACTGTCATTGTCTATCCGATTTTCTTGAGCTGCGCCTTGAATGTCTGGCCGCGTTCCACATAACTGGCGGCATTGCCTTGCAGGCGCAGCAGGTCTTCTTCCGTGAGGGTGCGCACCACTTTCGCGGGCGTACCGAGTATCAGCGAGTTGTCGGGGAACTCTTTGCCTTCAGTAACGAGGGCACCGGCCCCGACCAGGCAACCCTTGCCGATTTTGGCGCCGTTCAGGATCACGGCCTGGATGCCGATGAGCGAACCGTCGCCCACCGTGCAGCCGTGCAGCATGGCCTGGTGGCCGACGGTGACGCCTTTGCCGAGCGTGAGCGGGTAGCCCATGTCGGTGTGCATCACCGTGCCTTCCTGGACGTTGCTGTTTTCCCCGATCGTGATGCGCTCGTTGTCGCCACGAATCGTGACGCCGAACCAGACCGAGGCATTCGCCTCGACGGTCACTTTGCCGATCAGGTTGGCCGAATCGGCAACGAAGGCCGACGCATCGATCTCGGGCGCATGCTCGCCCAGCTGGTAAATCGCCATGGATGTGCTCGCGGAAGGGTTGGAATACCGCTATTTTACGCCCTCGCGTTCGCTGTCGCCGCCAAGGGACCCAAATGGGGATGGCCGGCAGGAATTCAACCATCGGCATATAATTCGATCATCCGTTACGAACGGTCGTACTTTTTTACTTTCTGAGCCCCTATGAAACCGTCCCGATCCGAATTCCTGACCGTGCGTGGCCTGCGCACCCACGTGCGCCACTGGGGCCGCGAGGGCGCGCCGAAGCTGTTCATGACCCATGGTTGGATGGACATGTCGGCGTCCTTCCAGTTCATCAATGATTGCCTGCAGGGCGACTGGCACGTGATCGCACCCGACTGGCGCGGCTTCGGCCTGTCCGAGCGTAGTCATTCGGACACCTACTGGTTCCACGACTACCTGGCCGACCTGGATTTCCTGCTCGACCATTACTCGCCCGGCGTGCCCGTCAACCTGCTCGGCCACAGCATGGGCGGCAACATTGTCAGCCTGTATGCGGGTGTGCGGCCTGAGCGCGTGAGTAAATTGATCAACCTCGAGGGCATCGGGCTGATGGGCGCCAGGCCCGAGCAGGCGCCGAAACGCATCGCGAAATGGCTGGACGAGCTGCGTACGCCGCCCGTCATGCGCGGCTACGCCAGCCTGGAAGAGGTGGCGGGACGCCTGCAGAAGACCAACCCGCGCCTGCCTGACGGGCGCGCCGCCTTCCTGGCCGAACACTGGTCGGCGCGCAACGAGGCCGGCGAGTACGAAATCCTGGGCGACCCGGCGCACAAGATGCCGGGGCCACTGCTGTACCACCTCGACGAGATGATCGCTTCCTGGCGCCGCATCACGGCGCCGGTGCTGTGGGTCGAAGCGGCCGAGACGGAGATGTGGAAGTGGATGGGGCCGCAGGAAGAGATGCGCGCCGAGGTCGATCGCAGGCTTTCTCACTTTGCGCGGGTGGAAAAGCACATCGTGCCGGAGGCGGGGCATATGGTGCACCATGACCAGCCGGAGGTGCTGGCGCGCTTGATCGAGGAGTTTTTGGGGCGTTAAGTAGTGGCGGGGTGTGCCGGCGTGCGTTGAACGCGTGGACGGCGTTCAAGCAACGTAGGTGCAGCCTTACGGGTGGAGCCGACCACCCTACGTAGGGTGGACGGGTTTCCCGTCCACGCGTTCAACCAGCTTGTGCATCATGCAAACGAAATTTGCATGGAACGCATGGGATGCGAAGCTTATTTGCATATGGCCTACAGATGCCGCACCTCATCCGGCGGCGTCACCCAATTGTCGTTACGCCCATCAATATAGCGAACCGGCGCGGCAATCAGCTCCGCCACAGGCAGATCGTCCAAACTGGCCACCGTCACCGCATGGAACGGCCCCGTCTTCGGCGCATCGCCCGTGGACCACACATTGATCCCGCAATGCCGGCAGAAGCAATGCCCGTCGCGCTTCAGATGAAAGCGGTATTCGCTGACCGCATCCGCGCCTGCAACGAGACGAAAGCGCGCGGGCGGCACCACGGCTGCCCAGAAACGCATCTTCGTGCAGATCGAACAATTGCATTTGATCGTACCCTGGGCGAGGTCGATGTCGGCCTCGTAGCGTACTGCGCCGCAATGGCAGCTGCCGTGGTAAGTCTTCATGTTTCCTTTCCTGGACGAAAATTGAACTCTAGCATTGCCGGCGCTGCAAGCGGTATCGGCCGCGCTGGCGGCAGGAATGCGGCGTACAATGTTCGCTCGTCCAGGAACTGCTTAGTTGCAAATGAGTCCCGCACCATGCTGAAAGTCGATCTCCACTGTCACTCGAACGTCTCCGACGGCGTGCTCACGCCCGCCGCCGTGGCCGCCTATGCGCGAAAGGGCGGGGTCGATGCCTGGGCGCTGACCGACCACGACGAGGTAGGCGGCATCAAGCGCGCGCGCGCCGCGGCGAAGGAGCAGGGCATGCGCTTCGTGGCCGGGGTCGAGATTTCCGTCACCTGGGCCAACCAGACCGTGCACCTGGTCGGCCTTCAGGTCGACGAGGACAACCCGGACCTGCTGGCCGGGCTCGCCGCCACCCGCAGCGGGCGCGATGCGCGCGGACGCGAGATCGCCGCCCAGCTGGAAGAGGCTGGCATCCCGGACGCTTATGAAGGCGCCCTGAAATACGTCGGCAACCCCGACCTGCTGTCGCGCACCCACTTCGCGCGCTACCTGGTCGAGTGCGGCAAATGCGATACGACGACCGAAGTCTTCCGCAAGTTCCTCACCGAAGGCAAGCCAGGCTACGTGCCGCACCGCTGGGCCACGCTGCCGGAGGCGATGGGCTGGATCCGCAGCGCCGGCGGCATCCCCGTCATTGCGCACCCGGGCCGCTACAAGTTCACGCAGACGGCCGAGGACGCGCTGTTCGACGAATTCCGCCAGCTGGGCGGCAACGCGATCGAGGTGGTCACCGGCAGCCACACGCCCGACCAGTACGCCACCTACGCCGAAGTCGCGCGCCGCTACGGCTTCCTCGCCTCGCGCGGCACCGATTTCCATGCGCCGGGCGAGGCGAGGGTGGAGTTCGACAAGCTGCCGCCGCTGCCGGCCAGCGTCAAGCCCATCTGGCACGATTGGTTTTAGGGTTGTGTCTTTCGTAGGGTGGGCGCCCCGTGCCCACGCGGAAGGCGCGCTGACGGGACATTCTTTTGTTCGATATCGGCTGGGTGGAGGGCGCGGTTTCAAAAGCGCCAACGTGACGCATGCATTCGCGTGGGCACGGAGCGCCCACCCTACGCGATATACGCCGTCGCTTTAAGCCAGCCATAAGCCCTCCACCCTTGAATTTTCCGACTGGCACCCTTATCTTGGCAGCCTGTTAACATCATTTCCGCCCTGGAGGCACCCCATGAAGCGCATTGTCTTGTTCCTGGCCACCAACCTCGCGGTTGTGCTGGTGCTGACGCTGGTCCTGAACCTGCTTGGGGTCGGACGTGCGGTGAGCGCCGAAGGGATCAATGTCGGCGCCCTGGCTGTGTTTTCGCTTGTGGTCGGCTTCACCGGCTCGATCATCTCGCTCCTGATGAGCAAACCGATGGCCAAGTGGTCGACCGGCGCGCGCGTCATCGAGCATCCGCAGAATTCGACCGAGCTCTGGCTGGTGAACACGGTGCGCCGCCTGGCCGACCGTGCCGGCATCGGCATGCCGGAAGTGGCCGTCTACGATGGCGAGCCGAACGCCTTCGCCACCGGCGCATTCAAAAACTCGGCGCTGGTCGCGGTCTCGACCGGCCTGCTGCAGGGCATGAACCAGGACGAGGTCGAAGCCGTGCTGGGCCACGAAGTGGCGCACATCGCCAACGGCGACATGGTCACGCTGACCCTGATCCAGGGCGTGGTCAACACCTTCGTCGTGTTCCTGGCGCGCGTGGTCGGCTTCTTCGTCGACAAGGTCCTGCTGCGCGGTAACGACGACCGCGGGCCCGGCATCGGCTACATGGTCACCGTCTTCGTCTGCGAAATCCTGTTCGGCCTGGTGGCCTCGATCATCGTCGCCTGGTTCTCGCGCAAGCGCGAATTCCGCGCCGACGCCGGCTCCGCGCAACTGCTCGGCTCGACCGTGCCGATGCAGAACGCGCTGGCCCGCCTGGGCGGCCTGCAGCCGGGCGCCTTGCCCTCGTCGATGAGCGCCTCGGGCATCTCCGGCGGTGGCGGCGGCTGGGGTGCGCTGTTCTCGACCCACCCGCCGATGGAAGAACGCATCGCGGCCTTGCAAACCCTCCGCCAGGAAGGTGCCCGATGAGCCAGTTCTTCCAGATCCATCCGCAAAACCCCCAGCCGCGCCTCATCAAGCAGGCAGCGCAGATCCTCCGCGCCGGCGGGGTGGTCGCGCTGCCGACCGACTCGGCCTATGCACTCGTCTGCCAGCTGGACGATAAAAGCGCCGTCGAAAAGCTGCGCCGCGTGCGCGGCATCGACGACAAGCACCACCTGACGCTGCTCTGCCGCGACCTCTCCGAGATCGCCCAGTACGCGCGCGTCGACAACAGCCAGTACCGCCTGCTGAAGGCGACCACGCCGGGGCCTTACACCGTGATCCTGGAAGCGACGAGGGAGGTGCCGCGCCGCCTGTCGCACCCTTCGCGCAAGACGATTGGGCTGCGCGTGCCGGAAAACGCCATCACGCTGGCGCTGCTCGAGGAACTGGGCGAACCGCTGATCGGCACCACGCTGCAATTGCCGGGCGACGAACACATGCTGTCGGACCCGGACGAGGTGCGCGAGCGCCTGGAGAAGCAGATCGAACTGGTGGTCGACGGCGGGGCAGGGACGCTGGAACCGACCACGGTCATCGACCTCAGCGGTCCCGAGCCCGTACTGGTGCGCGAAGGACGCGGCGACCCCTCTTTATTCGGCCTCTGAGGCCGAGCCTGCCCCACCCGCCGGGCGCTTGCGCCCGGCTCTGCTAGAATCCTTCCCCTATGGATGAAATCATTCGCAACATCGCAGTCTATGCGCTGCCCGTCCTTTTTGCGATTACCCTGCACGAAGCCGCCCACGCCTACGCCGCCCGCCATTTCGGCGACAACACGGCCTATGCGCAGGGGCGCATGACGCTCAATCCGCTGGTGCACGTCGACCTGTTCGGCACCATCATCATCCCGATCGCGCTGTACGTCACGAGCGGCTTCGTGTTCGGCTATGCCAAGCCGGTGCCGGTCCAGTTCGGCAACCTGCGCAACCCGAAGCGCGACATGGCCTGGGTGGCGCTGGCCGGCCCGCTCGCCAACTTCGTGATGGCCGTGATGTGGCTGGTATTCGCCGTGCTGTTGAACGCGCTCGACGTCAGCGAGGAATTCCCGCACGCGGTGGCCAGGGCCGGACTGGTGACGAACCTGCTGATCTTCGCCTTCAACCTGTTCCCGCTGCCGCCGCTCGACGGCGGGCGCGTGGTGACGAGCATGCTGCCGCACCGCCTCGCCTTCAAGTTCGCGAAGATCGAGCCCTACGGCTTCTTCATCCTGCTCGCGCTGCTGTACTTCAACGTGCTGGCCTTCTGGGTGCAGCCGGTGATGTGGCTGGGCGCCCAGCTGGTGCAGCTCGTGGCGACGCCCTTTACCTTCCTGCTGAGCTGATGCACGCGCCGACGCTCGCACCTTCGCACTGGGTACGCCGCTTCGCGCCGCTCGTCCCGACCGGCGAGGTGCTCGACCTGGCCTGCGGCAGCGGGCGCCATGCGCGCCTGTTCGCCGGGCTCGGCCATGCGGTCACGGCAGTCGACCGCGACCCGGTCGCGCTGGCAGCGAGCAGCGGTCCCGGCATCGCGACACTGGAAATCGACCTCGAGCGGGAAGGGGCGCCATGGCCTTTCGAGGCCGGGCGCTTTACGGGCATCGTCGTCACCAACTACCTGCACCGCCCGCTGCTGGCAAGCCTGTGCGCCAGCCTGGCGCCAAACGGCGTCCTGATCTACGAAACTTTTGCGCTTGGCAATGAAGCCTTCGGCAAGCCTTCGAATCCGGCCTTCCTGCTGCGTCCCGGCGAACTGCTGGACATGGCGGCGGCCGCCGGCCTGACGGTGCTGGCCTACGAGGACGGCGTCGTGCTCCAACCGAAGCCGGCGCGGGTGCAGCGTCTGTGCGCCTGTGGCCCGGCCTTCGCGCAAACCGAGGCGAAGCTCGACCATTTATCTGGCCGGGAATGAACCATACCGGCGGGCGATCCGCTACAATCAGATTTTTCTTTTTCGGCACGTTCCACTGATTATGATTAAGGGCAGCATTGTAGCAATCGTCACACCGATGTTTGAGGACGGCAGTCTCGACCGGGATAGCCTGCGCAAACTGATCGACTGGCATGTTGCCGAAGGCACGGACGGCATCGTCATCGTCGGCACCACCGGCGAATCGGCGACGGTGAGCCCGGAAGAGCATGGCGAACTGATCAAGCTGGCGGTGGACCATGCCGCCGGCCGCATCCCGGTGATCGCCGGCAGCGGCGGCAACTCGACCGCGGAGGCCATCGCGCTGACCCGCCATGCGAAGGAAGTCGGCGCCGACGCCTCGCTGCAGGTGGTGCCGTACTATAACCGTCCGACCCAGGAAGGCATGTACCGCCACTTCAAGGCGATCGCCGAAGCGGTCGACCTGCCGATCATCCTGTACAACGTGCCGGGCCGCACGGTTGCCGACATGAGCAACGAGACCATCGCGCGCCTGGCGCCGATCGACAACATCGTCGGCGTGAAGGATGCGACCGGCAACATCGGGCGCGGCATCGAACTGCTGAAGATGGTCGACAAGTCCTTCGCCGTCTACTCGGGCGACGACCCGACCGCGATGGCGCTGATGTTCTGCGGCGGCGCCGGCAATATTTCGGTCACCGCCAACGTCGCCCCGCGCGCCATGCACGAGCTGTGCGTGGCCGCTATGGCAGGCGACATCGCGCGCGCCATCGAGATCAACAACAGCGTGCTGCAGCTGCACGCCAAGCTGTTCGTCGAGCCGAACCCGGTGCCGGTCAAGTGGGCCCTGGCGGAAATGGGCAAGATGCCGGCCGGCCTGCGCCTGCCGCTGGCGCCGCTGTCGAACGCCTTCCACGACACCGTCCGCGCCGCACTGCGCGACGCCGGCCTCGTTCCGCAATCCTGAGTCCCGCAAGGGTGTTGGTTTTCCAGATCTGAAATCGCAACGATATGACTAAAAGCAACAAAACGACTTCGCCTGCCGTACGCGTCCTCGCCCTGAGCGCACTGGCGCTCTCCATCGCCGGCTGCACCACGGTGTTCGAATCCGACAAGGTCGACTACAAGGGCGCCAAGAAAGCCGCCCCGCTCGAAGTGCCGCCGGACCTGACCCAGCTCCAGAAAGACAACCGTTACGCAGCGCCGGAAGGCCGTGGCGTGGCCACCGCTTCCGGCATGCAGGCGCCGGGCGCCGCAGCCGCAGCCGGATCGGCGGTGGCGGCCGATGCCGGCGGAGCAAACGCCTCCGGCCCGATCGGCCCGGTCTCGACCGACGCCGTACGCGTCGAGCGCGCCGGCGACCAGCGCTGGATCGTCGTCAAGCAGGCGCCCGAGCAGCTCTGGCCGCAGGTGCGCCAGTTCTGGCAGGACGCCGGCTTCACGCTGGCCAGCGAATCGCAGACGACCGGCGTCATGGAAACCGAATGGGCGGAAAACCGTTCGAAGATCCCGCAGGACTTCCTGCGCAAGAGCCTGGGCCGCGTCTTCGACCGTGCCTACTCGACCGGCGAGCGCGACAAGTACCGCACCCGCCTCGAGCGCCTGCCGGACGGCTCGACCGAGATCTACATCAGCCACCGCGGCGCCGAAGAGGTGCTGACCGGCGCGCAGAAGGAAACCACGGTCTGGACCGTGCGCCCGAACGACCCGGTGCTCGAAGCCCAGTTCCTGGGCCGCCTGGTGGCGCGCCTGACCGGCGTCACCGAGCCGGCCGAGGTGAAAGCCGCCGAGGCGACCGTCGCAGCCGCCGCGCCGGCCCCGCAGCAGGCCAAGCTGACCGGCGACCGCGTGGAAGTCAACGAAGGCTTCGACCGCGCCTGGCGCCGCGTCGGCCTGGCGCTCGACCGCGTCGGCTTCACCGTCGAAGACCGCGACCGCGTGCAGGGTGTCTATTTCGTGCGCTACGTCGATCCGGACGGCTCGAACCAGGAAGGCTTCATCAAGCGCCTGTTCAGCTTCGGCGACTCCGACAAGGCCAAGGAAGCCCAGCGCTACCGCGTGCTGGTCAAGGCCGCCGAGAACGGCAACACCAGCACCGTCACGGTCCAGGATAACGCCGGCAAGCCGGACAGCTCGCCGACGGCGACCAAGATCCTGTCGCTGCTGAACGACGAGCTGAAGTAATCATCAGCGGCAACGAAAAAGCCGGCCCGCGTGGCCGGCTTTTTTACGTCGGTCGTTTTCGTAGGGTGGGCATTCATGCCCACCCTACGGACGAAAAAAAACCGGCCCGCAGGCCGGTTCTTCGTATCAGGCAAAACCTGATTACTTCTTGGCAGCGTCAGCAGCGACGTCAGCAGCGGTCGAAGCGGCCGAAGCAGCATCAGCGGCAGCAGCCGAAGCGGTAGCAGCAGCAGCAGCAGCGTCAGCGGCTGGGGTAGCAGCAGCGTCGGTGGTGGTGGTGGTTGCTGGAGCGACGGTGGTGTCGGTGGTGGTGGTGGTTGCAGGTGCTTCAACAGCAGCTGGGGTGGTGGTGGTGGTGGTGGTCTCTTCTTTCTTCGAGCAAGCAGCCAGAGCAACAGCCATCAGGGAGACGATCAGCAGGGATTTTTTCATGGTTTTTTCCTTAATTAAGTAAGTACTATTGTTGCGATTAATAATTACCGGTAATTATCGCTCGTTGGAATTCTCGTGTACTTTCATACTGGTAACAGTGCCTGATAGACAACGGAACCTTCCTAACCCGATATTATAGCCAAATTTACCTAATCGCAATAGAAAACACATGCCAAAATGGAAGTATTTTGTGACTTGATAAGCTTCATTTTGTTACAAGATGCAACCGGGGCAGGAAAGTCGCCCCGCTTGTTAGTATATGCACAAAACTAGAGACCCGTAAGGGTTGCTTGCAGGACTGTTTTCGACTCTTCCCATAGAGCAGCAAAGCGGTGCGCGGGCAGTTCGACTGCCGCCGGGGCGTCGAAGGCCGCCTCGCCGCGCATGTGGGCGCTGTGGAAGCGGCGCACGGCGTGCAGGCCGTCGGCGAGGGCGAAGGAATCGGTCAGGTGGCGCAGCGAGCGCGGCGTCTGGCGGCATTCCGCCAGGTGGCTGTAATCGCGCAGCACCCACAGGAAGCGCGGGCAACGGCGTTCGATGTGGGCCGTGTCGTGCAGGGCCAGGCGCAGGGTGCCGCCGGCGCGCAGGAAGGCGCGTAGCGCCGCCTCGACGTCGACGGCGCCCAGCGGGAACACCGTGAAGTCGGGATCGAACAGGTCGAGCCGGTCCTGCGCCCGCGCCAGCAGCGCGCGCAAGTAGCTTTCGAGCTCGCGCCGCGTGTTGAAACGGGCCAGTGCCGGTTCGCTCATCGTCCCTTTACCCCAGTTCGATCCAACCGTCCGAGTACCAGGTATACAGCGCCTCGAGTACGTCGTCCGAGGCCTGGGCCAGGGCGTCGCCCGTCAGGCGCCGCTCGTTGGCCAGCACGTCTAGCACGACCTTGTCCGCGCGGCCGACGGCAAAGGATTCGCCATTGATGAAGACGTGCTTGCCGCGGTACAGCATCAGCGTCTTGGGCGACAGCTTCAGGCCCTTCCTGGCGGCCGTCTCCATGAAGCGGCCCACGGTCAGCGGCTTGGCTGGCGGCGTGAAGAATACGTTGTGCTTGGGCTCGGACATGTACTCGCCGAAGAAGATGGTCACGTCTTCCTCGTCGAAGCGCACCTTGTTCAGCTCTTCGGTGATGTTGGCCAGCATCTCGCGCGGGATCTCGGCCGGGTTCTTGGCCGGCTGCAGGTCGGGGTCGGCATAGCGGCCGGGCAGGTCGATCGAGTCAGCCATGAACTGCAGGAAGGCTTCGCCGAGCTCCTGGAAGGAGGGCGAACGGAAGCCGATCGAGTAGGTCATGCACTCGCCTTCGGCCACGCCGTCGTGCGCGTAGTGCGGCGGCAGGTAGAGCATGTCGCCCGGCTCCAGTACGAATTCTTCTTCCGGCACGAAGTTCGACAGGATCTTCAGGGGCAGGCCCTCGACCAGGGACAGGTCCTGCTGGGCGCTGATCTTCCAGCGCCGCTTGCCCTGCGCCTGCAGCAGGAAGACGTCGTAGGAATCGAAATGGGGACCGACGCCGCCGCCGTCGGTGGCATAGCTGACCATCAGGTCGTCCAGGCGCGCGTCGGGGATGAAGCGGAATTCGCGCAGGAGGGCATCGGCGCGCTCGTCGAGCAGGTTCACGCCCTGCACCAGCAGGGTCCACTCGCGCTGGGTGCGCGGCGGCAGTTCGGTGAGCGGGCCGTGCTGCATGTCCCACTGGCCATCGGCGTGGGTCACGAGGCGCGATTCGACGTGGTTTTTCGTTGCGGCTTCGGCCAGCTTGTCGAGCTTGAGCAGGGGCTTGAAGCCAGGGATGGCGCCCTTGATGAGCAGCGGCTTTTTGTGCCAGTAGTCGCGCAGGAACTGGGCGGGAGTAATATTCCCCAGGAGCTGTAATTTTTTCATGCTCCATTATAACGGGAGCACTGCGGCGGGGAGCACTGCGCGGGCACCACTGCGGACAGCCGCGTGACAAGAGTTATAATCGGCGCATTACAACGAAAGGAAATGCGATGAAGATTGCCCAGAATACGGTCGTGACGGTGAACTACAAACTGTCGGATGCGCAGAACAACCTGATCGAAGAAGGCGTGCAGCCGATGGTCTACCTGCACGGCGGCTACGAGAACACCCTGCCGAAGATCGAAGAAGAACTCGACGGCAAGGAAGCCGGCTATTCGACCACCCTGCAGGTCGAGCCGGAAGACGCGTTCGGCGACTATGACGCCGAGCTGGTCAAGGTCGAAGAGCGCAATCGCCTGCCGGAGCCGCTCGAAGTGGGCATGCAGTTCGAAGGCATGGCCGACGGCGCCGCGGACGAAGAGCCGATGATCTTCACCGTCACCGAAATCGCCGACGACAAGGTCGTCCTCGACGGTAACCACCCGCTGGCCGGCATGGCCCTGCGCTTCGAGCTGAACGTGGTCGACGTGCGTGCCGCCACCCCGGAAGAAATCGCCCACGGCCACGTGCACGGCGCCCACGGTCACCACCACGGTGAAGACGAAGGCGGCGACGACGGCGAGCCGGGCGATCATTTCCGTAGCCAGCCGCTGCATTGATGCGTGAACGGGGACCACGGGTCCCCGTTTTAATTTGCGGACGCGTAGGGTGGACGGCATCAATGCCGCAGGATAATCATAGGGTCGGGTATAGCCGTCCACCCTACGTCAGTCGGCCGCGTCCTTCAGCGTAAACAACACCTTCTCCCCCGGCGTCACCTTCACCTCGACCGCCTCGCCGCCAACCGACACGTGCCCGACGTTGCCGCGCCATTCGATCACGGGCTCCGCCTTCTTCGGCAAGGCCTCGCTGTCGACCAGCAGCACCTTGCCGTCGAACTTCTGCGCCAGCGCCTGCACCTGCTTGCGCACGGCGGCAAAACCGTCCTGGGTGGTCGGCGCCCGCCGCAGCAGGCCGCGCAGGCCCGTCGGTTCCGGTTGCAGGGGCTTGATGTCGCCCTCCGAGAACAGCACGATCGCATCGAGCTTGTCGCGCCGCGCCAGCGTGAAGAGGCGGTTCAGCCAGAAGCGGTTCGCTACCAGCCGGTCTTCGTACTCGCTGTTGCGCCCGGCCGCGGCCAGGTAGTGGTTGTTATTCGCCGGCAGGTTCACGGTGGCGTAGAGCACCTTGTCCACGCTCCAGTGCGCGTTCTCGGCATAGCTGCGAAAGCGCGGGCTCATCGATAAACGGGTGAGCGGCAGCGTCTTCGTGCCGAGCGAATTCGGGTCGCCATGGAACAGTTCGCGCATCCGGTTCAGGCGCTCGACGGCGTTCGTGCGTCCGGCCGAATTGCGGCACTCGGTCCAGTCGCTGCCGGCGGGCAGCACGATGACCGGCCGCTTCACCTTGTCCACGATGGCGCGCCGTTCCTGGTAGAGCTTGTCCCCGCACGTTTCGCTTGACGACTTGATGCCGGTGACGACCACGAAAGCGATCGACTTGTCCACCGTCTCGGCCAGTGCTTTCCTGAAACGCTCGTCGCCCGGCGCGGCGAAGCTGTGGCCGATGACGCCGAAGCGGTGGTCGTCGTCCTTGCGCACGCCGTCGCCCGCCGCCGTGGCCGGCAGCGATGCCAGGCAGAGGGCGAATGCGAGGGTAGCGGTGGGCAGGCGCATCAGGCGGCCAGGCGCTTCAGGTCGTACAGCCGCTGGAGCGCTTCGCGCGGCGTGAGCGCGTCCGGGTCGATGTCGGCCAGCGCCTCGAGCAGCTCGGACGAAGGCGCCGGGGCTGCCGGCTCAAGCTCCGCTTCCGGCTCGCTCTCGTCGCAGGGCAGCGCGAACAGGTCGAGCTGCGGCGTCGCGTCCAGCGCCTGCGACTCCAGCCGCGCCAGGTGCTTGCGCGCGGCCTTGATCACCGTTGGCGGCACGCCCGCCAGTTGCGCCACCTGCAGGCCGTAGCTTTGCGAGGCCGGGCCGTCCTGCACCGCGTGCAGGAACACAATGGTGTCCTTGTGCTCGACCGCCGACAGGTGCACGTTGGCCGCGCTCGGGTGGGTCTCGGGCAGCTGGGTCAGCTCGAAATAGTGGGTGGCGAACAGGGTGAAGCTGCGGCTGTTGTCGATCAGGTGGCGCGCGATCGCCCAGGCCAGCGCCAGGCCGTCGAAGGTCGAGGTGCCGCGCCCGACTTCGTCCATCAGCACCAGCGAGTGCTCGGTGGCGCCGTTCAGGATCGCGGCCGATTCGGTCATCTCGACCATAAAGGTCGAGCGGCCGCCGGCCAGGTCGTCGTTGGCGCCGATGCGGGTGAAGATGCGGTCGATCGGGCCGATGGTCGCGCTGGCGGCCGGCACATAGCTGCCGACATAGGCCAGCAGGACGATCAGCGCGGTCTGGCGCATGAAGGTCGACTTACCGCCCATGTTCGGGCCGGTGATGAGCAGCAGGCGCCGTTCGTTCGACAGCTTGCAGTCGTTGGCGATGAAGCGCTCGATCTGCTTTTCCACCACCGGATGGCGGCCTTCGACGATGGTGAGGCAGGGCGCATCGACCAGCTGTGGCGCGCACCAGTTGTTCTGCAGGGCGTGGCTGGTCAGGGCGACCAGGGTGTCGATCTGGGCGATGCCGGCGGCGATGCGCTGCAGGTCGCCGATGTGCGGCGCCAGGCAGACCAGCAGTTCTTCGTACAGCTGCTTTTCGCGCACCAGGGCCTTGTCCTGGGCAGACAGCGCCTTGTCCTCGAAGGCCTTCAGTTCCGGCGTGATGTAGCGCTCGGCGTTTTTGAGTGTCTGGCGGCGGCGGTAGTCGTCGGGCACCTTGTCGGTCTGGCCGTGGGTGACTTCGATATAGAAGCCGTGCACCTTGTTGTACTCGACGCGCAGGTTGGCGATCCCGGTACGGGCGCGCTCGCGGGTTTCGAGGTCGACCAGGAACTGGCCCGCGTTTTCCGACAGCGCGCGCAACTCGTCGAGTTCGGCGTCGAAGCCGCGTGCGAACACGCCGCCGTCGCGCACCATGGCGCTCGGCTCTTCGGCCACGGCGCGCGTGAGCAGGTCCAGGCAGGGCACGGGCGTATCGATCGCGTCGTGCAGCTCGCGCAGCAGGCAGGAGTCGCCCGGGATGAAGCAGCGCGCCACCTGCTGGCGGAGCGTCGGCAGCTGCTTCAAACCGTCGCGCAGGCAGGCCAGGTCGCGCGGGCGCGCCGAGGACAGGGCGATGCGCGTGGTGATGCGCTCGATGTCGGGCACCTGGGCCAGCGTGCTGGACAAGCCAGGTGTGGCCTCGCCCTGGGCCAGCGCTTCGATCGCCTCGTGACGGGAGCGCGCCACAGCCTGGTCGCGCTTCGCATGGTGCAGCCAGTGGCGCAGCAGGCGCGAACCCATCGCCGTGCGGCAGCCGTCGAGCAGCGAGAACAGGGTCGGCGCTTCCTGGCCGCGGATGGTCTCCGTGAGTTCCAGGTTGCGGCGGGTGGCGGCATCCAGGCCGATGTATTCGTTCTCGCTTTCGACCGCGAGGCTGTTCACGTGCTGCAGGCCGCGTCCTTGCGTGGACTGCGCATAGCGCAGCAGCGCGCCGGCCGCACCGAAGGCGGCGCCCAGCCCGTCGGCGCCGAAACCGGTCAGGGTGGCGACGGCCAGCTGGTCGAGCAGGGCGCGGTGGCCCTTGATCACGTCGAAATGCCAGCCGGGCACGCGCTGGGTGTGGGCGAACGGGCTGTCCTCGAACAGGGCGCCGCTCATGTCGCCACCATCGGCGCGCAGGATTTCGGCCGGGGAGATGCGCTCGAGTTCCTGCGCCAGGCGCGCTTCGCTTGCCGCCGCCTCGCCCGAGAATTCTATCAGGCGCAGCGCGCCGCTGGCCAGCGACAGCCAGGCCAGGCCGATGGTCACGGTCTTGCGGTTGGTGAGCGTGCACACGGCCAGCAGCGGGCGCTCGGCCTTTTCGGGCAGCAGGTCGGAATCGGTCAGGGTACCCGGCGTCACCACGCGCACCACCTTGCGCTCGACCGGTCCCTTGCTGGTGGCCGGGTCGCCGATCTGCTCGCAGATCGCGCAGGATTCGCCCAGCTTGACGAGTTTGCCGAGGTAGCCGTCGAGCGAATGGAAAGGCACGCCGCACATCTTGATCGGATTGCCGTTCGAGGCGCCGCGCGCGGTCAGCGTGATGCCGAGGATGCGCGCGGCCTTCTCGGCGTCTTCATGGAACAGCTCGTAGAAGTCGCCCATGCGGTAGAACACCAGCATGGTCGGGTAATCGGCCTTGATGCGCAGGTACTGCTGCATCATCGGGGTGTGCTTTTCGGACGAACCGCTCTTGGCTGCGGCGGCGTTGATTTCGGTGGGGACGGTGGTCATTTCGGTCGTGTTCGCTAAGGCAGGGCAGTGGCCGAGCCAGGACCGACATTTTAACCCCATCGGCTGGGCTGGAGCGGATGACGAAGCGATAAGCCACAATCCTGCCGGCGGCGCGGCAGATGCTGGCCGGGTCGCTGCCCGGCGAACGACGACATCAATACAACTCAGCGGGCCGACAGCCAGGCCACGCCCAGGTCGTCGTCATCGTCCTCGTCGGGTGCGGTATCGCGGATGCCGGCGCCGGACAGGATGCGCAGGATGATTTTTTCGGGGACGGCGACTTCCTCGAGGTAGTCGCGCGCGAGCTCGGCGCCGTGGGCTTTTTTGAGGCCGAGGCCGACGTCGATCAGGTGTTCGCGGTGGAGGTCGTTGCGGCGTTCCAGCTGGATATGTGTCATGGACGATCTCCCTGGTAAAAAGCTTCGAGGAACACGACCCGGTGCGGCTGGCGTCATCCGTATGCTGCCGGCCGTATCGCGGGGCGTGCGCATGGCTCCTATTGTATAGATGAGGCTTGCATCGGGGCACACGCTTCGCGCGTGTTGGCGCGTGCTGGTGCGTATTGGCGCAGGGAGACCAGGCCCGGGAGGGCGGCTGCGTCAGCTGCGCAGCAGCTTCATGACCGTGTCGATCCGGTAGGGTTTCGGCGCGAACAGGTAATTGGTCTGGCGGTCGGCCAGCAGGGCGGGCAGGGTGTAGCCGGAGGTGAGGACGATTTTGACGCGGGGATACATGTCCCTGACAGCGTCGGCCAGTTGCAGGCCGGTCATTCCGGGCATCATGATGTCCGAAAAAACGGCGTCGATGTCCTTGTCCTGCTCGAGGATTTCCAGGGCCCGCAGCGCCGAGTTGGCGACGACTACGTCCAGTCCTTCGCTGCTGAGCAGCATCTCGGCCAGGTGGGCCAGGTCTTCTTCGTCGTCGACCACGAGCACCTTGCGCAGCAGCCGGCCTGCGATGCCGGTGTCTTCCCGGTCCGCTTCCGGCCGGTGCGGCGCACCAGGGGGCGGGGGCGGGGAAAAGCGCCAGCGGATAGTCGGGATGCCTTGCACGGCAAGTCCTCCAAGCAATTGTTCAGCGCCGAGCGCAGGCCCGGTCAGGAAGAATGAAAGTATGAAGCAAAGCGGATGGACCGGGCAAACAATTGCGAATTTCGCATGACATCTTGCCGGCGAGCCTGGATCGGTTCGTCTGCGCTCGTTCAGCGTGGAAAGCTTTGCCTGAGCATGGTGGTCTCCCTTGGCCGACAAGGTAGTTCCAAGGAAAACCTGCCCGCAGGAACGGCACAAAAATAAAACGGCAGCTTACCCTTGATTTATCCGGATTCCGGCATAACCCCAGTGGTATGCCAACTCAGCGAAAATCCATCCTGGTCATCCATCCGTCGGCGCAAGACCCCGTCGGCATCCGCCGTCTGCTGGCGGACATGGGGCACGTCGCCGTCACCGTTCCGCAAGCCCAGGCTGCCCTGAAGGTACTGGGAACGATGCGCTTCGACGTGATCATGACAAACCTGTCCGGCACCGAGGCCGGGGCGGCGCGCGACTTCATCGGTCAATTGCGCATGCTCGCGCCGGGCAGCGCCGTCGTCGGCATCAACCGCAACGGGGCAGGCGCCGCCAACGAGTCCTGGCACGCCGATTGCGACGCTCTCGTCGCCGAGCCCTTGTCCCCCTCGCGCGTCCAGTGGGTGCTCGATTTCGACCTGCGCTATTTCGGAAGCTGAGCAGCAGCTGAGTAGCAGCTGAGTCTGGAAACCGGGTTTGAAAACGGAGCGGCAGCCGGGCGGCCTGCCGCACGCAAGCTTGCCGGAGATGCTATCGTTCGCCTGCGACGTTTTTTGCCGCACGCCTACAATCTCCCCAAGCTGCCACGATGCCCGACACTCCCGCTCCATTTCCCCCACCCGCTTCCGACCTCGCCTTTGCTTCCGGCGGCGGCGAGATGGGCGCATTGGTGCGCTCGCTGGACTGGTCCGCCACCGGCCTCGGGCCGGTATCAAGCTGGCCGCCGGCGCTGCGCGTCACGGTCGGCATCATGCTTGGATCGAACCAGCCCATGTATGTCGCCTGGGGCCCGCAATTGCGCCTGCTGTACAACGACAGCTACCGCGCCATCCTCGGCGCGCGCGCCAACCCGCCCGAGCGCGTCCTGGGCCAGCCCTTCCACGAAGTGTGGGCCGACGTCTGGGAAACCGTCGGCCCGATGATGGCCGCGGCCCTCGACGGCCACTGCACCTGGGCCGAGGACCATCCTTTCGTCCTGCACCGCAATGGCTACGCGGAGGAGATGTTTGCGACTTTTTCGGCCAGCCCGATCCGCGACGAGGCGGGCGCCGTGGCCGGCGTCTTCTGCGTCTGCTCCGAGACCACCGGCAAGGTGGTGTCCCAGCGCGAGCGCGACGCCGCGCTGGCGCAACTGGCGGCCAGCAAGCAGACCCTCGAGATCGCCGCCGACGCAGCCGAATTCGGCCTGTTCGAGCATGACCTGGAAAGCGGCGCGGTGACCTGGAGCGCGCGCACGCGCGCCCATTTCGGCTTGTCCCCGGACGCGCCGGTCGATGGCGGCACCCTGGGCCGCGCACTCCATCCCGGAGACCGGGAGCGGGTGCAGGGCGAGATCGCGGCGATGCTGGCGGCGCCGTCCGCCGACGCCAGGTACCAGGGAGAATACCGCGCGGTCGGGCTGGAGGACGGCGTCGTGCGCTGGATCGGCGTGCGCGGCCGCCTGTTTTTCGATGGGGCGGGCAGGCCGCGGCGGATCGTCGGCGCCACGCTCGACATCACGCAGCGCAAGGAGGCGGAAAACCAGACCAGGCTGGCGGCGCGCGAGGCGCTGGCCGCAGCCGAGGCGAATGCCAAGTTCCGCGCTTTTTTCGACCAGGCCACCAATTACGCAGCCCTGATGACGCCGGAGGGCATTGTCGTCGAGGTCAACCGCGTGGCGCTGGAGGAGGCCGGCTTCGCGCGCGAGGACGTGCTCGGGCGGCCGTTCTGGACCTGCGGCTGGTGGCAACCCTCACCGGCGCTGGCCGCCACCGTGCGTGAACTGATCGTGGCGGCGGCCGGCGGCGACAGCGTGCGCCGTACGCTGCCGTACTTCGTCGCCGGCGGCGGCGGACGCCGCAGCGATATCATGTTCGCGCCGGTTCGCGGCGGCGACGGCAGCATACTGTATGTGGCCGCGACCGGGGTCGACGTCACCGAACAGCACCATGTCGAAGAGCGCCTGCGCCTGCTCGACGAGATCGGCGAAGCGACCCGCATCGCCGCCGAGCCGAAGGCGATCATGGAGGAAGCGACGCGCCTGCTGGGCGAGCACCTGGGAGCGACCCGCGTCGCCTACGCCGACGTGGAGCCCGACAACGACCGCTTCACGATCCGCCACGACTGGCGCGTCGCCGGTGCGCTGAGCACCGCCGGCGTGTATTCGCTCGACCTGTTCGGCTCGCGCGCCACCTCGAACCTGCGCGTCGGCCGCACCCTGCTGGTGGGCGACGTCGACCGCGAACTGGCACCGGAAGACGGCGCCGAAATGTTCAACGCGATCGGCATCAAGGCGATCGTCTGCTGCCCGCTGGTCAAGGGCGGCAGGCTGGTGGCGATGATGGCGGTGCACCAGGAGCAGCCGCGCGCCTGGCTGGACGCCGAGGTGGCGCTGATCGAGGCGGTGGTGGAACGCTGCTGGGCCCACATCGAGCGGGTGCGCTCCACGGAGGCGCTGGTGGAGGCCGACCGCCGCAAATCGGAATTCCTGGCTACGCTGGCGCACGAGCTGCGCAATCCGCTGGCGCCGATCCGCAACGGCCTCGAGCTCCTGCGCCTCGGCCACGCGAAACCGGAACTGCAGGCCAACGTGCGCGCCATGATGGAGCGCCAGGTGGGCCACATGGTCCACCTGATCAACGACCTGCTCGACATCGCGCGCGTCTCCAGCGGCAAAGTGGTCCTGAAGATCGAGCGCGTCGCGCTGCAGCCGGTGGTGGCGAGCGCCATCGAGACCAGCCTGCCGCTGATCGAGGCGGCCGGCCACGCGCTGACGGTCGACTTGCCGGAGGCGCCGCTGCTGCTTGACATCGACGTCGTGCGCATCAGCCAGGTGCTCAGCAACCTGCTCTCGAACGCGGCCAAGTACACGCCGCCCGGCGGGCGGATCGCCGTGCGCGCGCGGCGCGAGGGCGGGGAAGTCGCGATCGAGGTGCTTGATGACGGCATCGGCATCGCGGCCGAATCGCTGCCGCTGGTGTTCGACATGTTCACCCAGGTGGCGCGCAGCGTCGACCGCTCGAAGGGCGGGCTGGGGATCGGCCTGGCGCTGGTGCGCCACCTGGTCCAGCTGCATGGCGGTCGCGTCACCGCCGCCAGCGCCGGGCGGGGGCAGGGCAGCCGCTTCACCGTGCGCCTGCCGCTCGGGGCAGACAGCGAGGCGCCGCAGCCCGGGGATGCGGCCGGGGGCGGTGAGGATGCAGTCCCGGCCCCGGGGCCTGCACCCTTGCGCGTGCTGGTGGCCGACGACAACGTCGACGCCGCCGGCACGCTGTGCGCGCTGCTGCACCTGGCCGGCCACCAGACCCGGGTGGCCCACGACGGCGCCGAGGCCGTGGAACTGGCAGCGCAGTTCCGTCCGCAGGTCGCCTTCCTCGACATCGGCATGCCGGTCCTCGACGGCTACGGCGCCGCGCGCGCGATCCGGGCGCTGCCGGGCCTGGAAGCGGTGCGCCTGGTCGCGCTGACGGGCTGGGGCGCCCAGGAAGACCGCCGCCGCTCGCAGGAGGCCGGGTTCGACGAGCACCTGCTCAAGCCGGCCGTTCCAGGCGAGGTGATGGCGCTGCTCGCGCGCGAAGAGCGCCGTTGACGCGCCGGCGCAGCGTTGAGCGGATGTAAGGGTTTGCGGACAGGGTGCGGCTGAACAAATGGTCAGTCCGCGTGGGCGGAGCCCACCCTACGAAAGGCGGAGCAGGGAGAATCGTAGGGTGGGCTCTGCCCACGCAGTACATCGATTGCGCAGCCGCACGGTAACGACCCGTTACCAGTGCCCGCATCGACATATCGAAATCAGCGCGACACGATCAGCTTCACGCCCAGTGCAATGAACACGCCGCCGGCCAGCCGGTCCAGCCATTTGCCGGCCCCCGGCTTGCGTTCCAGCCAGCCGCCCACCGCGCCGGCGAAATAACCGAGCAGCCCGAACAGGATCGCCGCCTGCAGCGTGAAGGTCACGCCCAGCGCGAGCATCTGGCCCGGCACGTTGCCGTTCGCGGGAATCACGAACTGCGGCAGCAGCGAGAGGAAGAACAGCACCACTTTCGGGTTGATGGCATTCGCCAGCAGGCCCTTCGTGAAGAGGCTGCGCAGAGACTGCGCCGGCGCGCCCGCGCGGGCCGCGGACTGCCCGCCCTGGCTGCGCAGCGCCCCGATTCCCAGCCAGACCAGGTACAGGCCGCCGCCCACGCGCAGCGCCGTGAACGCGGCAGGGGAGGCGGCAATGACCGCGCTCACGCCGATCACGGCCAGGAAGGTGTGGCTCAGGCAGCCCAACGCGCAGCCCAGGCCGAAGACCATGCCCTGCTTGCGGCCTTTCGACATGCCCAGGCCGAGGACCATCAGGTTGTCCGGGCCGGGGGAGGCGGTGAGCAGGATGGCGGCGAGCAGGAAGCCGAGGAATTGTTCGGGTGCGAGCATGGGAGAAATCGAGAAATCGAGCGGAGGGACGTAGGGTGGACGGGTTCCCCGTCCACGCGTTCAACCAGTACCAGATCATTCGCACCATGGCCGCGCCCAGTAATTCACCGGGCGAGTTCAAACGGGCAGGCATATCGTACGTGGATTGAACGCGTGGGCGGGAGACCCGCCCACCCTACGGGTATCAGGCTTCGGCGACCCGCTTGGCGATATGCGCCAGCGCCTCGTCCACCTGGTCGATCAGGATCAGGCACAAATCGCCTTCGCTCAACCGCGCCAGCGCGCGGTCGATCGCGACGAATTCGCCGTTGATCTCCTCGACATGGCTGGTGCGGGTGGCGCCGTCCAGCCCCTGGCGCAGCAGGGCGACCACTTCGCCGTCCGGGCGGCCGCGCTGGCACTGGTCCTGGTACAACAGCACGTCGTCGAACGCAGCGCCCAGGATCTGGGTCTGCTGGGTGATGTCCTGGTCGCGGCGGTCGCCGGCGCCGCTGATCACGACCGAACGGCGCTTGGCCGGCATGTTCTCGACCGCCGACACCAGGGCCGCGATCGCGTCCGGGTTGTGGCCGTAGTCGGCGATCAGGGTCGCGCCGCGGTAATCGAACACGTTGAAGCGGCCCGGCGCGTTGTCGCTTTCGCCGACAAAGGTCCTCAGGCCGAGGCGGATCTTGTCCCAATCGATGCCGACGGCCCATGCCGCCGCCACCGAGGCCATCACGTTCTCGACCTGGAAGCCGATGACGCCGCCTCGCGTGATCGGCACTTCCTGCAGCGTGATGCGGGTCTCGTTCTTGCCCTGCGCGCAGACGAGGAAGCCGTCTTCCACGTACACGACGCGGCGGCCCTGGGCGCGGTGCATGGCCATCAGCGGATGGCCGCCGTCCTGGGCGAAGAAGGTCACGTCGCCCCGGGTGTGCCCGGCCATCTCGGCCACCACCGGATCGGCCGCGTTCAGCACGGCCATGCCGCCTTCGATCACGTTCTGCACGATCACGCGCTTGAGCACAGCCAGGTCTTCCAGCGTCGTGATGTAGTTCAGGCCGAGGTGGTCGCCGGCGCCGATGTTGGTCACCACCGCCACCTGGCAGCGGTCGAAGGCCAGGCCTTCGCGCAGCAGGCCGCCGCGCGCGGTCTCGAACACGGCCGCGTCGACGTCAGGGTGCAGCAGCACGTTGCGCGCGCTGCGCGGGCCGCTGCAGTCGCCGCTGTCGATGCGCCGGCCCTCGATGTAGACGCCGTCGGTATTCGTCATGCCGGTGCGCAGGCCCGAGGCCGTCATCAGGTGGGCGATCAGGCGCACGGTCGTCGTCTTGCCGTTGGTGCCGGTGACGGCGACCACCGGGATGCGGCCGTCGTCGCCGTCCTTGAACATCATGTCGACGATCGCTTCGCCGACGTCGCGGCCCTTGCCGAAGGACGGGGACAAGTGCATCCGCAGGCCGGGCGCGGCGTTGACTTCGACGATGCCGCCGTTCTGTTCCTCGATCGGCTTCAGCACGCTGTCGCAGACCAGGTCGACGCCGCAGATGTCCAGGCCGACCATGTGGGCGGCGGCGATCGCGCGCGCGGCCACTTCCGGATGCACGTCGTCGGTCACGTCGGTGGCCGAGCCGCCGGTGGACAGGTTGGCGTTGTTGCGCAGGATGACGCGGCGGCCTTTCTCAGGGACCGAATCGGCCTGCAGACCCTGTTTCGCCAGGCTCCCCAGCGCGATGTCGTCGAAGCGGATCTTGGTCAGCGAGGTCGAGTGGCCGTTGCCGCGGCGTGGGTCGAGGTTGACCTGGTCGACCAGCTCGCGCACGGTGTGCACGCCGTCGCCCACCACGTTCGGCGGATCGCGGCGCGCGGCGGCCACCAGCTTGTCGCCGATGACCAGCAGGCGGTAGTCGTGGCCGGGCAGGTAGCGCTCGACCAGGATGTCGTCGCGGAATTCGCTAGCCGAATGGAAGGCGGCGGCGATCTGCTCCTTGGTCGTGATGTTGACCGTCACGCCCTTGCCCTGGTTGCCGTCCTTCGGCTTGATCACGACCGGCAGGCCGATCTCCTGGGCGGCGGCCCATGCGTCCTCCGGGTCGACCACGACGCGGCCGAGCGGCACCGGCACGCCGGCAGCGTCGAGCAGGCGCTTGGTCAGCTCCTTGTCCTGGGCGATGGTTTCGGCGATCGCGCCGGTGGCGTCGATCTCGGCGGCCTGGATGCGGCGCTGCTTGCTGCCCCAGCCGAACATCACGAGGCTGCCTTCTGTGAGGCGGCGGTAGGGGATGTTGCGTTCGATGGCTGCCTGCACGATCGAGCCGGTCGAGGGGCCGAGGCGCACGTCTTCGTCGAGGTCGCGCAATTGCGTGAGGGCGGCCTGCAGGTCGAAAGGTGCGTCGTCTCTGGCGGCGTCGATCAGCTGGCGCGCCAGGTCGAGCGCCAGGCGGCCGACGTCTTCCTCGGAATACTCGACCACGACCTGGTAGATGCCGGGTTCGACCGTCGCCGTGGTGCGCGAAAAGGTCACCGGGCAGCCGGCTTCGGCCTGCAGGGCCAGCGCCACGATTTCGAGCACTTCGGCCAGCGGCACGGGATCGAGCGCGTCTTCTTCGTGGCCGAGGGGCTGCAACTGGCCGAGCTGGGGAAAGCGCGAGCGCAGGCGCGTCTCGAAGCCGGGCAGGGCGGCGATCGATTCTTCCTCCGGAGTGCAGGCGACGATCGCCTCGACCGAGGTGTGGTGGCTCCAGAGGTTAGGGCCGCGCAAGGCCCGTACGCGAGATACTTCCATAAAACTTCATTCCTTAATGAGGGCCGCTCTTCCGCACGAGGCGGCGGGGGCGGCGCCGTGGACCCGGTGAGCCGGGCCGCGTCTTTTTCAATAAATCGTTTTCTTCGGCGTGGCGTCGAAAGCGCGCAGGCCGCCGCAGATCAGGTCCTGCGGCAGGCCGAGCGCCCAGGCGGCGGCCGTCGCGGCGAGCACGCTGGCCGGATGCTTGACGGTGGCCGGCTTGATCTTCGCGAGGTCGAGGAGCAGGGTTTCCTCGGCGCCGTCGGCCAGCACGATGTGGTTGTTGCGCGCAAAGACCACGCGTCCGCCGTTCGCACGGTGGCCGGCCATGACCGGATTCGATTCGTCCATCGCGTAGAAGATCACGGGGCCGTCGGAGAACTCGGCCAGCTTCACCACTTCCGGATCGGCGGCGTTCAGCACGGCCGCGCCTTCGGAGAGGATGACGTCGACCTGGCTGCGCACGACATTGGCCAGCGCCTCGGCATCGCGCACGTGGAATTCCTCGACCTCGGCGAGATTGCCCATGTCGGTCACCACGCCCACCGTGCAGCGGTCGTAGGGCAGGCCGCCGGCCAGGATGCTGCGCGCGTTCGATTCGAACACGGCCGCTTCCATGTTGCGGTTGATGAGCAGGCGCTCGCCCGCCGCGAAGCCGGTGCAGTCGCCTTTTTGTACCTGGCGTCCGTCGAGGTAGAGACCCTCGCCGTTGGCCACGCCCGCATGCTTGCCGGCGGCATTCAGCAGGCAGCCGAGCAGGCGCGTGATCAGGCTGGTGCCGAGGGTGCCGGTGACGCCGGCGATCGGGATGCGGCCGTTCTCGCCGTCGGCGAACAGGTGGCGCACGATGGCTTCGCCGACCTTGCGCGGCTCGCCGCTGGCCGGTTTGATATGGGCCAGCAGGCCCGGACTCGAATTGACTTCGATGATCGCGCCGCGCTGCTCGGCAAGCGGCTTCGAGATGTCTTCGCAGACGAGGTCGATGCCGGCGATGTCCAGGCCGACCACGCGTGCGGCCAGGGCCGCGACATGCGCCACCTCCGGGTGGATCAGATCGGTGACGTCGTCCGAGACGTTGCCGTTCAGCTGGATCAGCACTTTCTGTCCGGCCTGCGGAACCGATTCCGGGCTCAGGCCCTGGCGCTTCAGGTCGAGCAGGATCTCGCTGTCGTGCGGGGTGACGCGGCCGAGCGGGTGTTCCTCGGTCTCGCCGCGGCGCGGGTCGGTGTTGATCTGGGTGTCGCACAGCTGCACGACGGTCGAGACGCCGTCCCCGGTCACCCAGAGCGACTCGCCGCGCGCGGCGGCCACGACCTGCTTGCCGACGACCAGCAGGCGGTGCTCGTTGCCGGGAATGAAGCGCTCGACCAGCACGGCGCTGCTGTCGCCGGCTTCGGCGGCGATCGCGTAGGCGGCCAGCACGTCGGCCTCGCTCATCAGGTTCAGCGTCACGCCGCGGCCATGGTTGCCGTCGACGGGTTTCACCACCACCGGCAGGCCGATGTCCTGCGCTTCTTCCCAGGCCGCTTCGGCGCTGCGCACGAGGGTGCCTTCCGGTACCGGCACGCCGCAGGAGGCGAGCAGGGTCTTGGTCAGGTCCTTGTCGCTGGCGATCGATTCGCCGATGGCGCTGGTGCGGTCGGTTTCGGCGGTCCAGATGCGGCGCTGCGCGGCTCCGTGGCCGAGCTGCACGAGGTTGCCTTCGGTGAGGCGGATCGAGGGGATGCGGCGGTCGGTGGCGGCATCGACGATGTTGGCGGTCGAGGGGCCGAGGCAGTAGCGGTCGACCAGCTCGGTCAGGCGCGCCACGGTGCCGTCCATGTCGAAGGGTTCGTCATTGACCGCGGCCATCAGCAGGCGATGGCCGGCTTCCAGGGCGGCGCGGCCGACGACGGCGTCGCGGGTGCGGAAGGCCATCTTGTAGACGCCGTGCTCGCCGGTCGAGCGGGTCTTGCCGAAGCCGGTCTTCATGCCGGCCATGTTCTGCAGCTCGAGCACGATGTGTTCGAGGATGTGGCCGGCCCAGGTGCCGCTATCGAGGCGCTCGAGGAAGCCGCCGCGCTCGCCGACGCCGCAGCGATGCTCGATCAGGCCGGGCAGCCAGGCGGTCAGCCGTGCGTTGAAGCCGGGGAGTTTATTCGATGGGAAGTCTTCCAGCTCGCCGATGTCGAGCCAGGCTTCGATCACCGGGCGGTAGGTCCAGACGTTCGGACCTCGCAGGTGAGTTACACGGAGAAACTGGATGTCTTTCTTCTTTGTCATGTAATGATTTCTTGCCACCGGTATCCGCTCGTTCACCATGATGGCGTTGCCTATGTTTGCCTGCCTGTGCGCTACCGCACCCAACGCGGTATGCAGCGCACATGTTGTATACTTGCCGGGCCGAAGCTTACAGCGCCGAAACGATTTCCACCAAATGTGTTCCGGTACTACCGCTCCGCCCCTTGCAGGAACCAAAGTTTTCCTGCAATCCATGTAAACCGCTGAGCCGGTCACCGCGTTACCCCCTCTATCCAGAACATGCCCAGACATGCCCACTGCGGGCAGCAACTCAATGACAACTCAACAACTTGCTACTTCGACGCCGCTGGCGCTCGCCGCCGGGTTCTTGCCGGAAGGCTGGCACGATGACGTTCGGAAACAGCTTGCACCAGGGGAAAACGCGCTGACCGGCGTGGAGGTTGACCTCGACGCAAAATTACGTTTCAACAAAGGCGTGCTGGTCGTGACAAGCCGCCGCCTGCTGGCGCGCGCCCCGGGCGAATCGGCCTGGCGCGAGTGGGCCTTCCGGCCCGGCCTGAACCTGCGCCACCACGACCATGCCGGCGTGGGGCACCTCGAACTGGTCGACGACCAGGGCCTGCTGGCGAGCTGGCGTTTCACGCTGGGCCAGAACCTGCACGCGATCCGCGTGGTCGACGCCTTTGCCGACCAGGTAAAAAGCGTCGAGACCGGCCTGCCGGTCGTGCCGCCCGAACAGCACACCTGCCCGAGCTGCAAGGCACCGCTCGAGCCCGACCAGGAAGAGTGCCCGATCTGCGCCAAGGTCGTGCACACGCCGCCCTCGACCTGGACGCTGTTCAGGCTGTGGCGCTTCGCCATGCCTTACCGCGGCCAGCTGCTGCTCGGTTTCCTGCTGATGCTGGGCAGTACCGCGGCGCACATGATTCCGCCTTACCTGACGATGCCCCTGATGGACAACGTCCTGATCCCGTACCAGAACGGCCAGACGATCGACAACAAGCTGGTTTACCTGTACATGAGCGGGCTGCTGGGCGCCGCGATCCTGGCCTGGGCGCTGGGCTGGGCAAAGACCTATGTGCTGGCGCTCGTCTCCGAGCGCATGGGCGCGGATTTGCGCTCGACCACGTATGAACACCTGCTCAAACTGTCGCTGGAATTTTTCGGCGGCAAGCGCACGGGCGACCTGATGTCGAGGATCGGCAGCGGCTCGGACCGCATCTGCGTTTTCCTGTCACTGCACCTGCTCGACTTCCTGTCCGACGTGCTCATGATCATCATGACCGGCGTGATCCTGTTCACGATTAACCCCTGGCTGGCCTTCGTCACCCTGGTGCCGCTGCCCTTCATCGCCTGGATGATCCACGTCGTGCGCGACCGGCTGCGCACCGGCTTCGAGAAGATCGACCGCGTCTGGGGCGAGGTGACCAACGTGCTGGCCGATACCATCCCGGGCATCCGCGTGGTGAAAGCCTTTGCCCAGGAAAAGCGCGAAGCCGTGCGCTTCCGCGAAGCCAATAAACACAACCTGGCCGTCAACGACAAGCTGAACAAGGTGTGGTCGCTGTTCTCCCCGACGGTGTCCTTCCTCACCGAGCTCGGCCTGCTCGTCATCTGGTGCTTCGGCATCTGGCAGGTCTCGCGCGGCGAGATCACGGTCGGCACGCTGTCCGCCTTCATCGCCTACAGCGGCCGTTTCTATGTGCGTCTCGATTCGATGAGCCGCATCGTCTCGGTCACGCAGAAATCGGCCTCGGCCGCCAAGCGCATCTTCGACATCCTGGACCACGTCTCGAGCGTGCCGGACCCGGCCAACCCGGTGAAGGTGCCCAAGGTGCAGGGCAATATCGAGCTGCGCGAAGTCGGCTTCCGCTACGGTAACCGCGCGGTAAATCGCGGCATTTCGCTCAACATCAAGGCCGGCGAGATGGTCGGCCTGGTCGGCCACAGCGGTTCCGGTAAAAGCACCCTGGTCAACCTGATCTGCCGCTTCTACGACGTGGCCGAAGGCGCGATCCTGCTCGACGGCGTCGACATCCGTTCGTTTGCCGTGGCCGACTACCGCCGCAACATCGGCCTGGTGCTGCAGGAACCCTTCCTGTTCTTCGGCACCATTGCCGAGAACATCGCCTACGGCAAGCCGGACGCGACGCGCGAAGACATCATCGCCGCCGCCCGCGCCGCCCACGCCCACGAATTCATCCTGCGCCTGCCGCAGGGCTACGATTCGATGGTCGGCGAGCGCGGCCAGGGCCTGTCGGGCGGCGAGCGCCAGCGCATCTCCATCGCGCGCGCACTGCTGATCGACCCGCCTATCCTGATCATGGACGAGGCGACTTCGTCGGTGGACTCGGAAACCGAAAAGGAAATCCAGAAGGCGCTCGACAACCTGGTGCAGGGCCGCACCACGATCGCCATCGCGCACCGCCTGTCGACATTGCACCGCGCCGACCGCCTGGTCGTGCTCGATCGCGGCGTGGTGGTGGAAGAGGGCAGCCACGACGAACTGATGGCGCGCGAGGGCGCCTACCATCGGCTCTACGAAGCGCAGGCGCGCAACGTGGACCAGGATATGGACGATACGGACAAGGACGACTGATGAGCACCCCATTCAACCTGCGCCGCGACAGCTTCGGCAAACTCGTGTTCACGGGCGAGGACGGTGTCGACGTCGTCGGCGTCATCCCGGTGCGCGCCTTCCCGATCCAGGCGCCGACGCGCGGCATCTCCCTGGTGCGCGACGGTGGCAAGGAAGTCGCCTGGATCGACGACCTGGCCACCGCGCCCGAACAGATCCGTACGCTGGTCACTGAAGAACTTGAGGGCCGCGAATTCATTCCCGAGATCCTCACCATCCGCGGCGTGTCGAGCTTCGCCACGCCCTGCACCTGGACTGTGAAAACGGACCGTGGGGACACCGAATTCGTACTCAAGGTGGACGAGGATATCCGCCGGGTGGGCGAGGCCTCGCTGCTGATTGCGGATAACCACGGCATCAACTTCCTGGTGCGGGACATGTTCAGGATTGACAAGCACAGCAGGAAAATCCTCGATCGGTTCCTGTAATCGCCGCCGGCGGATTTCTCGACAATGTAGGGTGGACTCCTGAGTCCACCCTACATCCTTGGCGATTCCGACGCTAGTTCCCTTTTCTGCCGCTCCATTTGGCCTGCGCTAGCGCCAGCCCCATCTCCCCGTTCCGATTGGCGCGCGACGATTGCATCGCCCGCCACCCTGGCCTATGCTGGCAATGACCAACACGGCAAGGAGGGACAACCATGATCCTGCAAGGCGGCTGTTACTGCGGCGCCGTTCGCTACGTCGTCGACGGCGACACTTACCACAGCACCCTATGCCATTGCCGCGACTGCCGGCGCATCGCCGGCGCCCCGGCCGTGGCCTGGTTCAGCGCCGGCATGGCCGCGCTGCGTTTCTCGCACGGCAATCCCGCCACTTACCGGTCGAGCGCCCACGTGCTGCGCGGCTTTTGCGCGACCTGCGGCACCACGCTGACCTTCCAGGACGACCGTTATCCCGAGGAAATCGACATCGCCACGGCCAGCCTCGACGATCCGGAATCCGTCCCCCCGCAAGACCATACCTTTGTGCAGGAACGGCTGCGCTGGATGCACACGCTGGACGACTTGCCCGAGTATGCGCGCACCCGCAGCGAGGCCAGCGACGTTGCGCCATCCGGCCCCGCCAATGGTTTTTCCATCTGACCACCAAAATGATTCCATCAAGATACGGAGCGCTGTGGACACGCGCAGCTGTGTAGAGTGACCGAACCGGCCACATGGCCTTCGAGGAGACCTTCCATGGATTCGATCAACCGCAACCAGCCCGAAGAAAACCGCCGCGACCTGCAGGGAACCGAGGCACGCGCCCGCATCAAGGAAATGGCAGAGAGCGCCAAGACCTGCTTTTTCTGCACCGAGGGCGGCACCGGCGCCGATGGCGGCGTGCGGCCGATGAGCCTATTGCAAGCCGACGACGCCGGCCACCTGTGGTTCATGAGCGCCATCGACAGCCATAAAAACCTCGAGCTGGCCAACAATCCCCAAGTCAAACTGTTTTTCCAGGAAAGCACGCACGCCGGCTTCATGGAACTCGACGCGACTGTGGTCGTCTCGCAGGACAAGGCGAAGATCAAGGAGTTGTGGGACTTCACCCTGAAAACCTGGTTTACCGAAGGCCAGGACGATCCGCGCATCACCGTCCTGGAAGTGATCCCGAAAGGGGGCTACTACTGGGACAACAAGCACGGCCAGGCGGTGGCCGGCGCCAAGATGCTGGTCGGCGCGGCTATTGGCAAGACGCTGGACGATTCCATCGAGGGCAGGCTGATCCTCTGAGGCGGCGCGAGGGCGGGGAGGCCCAATGATCGAACTCGACCACGTGATCGTCTCCGCGCGCGACCGGGTGGCCGCGGCCCGCCTCTTGGCCGGCCTGCTCGACGTGCCCTGGGAACCGACGGCGCTTGGTGTCTTCGCGCCGGTCTACGTCAACGACGGTCTCACGCTCGACTTTATCAGCACCGACGAAGCCTTCCCGGTCGAGCATTTCTGCTTCCGGGTGAGCGATGCGGAGTTCGACGCCATCCTCGGGCGCATCGAGGCGGCCGGGATCGGCTGGCGGGCCAGCCCGCAGGGGCCGAACGACGGACACATCGGCAATTTCCATGGCGGGCGCAATGTGTATTGGGATGAGCCGGATGGGCATCGGTGGGAGATTCTGACGAAGAGCTACGCGCGGCGGGGTGGTTGAACGACCTGGTCTAATGCTGAGGCCAGGCAGTACGAGTGCGCGAGGGTTCCAAACGCGTGGAGTCAGGACTGTATAGCACAGACACATAGGTAACAGGTGTCTAGACACATAGGTAACACTGCCGGGTTAAATTTTAGCGGCTTTTGAGGTCGATTTGCGTCACCTCGCGGTCGCAGAAAATGACCTGGAAGATGCC